>URGL01000015.1 GCA_900547405.1 uncultured Eubacteriales bacterium
GCCCCACACCCGTCAGGGCTTCGCCCTGCCACCCTCTCCCAGGAGAGGGTTTTTGGACAAAAATAAAAACGCTGCCAGTGATTGGCAGCGTATTTATCAGCCAAGGGAATCAGATGGCCCGCTCAACCTTATTGGAACGGAGGCATCTGGTACAAGCGTACACATGGCAGGGAGTTCCATTGACAACGGCCTTGACCCGCTTGACATTGGGCTTCCAGGCACGGTTGGAACGTCTGTGGGAGTGGGAAACCTTAATACCAAAGGTCACGCCCTTGCCACAAAAATCACACTTCGCCATTCATTGCACCTCCCATCCGGATAATTACTTCACTACATGCGCTAATCCAAGCGCCTGAATATAATACCAGATAATCACGAAAAATGCAAGTGTTTTTTTGACTTTTTTCTTGAGGGCGGCAAAATATTTTTCCGGGTTTCCGTTCTCAAGGGAAAAACGCCCTTGCTATTCTTTCTCCGTCTGTTATAATAGTAGAGTATGGCTGCCATACAGGAAGGAGAGAGGGATCGTGGGCGAATACAATGTGACCCTTCCCGCAATTGAAAAAGAATTCCATATGGAGGTCATTTACGCCTCCACAGACTATAGATCTATCCGCATTACGGTAGAGGACGTGGCCAGGCCGGGCCTGAGCCTGGCAGGCTATTTTGACCATTTCGAGCCCCGGCGGCTGCAGGTCCTGGGGAACATGGAATGGAGCTACCTGAATAAGAAGGCACCGCAGGAGCGTCTGGTCATTTTCGATCGGCTGCTGGATTATAAGATCCCGGCTCTGCTCATTTGTCGGAGTCTGCCGGTGGACGAGGAGTGCCTGGACATGGCCAAGAAGCACAATGTGTCCATTCTGCGCACAGACGAGGCAACCTCCACCTTCTGCTCCAACCTGATTTCCTACCTTCGGGCGGAGCTGGCCCCTGTGATCACCCGCCACGGCGTCCTGATGGAGGTTTATGGCGAGGGGCTCCTTCTCACCGGTGAAAGCGGCATCGGCAAGAGCGAGGCGGCTCTGGAGCTTCTGAAGCGGGGACACCGGCTCATTGCCGATGATGCCGTGGATATCCGCAAGGTCAACTCCAATTCTCTGGTGGGTTCCGCGCCGGAGCTGATCCGCAATTATATTGAACTTCGGGGCATCGGCATTGTCAACGTGGCCAAGCTCTTCGGCATGGGCTCTGTTCGGTCCCGGAAGTCCATCGACCTGGTGGTGAACATCGTTCCCTGGAACAATCAGGATGCCTACGACCGGCTGGGGCTGGAGGAGCAGTATATGGAGATCCTGGGGGTGAAGATCCCCATGAACACCATCCCCATTACCCCAGGCCGGAATCTGGCGGTGATTCTGGAGGTGGCGGCCATCAATGTCCGCCAGCGCAAGCTGGGCTACAATGCAGCCCAGGAGTTCACAGACCAGATCAACCGCCATTTTGCCGAGATGGAAGGGAACAGGCCATGAAGGAACTGACGATTGGGACCAATGATGCCGGACAGCGGCTGGACCGGTTCCTTGCCAAGGCCGTGCCCCTGCTGCCTGCCTCCCTGGCCCAGAAATACATACGGCTGAAGCGGATCAAACGCAACGGAGCCCGGGCCCAGCGGGACACCCGGCTGGAGGCGGGGGACCTGCTGCAGCTGTACATCAACGATGAGTTTTTCGATACACCCCGGGAGGACAATGCCTACCTGACCGTGGCGGCTCCCAAGCTGAACATCGTCTATGAGGACGAGCACATTCTGCTGGTGGACAAGCGTCCCGGGCTGGCGGTGCACCCCCACGACGGAGCGGAGTACGGCCGGACCCTCATCGACCAGATCCAGGCCTATCTGTATCAGAAGCATGAGTGGCGGCCCCGGGAGGAGAATGCCTTCACCCCGGCCCTGTGCAACCGCATCGACCGGAACACCGGCGGCATTGTCATCGCCGCCAAGACGGCGGAGGCCCTGCGGGTCATGAATCAGAAAATCAAGGACCGGGAGCTGGACAAGCGCTATCTGGCCATTGTAGAGGGAACGCCCAAGCCCAAGGAAGGGAGCCTGAAGGGCTACCTATTCAAAGACGCGGTGAAGAACCGTGTCTTTGTTACCGATGGGCCAAAACCCGGCGCCAAAACCTGCCAGACCAACTACAAGGTGCTGGACAGCCGAAACGGCCTGAGCCTGGTAGAATGTGAGCTCATCACCGGCCGGACCCATCAGATCCGGGCCCAGTTTGCCCACGCCGGTCACCCTCTGCTGGGGGACGGGAAATATGGCAAGCTGGACAAGCGGTTTGACAGGACCTATCAGGCCCTCTATTCCTACAAACTGACCTTCCTGTTTACCACCGACGCCGGGAGCCTCAGTAACCTGAACGGCAGGAGCTTTCAAGTGGAAAAGGTGGACTTTGTGGAGGAATATTTCCCGGCGAAAAAGTAAAAGGGAGGGGTATCCTTGCAGTTTCATTCCTATGGCTTCCTGTTTTTCTTTTCCCTGGTGCTGCTCGGTGTCTGGGTCTTCCCCAGACGGATGAAAAACGGGCTGCTGCTTGTTGCCAGCTATCTGTTTTATGCCAGCTGGGGCTTGAAATATTGCCTGGTGCTGCTGGGCGCTACGGCGCTTGCTTATCTGGCTGGGCTTCTGCTGGAGCGCAGGCGGTGGGGCCTTCCTGGGGCGCTGGTGCTGCTGTTTGGCCTTTTGGGGGTATTCAAATATACCCCCTTTGTGCTGTCCAATCTGGCCCGGCTGGGGCTGCCGGTCAACGGGAGCTTCCGGATCGCTGCGCCTCTGGGCATCTCTTTTTTCACCTTTCAGGCGGCGGGATATCTGTGGGATGTGCGCCGGGGCAAGTACCCGGCGGAGCGGAATTTTCTGCGCTTTGCTCTGTTCGTCTCCTTTTTCCCCCAGCTGCTGACAGGCCCCATTGGCCGGGGAGACCGGCTGCTGCCCCAGTATGCGCAGTGCCGGAAGCCGGAATATGAGGACCTGCGGGCAGGCTTTCTGATCATGACCTGGGGCTACTTTCAGAAGCTGGTCATTGCGGATCGGGCGGCGATGCTGGTGGATACGGTGTATGGGGACTATGGGGCTTTCTCCGGAAGCTGTTTGGCTCTGGCTACGGTGGTGTATGCCCTGCAGATCTATTGTGATTTTGCCGGCTGCTCCTGTATTGCTATCGGCGGAGCCCGGATGCTGGGCATCCGGCTGGTAAAAAATTTCGACGCACCCTATTTTTCCGGCTCCATTTCGGAGTTCTGGCGGCGGTGGCACATTTCCCTGAGCACCTGGTTCCGGGATTACGTGTATTTCCCCCTGGGGGGAAGCCGCTGTGGGCTGAGAAGAACCTGCGTCAATATCATGGTGGTGTTCCTCATCAGCGGCGCTTGGCATGGGGCCAGCTGGGGCTTTTTGGCCTGGGGTGCCCTTCATGGGGCCTACCAGGTCATTGGCAGGCTGACAAAGGATACCCGGGCCCGGTGCCGGGAAAAGCTGGGCATCGATGGCCAGTCGGACGGATATAAGACGCTGTGCGCTGCCCTCACCTTCCTGCTGGTCTGCGCCGCCTGGGTGCTGTTCCGGGCGGACCGGCTCCACAGTGCTCTGGCGATCTGGAAGCGGATCGCCTTGGATTTTCAGCCTACCCGGCTTCTGGATGCCCTTCAGGCCCACAGCCTGGGACTGGACGGGCCGGATTCCGTGGTGCTGCTGCTGAGCGCGGGGCTGCTGTACGCTGTGGACCGGGCCCAATACCGGGGGACGGATCCCGTCCGCTGGTTCGAGACAAGAAGCTGGCCGGTGCGGGAGCTGCTGCTGGCAGGGTTGATTTTGCTGACATTCTTTTTGGGAATTTGGGGGAATGGATTTCATGGGTCCGGCTTTATCTATGCGCAGTTTTAAGCGCCTCATCAGCGTCCTGGTGCTGCTGGCCCTGGTTGTCGGCGGCATCGGCTATCTGGGCCGGGCGGTGGAGCTGCCTACGGGCCGCGGCAAAAACGGTGGGTTTTTGAAAAGGGACCGGGAGTATGATGTGCTGCTTTTCGGTACCAGTCATGTGGTCAATGGATTTCTGCCCATGCAGCTGTGGAAGGATTTTGGAATCCGTTCCTATAATCTGGGTATCCACGGCGGCTCCCTGGCGGCGAGCTACTGGCAGCTGCGGCTGGCGGTGGAGTACCAGAAGCCCAAGGTGGCGGTGCTGGATGTGCTGAATGCGGAGGAAACGGAAAACGTCATGTCCGTAGGCCTGTGCCATCCGGCGCTGGACGCCTATCCTCTGTCCAAAACAAAGATCCAGGCGGTGATGGACCTGTACCAGGACACCAAGGACCGGACGGAATTGCTGTTTCCCCTGGATATCTACCACAACCGATGGAAGGAACTCACCGGGGAGAGTCTTCGGCAGCCGGTGCAGTATTCCATGGAAAAGGGAGCGGAGGCCATGCTGGGTTCCACCCCGGTGGTCTCGCCGGAAGGGTCCCTGGAAAGGGCGGAGGGCAAAACCTGGGCTATGGGATATCTGGAGGCCTTTGTCCGATACTGTCAGGAGCATGACATCATCCCCCTGATCACCTTCATTCCCTATTGCTACGAGGGTTCTATGGAGCGCCAGAGCTACGGCAGCGCCGCCCTGGAGATGGCGAAAAGCCTGGGAGCAGAAACCCTGGACCTGCGAAGTCTGGAAACCCTGGACCCGGCAGGCAGCTGGTCCGACGCCGGAGGCCACCTGAACGCCACAGGAGCCCGGAAGACGACCCAGGCCCTGGGTCAATGGCTCCGGGAGAATACAGACCTGCCGGATGGCTCTCAGGACACACTGTGGGCAGGGGACTATGCCTATTACCGGGATAAGTGGCTCTACCGGGTGGAAAATTATACGGAGCCGGAGAAGATTCTGAACATTGCCTCTCTGCTGGGGGCCCAGGTAAGGGCGGAGATCCCGGAGGGGGAAGCGCCCTTTTCCGGTCTGCGGCTGAAAGCCATGGATGCCCAGGTGCAGACCGGGCTGGAAGAAGGACTGTCCCTGGGCTTAACGGTGACAGACGACCGTGGGCAGGTACTGGTTACAAGACGCTACCGGCAGACGGAGAGCCTGGAGCTTGTCCAATAGGCTAGGGCACCGTCTTCGGTTACAGCGGGGATCATGGGGTTCAACATAGGTTTGGAGATTTGTTCATGGGAAGAAAGAAAAGCTATATTCAGATATGGGGCGCGCTGCTTTGCGGGGCCTGCCTGGCAGCCGGGCTGCTGACCGGCTGCGGGAAATCTACAGACGATGATGGGGCCACCGCAAAAAAGACAAAGATCACTGTCGGCTGCGATGATTTTGCGCCCTTCAGCTATATGGATGGGGACGGCAATATGACCGGCATCGATGTGGAGCTGGGGGAAGAGGTCTTCCGGCGGATGGGCTATCAGGCGGAATTCACGATCATCAATTGGGAAGAGAAGAAGACCCTGCTGGAAAGCGGGGCCATTGACTGCATCTGGAGCAGCTTCTCGATGGATGGCCGGGAAGAGGAATACCGGTGGAGCGGCCCCTATATGAGAAGTCATCAGGTTGTCGCGGTCAATGTGGACAGCGATATTCACAGCCTGAAGGACCTGAAGGACAAGGTTATTGCGGTGCAGTCTACCACCAAGCCGGAGGAGATGATCAGAAGCCACCATGAGGCATTGCCAGAGCTGCGGCGGGTGATTTCCGTTCAGAAGCGGGACCTGATTTTCCTGTTGCTCAGCAAGGGTTATGTGGATGCCATCGCCGCCCACGACACAGGGATCCGGCAATTCATGTCGGAGAGCGGCCTGGAGTTCCGGATCCTGGAGGAACCGCTGCTGACAGTGGGCCTGGGCGTGGCCTTTGATAAAACGGATCCCAGAGGACTGAGTGACCAACTGAACACCGTTTTGCGTGAAATGTATCACGATGGCACAACGGAGCGGATCATCGGAGCATACATCCAGGACACAGACAGGTATTTGGGAGGACTCTATGAAAACGGATAAAAAACTGTTGGGCGGCAGAAAGCTCTGGATCCTGGAAATTGCCTTCGGTATGGCGCTGCTGGCTGGGGTGTTTTTCTACTCCGCAAGGGCCGATGTGATCGAGGCGGAAAGCCGTCTGCGTTCCACTGTAGAATATATGAAGGGCCAATGCAACGCCAGCCAGCTCCACGATCTGGCATCGGAGGCAAAGAGTCTGCTCCGTATGTCGGAAAGCGTTTCCATGATCCAGATGCGGCTGCGGGAAACAGGTACGGAAGACCGGGAGACCCTGGAGGATTGCGCGGAAAAGTGCGTGCTGGACGGGGTACTTCTGCTGGATGAGCAGGGGAAAGTGACCGGGCAGAATTCCTCTGCGCCTCTGAATGCCGGGGCGCTTCTGGCCCGGCTGGATATGGACTCCATTTTGGATACGGTGGCGTTCCAGGAGAAAATATATACTGTCCGCCTGATCAATCCGGACGGCTCTCATACAGACCTTGCTGCCGCAAGCCGCATGGACAAGGCAGGGGTCATCCTGGGATACTATTGCACCAATGCCCAATACGCCCGGTCCATTAACAACTCCATCTATCCCCTGGTAAACGGGTACAATGTGGAGGGGAATGGCACCATTGTCATCAGCAGCGCAAACGTTGTTGTGGCCTCCAATGACGATTCGCTGGTCGGTACGGATGTCCGTGACAGCGAGATCCTGGGGCACATTCTGGAGCACGGAAGGGGAAAACGCCTGAGCCTTGCCCGGAGCAGCAGCCGTGTCTTCGGCCATGAGTTCGGCCTGATGGATAAAAGCCAGGGGTACTATGTCTATGCCTATATGTCAGAGCGGGAGGTCTTCGATTCGACTCCCGGAAACCTGCTGTTTGCGCTGGTTATCTATAGCTTGCTTCTGATAGCGCAGCAAATCGTCCAGTGGCAGATATCCCTGGGCTACCAGCAAAAGCAGGTGGAGGAGCAGCGCAGACACGCCCAGGTGCTTCAGGAGAAGAACCGGGAGCTTCGGGAGGCCGCGGTCCAGGCGGAAAGGGCAAACGCCGCCAAGAGCAGCTTCCTCTCCCGTATGAGCCATGACATCCGCACACCTCTCAATGGCATCATTGGCCTGCTGGAGGTGGATGCTGCCCACCCGGAGAATCGGGAACAGGTTGACAGCAACCGGGAGAAGATGCGTGTATCGGCGGACTACCTGATGTCTCTGCTGAATGATGTGCTGCAAATGAGCAAGCTGGAAAGCGGCAAGACCACATTGGCTCGCGAGCCTATGGACCCGTACCGGATGGAGGAGGAGATTCTGACGATCGTTGGACAGAGAGCGGCGGAGTCCGGCGTTACCCTGACCTTCGATGAACACTCGGACCAGGCTACGGATCTCTGGGTCTACGGAAGTCCCATCCACCTGCGGCAGATATTCCTGAATATTTACACCAACTGCATCAAGTACAACAAGGTGGGCGGCTCCATCACCACGCTGTTTCAGATGGTGGAAAAGGACGAGAAAACCGTTACCTACCGCTGGACCATCAGCGATACGGGCATCGGTATGAGTGAAGCATTTCTGGAGCATATTTTCGACCCCTTCACCCAGGAAAACACGGATGCCCGCAGCGTCTATCAGGGCACCGGCCTGGGCATGGCCATTGTGAAGGGCCTGGTGGAGCGGATGGGAGGCCACATCCAGGTCAGCAGCAGGGTGAACGTGGGTTCTACCTTTGTGGTGACCCTGCCTTTTGAGATCGCGGAGCCGGTCCAGGCGGAAGCCTCAAAAGAAAAGAATGGCGCACCGGCGGACATCCGCGGCATGCGCCTGCTGCTGGTAGAGGACAACGAGCTGAACGCCGAGATCGCCCGGCTTCTGCTGGAGGATGCGGGTGCGGTGATCACCCGGGTGGGGGACGGACAGCAGGCTCTGGACCTGTTCCGGGAAGAGCCCGCCGGAAGCTTTGATGGGATCCTGATGGATGTGATGATGCCGGTGATGGACGGCCTGACGGCTACCCGGGCCATTCGCGGCCTGGACCGGCCGGATGCCAAGACCATTCCCATCATTGCCATGACGGCCAACGCCTTTGCCGAAGACGCGGCAAAGTGCTTTGACGCCGGGATGAACGCCCATCTGTCCAAGCCTTTGGATATCCGCAAGGTCATATCCACCATTGCCAGCTTCCGGGGCTGAGGGAGAAACCTTAGCCCCCCAGGCACCGCAGCTGCCCTGAGAGAATACAGAAACAAAAATCCCCGGACGCGAATGCGTCCGGGGAAAAAGCGATTGCTTACAGATACTTGGCAGTAGAGACCTTCACGCCGGGGCCCATGGTGGACACGACGGTGCAGGACTTGATATACTGGCCCTTGGCAGCGGCGGGCTTCGCCTTGACCACAGCCTTGACCAGGGTATCCATGTTCTCGGTCAGCTTCTCGGTGCCGAAGGAGACCTTGCCGATGGGGCAGTGGATGATGTTGGTCTTGTCCAGACGGTACTCCACCTTACCGGCTTTGATTTCCTTAACAGCGGCAGCCACGTTGGGGGTGACGGTGCCGGCCTTGGGAGAGGGCATCAGACCCTTGGGGCCCAGGACCTTACCAAGACGGCCAACGATACCCATCATGTCGGGGGAAGCGACGACAACGTCGAAATCAAACCAGTTCTCCTTGGTGATCTTCTCCACCAGGTCCATGCCGCCGACATAGTCAGCGCCAGCAGCCTTGGCCTCTTCCACCTTGGCGTCCTTGGCGAATACCAGGACCCGGCGGGTCTTGCCGGTACCGTTGGGCAGAACCACGGCGCCGCGGACCTGCTGGTCAGCGTGACGGGAGTCAACACCCAGCTTGATGTGCAGCTCGACGGTCTCGTCGAACTTGGCGGAAGCACCCTTCACGACCAGGTCCAGGGCTTCGGCGGGATCATACTGAACAGCGCGGTCGATCAGCTTCGCGCTCTCTTTATACTTTTTGCCTCTAAACAATGTAATTATCCTCCTTATAGTGGTGATGCGGAAAAATCCTCCCACATTTCCGGGTCATTCTGCCCGGATTCAGCATTCTATCAGTCGACGACGGTGACGCCCATGGAGCGGCAGGTACCGGCGACCTGGCTCTCGGCGGCTTCCAGAGTGGTAGCGTTCAGGTCAGGCATCTTGGTCTTGGCGATCTCAGCGATCTGAGCCTTGGTGATGGTGCCAACCTTGGTCTTGTTGGGAACGCCGGAGCCCTTCTCCAGACCGATGGCCTTCATGATGAGCATGGGGGTCGGAGGAGTCTTGGTGATGAAGGTGAAGCTGCGGTCGGCGTAGACAGTGATGACTACGGGGATCTTGTAGCCTTCCTGATCCTTGGTCCGAGCGTTGAACTCCTTGATGAATGCTGCGATATTCACACCGTGCTGACCCAGAGCAGGACCAACAGGGGGAGAAGCGGTTGCCTTAGCGGCGTTGATCTGAAGCTTGATAATGCCAGTTACTTTCTGTGCCATAATAGCACCTCCTGAATAAGATGTGGTAATGATGCGCTTGCGCGCATTGCTTGCGGGGTAAAAACCCCTCCCACGTTCCGGCCCGTAACGGACCCGATGCGTTTATTGGGAAACGACCTCTACCTGATCGAGCTCAAACTCGACAGTGGTCTCCCGGCCAAACATGGATACCACCACGTTCACCGAGTTGTTGTCGACATCGATGCTTTCCACCGTGCCGGTGAAGGAGCTCAGAGGACCGTCCATGATCCGGACAGTGTCGCCCACCTTGTAGGAAACAATGATCTCCTTCTTTTCCACACCCATGGCGTAGATCTCTTCGTCCGTCAGGGGAGTGGGGTCATTGCTGGAGGTGCCAACGAAGCCGGTGACTCCGCGCACATTCCGAATGACATGCCAGGTATCGTCGCTGTAGACCATCTTCACAAGCACATAGCCGGGATAAACCTTCCGGTCGTAGGTCTTGCTGACGCCGGACTCCGTGATCTCCGTGACGGTTTCCAGAGGAATGGACACGGCCAGGATCTGGTCCTGCAATTTACGGCTTTCGACAGTCTTTTCGATGGTGGCTTTTACAGTGTTTTCATACCCGGAATAGGTATGCACAACATACCATTTTGCGGTTTCTGCCATGACTGCTACCCTTAGTGGAAAGCGCCGATGAGGGCGTCGATACCAACCTGGGCAACAAAGTCAAACAGCCAGATGAAAATGCCCACGCAGATCACGCAGACAACAACGATGGCTGCATTCTTCAGCACCTGCTGGTAGGTGGGCCACACGACCTTCTTCAGCTCGCTCTTCAGCTCGCGGAAGTACTTGGTGACACGGCCCCAGGTTCTCTTGAACCAGTTTTCCTTTTTGACTTCTGCCATGATGGGGCGTCCTCCTTACTTGGTCTCGGTGTGAGTGGTGTGCTTTCTGCAGAATCTGCAGTACTTCTTCATCTCGAGACGGTCGGGGTCGTTCTTCTTGTTCTTCATGGTGTTGTAGTTTCTCTGCTTGCACTCAGAGCATCTCAAAGTGACTTTAACGCGCATAACGGCACCTCCTTAAAATTTGCCTCCCTGTATCACACCCGGCTATAAGAAAAGATTTAGAAAGCGATGAACTACATAGAAATCGCTCCGGGGCTGAAAAAAGGCGCACAAAAAAAGAACCCTTTTTCACAGGTGAAATCATTTTATCATAGGGGGTTCCGGTTGTCAACAGATATTTTCACATTTTTCCCCGGTTTTTCTTCTTTTCTCAAGTTGCTTTTTTCTGCCGGGGCCGGTACAATAGAGAAAAACTTAGAAGGAGACATTTTGGTATGAAGATCATGGGAATTGATTACGGCGATGCCCGCACCGGTGTTGCCATTTCGGATCTGCTCTGCTCCATTGTAGGCTCCACCGCGGTGGTGCCCAGCCGGAACCGGGAAAAGCTGATGGCGGATATTCTCCGGCTCATTCAGGACAATGGGGTGGGGGAAGTGGTGGTTGGTCTGCCGAAAAATATGGACGGCACTGAGGGGGCCAGGGCGGAGCTCTGCCGGGCTTTTGCCGATGAACTGAAGGAAAGATGCGGCCTGCCCGTAGCCATGTGGGATGAGCGCCGGACCACGGTGGAGGCCCACAATATTCTCTCCGCCCACAATTACCACGGCCAGAAGCGGAAAAATACGGTAGATGCGGTGGCCGCGTCGTTGATCCTGGAGGGGTATCTGGCCTATCGGAAGCGGTAGAAAAACGGGGTGGTACCTGGCCAGACCCGGTGCCGCCCCTCATCCGCCGCTGCGGCGGCACCTTCCCCCAGGGGAAGGCAAAGGCTTCTCTTTATACAGCAGCTCCCGCACACCGGCACCCAGCAGCAGTAGGCCAAAAGGCCTCCGCAATACCTCCGGGTCCAGCCCCTGCCGCAGCAGGGCCATCCCGAAGGCTCCTGCGCATCCGGCCGCGACCCCAGGCAGCAGCTGCCGAAGATCCACGCTGCCCTGTTTCCGCCTCAGCCAGGTGGAGACCAGCGCCGAGGGGAGAAAGAACAGCAGATTCACCTGCCTGGCCCGGTCCGGCTCCCAGCCCAGGACCAGGGTCAGCCACAGGATCAGCAGGCTCCCGCCGCCGATGCCCAAAGCGGAAAGAAAGCCCAGAACCGTGCCAACGAGGACGGAAACCGGGAGGGATCCTAGCATAGGTATCGGATGCCTCCCCAGAGAATGAAGATCCCCAGCAGCCTGTGGAGCCACTGCACAGGGATCTTTTTGCCCCAAAGCCCGGCAAAGAGTCCCCCAAGGGCGCTGCCGGGCAGATAGGGCAGGGCATCGGACAGGCTCAGGCCCTCCTGCCAAAGGCTTGCCGCCAGAACCGTCACGCAGACGGGCAGGATGATGGCCACAGAGGCAGGAAAGAGCCTGCTTTCCTCCATCCCGCCCCAGAGCCCCAGAATGGGCACCAGCACCAGACCCCCTCCGGCACCGAAGAGCCCGGCCACGGATCCGGCGGCCAGGCCGCCCAGGATCAGGGGCACAGAATTCCCCATAAAAAAGCACCTCCTCCGGGAATTGTTTCCGGAGGAGGCGTTTTTATACGGGGTTTATCAGCTGTTGGCGCTGAGGACCAGGTCTGTGCGGATGTGGGAGGTATCGCCTACGGTCATATCCACGCTTTCCACCAGGGTGTTGTACCAGGTGTTGTAGGCATCGGTCTCCAGGTCGGTCTTGATCAGGTACTCCCGATAGGTTTCTTCGGACAGGCCCACGAAGTACATCACATGGTAGCCGTAGTTGGTTTCCACAATGCCGGTATCGCCGGGCTTGCGGGAGCTGTCGAAGCACCAGTTGTTGAAGGCGCTGACCATCTGGCCGGGATACACGTTCTCATACAGGCCGCCGTTGTCCTTGGAGCCGGTGTCGGTGGTCTTCTCGGTGGCCAGGGCGGCGAAGCTGTCTTCGGTGGCCTCGCCCTGCTTCCATTCGTTCAGCAGGTCCTCGGCGGTCTGCTTGGCGGCAGCCTTTTCCTCGTCAGAGTAGGTGGTGTTGCCGCTGTCGTCGGTGGTGCCGCCTTCAAAGCCGGCCAGGATGTGCCGGACATTTACCAGGGGGAACTGGTTGTCGGTGGAGCCGATGTAGTAGACGGCATAGTAGCCGGAGATGGTGGTCACTTCGTTGCCATCCTCATCGGTAGAGGTGGAGGTGCTGGCAATGTAGGTCTTGTCGCCTTCCTTCCGGCTGCTGTCGCTGATCCAGTCGGCAATGACGGAGCTGACGGAGGTGTAGCGGTTATCGGTCATGGCGGTGCTGGCGGCGGAGGAATCGGCATTCACTTCCAGCTTGGCAATGGCGGCATCGAAGTCGGCCACGCTCTGGATGTCAGCGCCGGTGATGGTCTTGGCATCGGCCTCGGCGGCGGCAGCCTTCTCCTCGTTGGTAGCCTCGTCATCCAGGTAACGGCTGGAGGACAGGTAGTACTGATAGTAGGAGTAGGAGTTGTAGACCTTGGAGTCCTCGCTGTCCTTGGCGGATACCTCATCGGCAGAGAAGGTCAGGCTGTCCTTATAGCTGTCCTGGTAGCCGCTGGCGGTCAGGTTGGCCCGCAGGTAGTTCTGGTAGCCCTCCAGGGTGGCGCCCTTGCCGTACATGGCCTTCAGGTAATCCACAGGCTTGGAGTAGCCGTAGACACTGGCGTAGAGAGACAGGTTGGAGGTGATGGAATCGATCTGGTCCTGGCTGTCCTGGTCCAGCTCGTAGCCGTTCTTTTCGGCCTCCTGGCAGACGGCGTAGACGGACTTGGCGCTCTCCTCGGCAGAGGACAGGAAGTATTCTGCCCAGGTTTCGCCGGTCTCTTCATTGTAAACCTGCTGGTCCAGGGCCTTGCCGGTGTCCAGACCGAACAGGGACAGGTAGGAGCCGTTCTGGGAGTAGAAGCTGTTGACGGTGTCGATGAAGTAGTAGCTCAGCTCCGCGTTGCTCATGGTGGTGTCCCCCAGGGTCAGGGCCACGGTATTTTTCTCCCGGCTGCCGCTGTTGGCAATGGACCGGTTGACACCGACGGTTGCGGCTACCACCACCAGAAGGGCCAGCACCACGCCGAAGGCGATGGTATAGGCTTTGGTTTTCTTGTCTTCCTTGTTCTGCGCCAGCTGGCGTTCGGTCAGCTTGGCGGCGTTTTCTTCAGCACGAAGCTTCTTCTTGCTGGATGCACTCATGGTATCATTTCCTCTCGTTATTGGTGTGCAAATAGTATATTTGCAGATAGACCTGCCTATTATAATCGAAAAGAGGCCCAGTTGCAAGAGGGGAATGGGGGAAAAACAAAAATTTACAAAGTAAAAACCCCGGGGAACCGAAGTTCCTCGGGGGACCCGCTTTGGCCGTACCGCATCCGATTATGACCTGCACGAAATGGCAGGTGGGTTGCCGCTCCCGGCGTTCTCTGCTCCCAGCGTCCACCCATCGTCGAGGCGTGGGCGGGAGGTCTGCAATCCCGCCGGGAAGTCTAACTTCCCGTTAAAAAAATGTGGGTCCAAAAGGACACGACACGCACCAAGCAGGAAGAAGCGACTTACTCGCTGTCTTCTTCCTCGTAGAGCTCATCCATGATCAGGTCGTACACGGCCTTCAGCTCCTCCTCGTCCTCAATGGCACAGAGGATCGGCTCACCGTCTTCCTCGATGGATTTTAAAATGCTCACTTCCAGGTCGTCGGAATCCTCCGCTCCGGCGGGGATGACGGCCATGTAGCTCTCACCGTTGTACTCGGTGGTTGTGAGCACCTCCAGCTCGTATTCCGTCCCGTCCTCATCGGTAATGGTGATGAAATCGGAACCGTATTGATCTTCCATAATGGGACTCCTTCCAGGGGCTCATTTCTTGTCTGTATTGTACAACCAATGGACCATAAAATCAAGAGGGAATTTTCTTTTTCTTTTTTCCTCGGCTTTAGACATAGGTTTCCCGGGAAATTCACCTATAATTCACGAATTGGGTCTTTCGTTTTTTGAATTCCTATGATATAATCCGGAGATGATATGGTGACGAACCATGCGCATTTCTCTGAAAGGATTCGATTTTGCCCCCACCGGGGAAAATCGTGGGTTTGATCTATGGCAAAGGATGAAAACGTGAAAAGAAGGAGAAAGAAGAGAGAACGCCAGGATTGGGATCCCCACTGGTCTATCAAGACTTTGTATACGCTGGGCTCCGCGGCCCTCTCCGCCCTGAAGATCGCCATTGGCGGCTGCCTGACGGTGGTGCTGATCCTGCTCATCTGCGGCGTGGTCTTTGTGGGCACTCTGGGAGACTATCTCCAGGACGATATCCTGACGGAGGCCTCCGACTGGTCCATTGACGACTACGATCTGGAAAAGACCTCCTTCCTTTATTATGTGGACAACGACGGAAATATTCAGCAGCTCCAGCAAATCTATACCACCACGGACCGGCAGATCGCCACGCTGGACGAGATCCCTCAGGATCTGATCAATGCCACCATCGCCATTGAGGACAAGCGGTTCTACGAGCACCAGGGCGTGGACTGGATCACCACCGTGAAGGCCTGCATGAATATGTTCTTCGGCGGGGACTCCCAGTTTGGCGGCTCCACCATCACTCAGCAGCTGATCAAAAACGTGAGCCAGGAAAACAGCATCACCGTCCAGAGAAAGGTGATGGAAATTTTCCGGGCCCAGATGTTCGAGAAGCAGTACGACAAAGACGTCATCATGTACGAGTACCTGAACCGGATCTATCTGGGCAAGGGCTGCTACGGCGTCAAGAGCGCTGCCGCCGCCTACTTCGGCAAGGAGCTCCAGAACCTGACCACGGCGGAGTGCGCCAGCCTCATCAGCATTACCAACAACCCCTCTTTGTTCAATCCCTACTCTCACAATACCTTTAAATATAAGGGGGAGGTCCGGGACGGTGCCGGTCGGAACCGGTACCGGCAGCTGAATGTCCTGTCCGAGATGCTGAACCAAGGGTATCTGACTCAGGAGGAATACGACGCGGCAGTGGCCCAGGAGATGGTCTTTAAGGATGGGATCGACGCCGAGGACCGCTGGGCGGACTGCGATAACTGCGGCTACGGCGGCACTGTGTCTACCTTCAAGCAGGAGGGTGCCCACTACTACTGCCCGGAGTGCGGCAGCCTGGTGACCGTGAATCTGAACGCCTCTCAGACAGTGTACAGCTGGTTTGTGGATGCGGCCATTCTGGATGTGGCCAGGGACCTGGCCGCCGAGGACGGTGTGGATTGGGAGTCCGCCGGAGAAAAGACCCGGAACTACTACCTGGAGCGGATCCAGAAGGGCGGCTACCATATTTATACCACCCTGGATATGAATGTGCAGAATCAGGTGGATGCCATCTACACGGATCTGGAGAAGATCCCCACTACCCGCAGCACCCAGCAGCTCCAGTCCGGTATTGTGGTCATCGACAACAGCACCGGCGATGTGGTAGCCCTGTCCGGCGGCGTGGGAGAGAAGACGGATTTCTTCGCCTACAACAAGGCCACCCAGGCCAGGCTCCAGACCGGCTCTTCCCAGAAGCCCATTTCCGTCTACGCCCCCGCCTTTGAAAAGGGGGGCTTCAGCCCGGCTACGGTGGTCAAGGACATGCCGCTGCAATATATCGATGACGTGCCCTTCCCAAGAAATGACAGCCGGAAATACAACTACAGCCGGACGATCTTCAGCGGCATTGTGTCCTCCGTCAACGCCATTTCCGCCAACACCCTGGATGCCATCGGCACCAGCTACGGCTACAGCTTCGCCAAGTACAACTTCGGCCAGAACTCCCTGACGGACAGCTATGCCCTGGCCAACGGCCAGAGCCTTTCCGATGTGGCGGTAGCCCCCCTGGCCCTGGGAGCACTGACCGTGGGCTCCACCGTAAGGGAAATGTCCGCGGCCTATGGGACCTTTGCCAACAACGGTATCTACCGGGAGCCCCGGCTTTACACCAAGGTCTACAACAGCGAGGGCCAGCTGATCCTGGACAACACCCAGGATACCCGGCAGATCCTCAGCGAGAAGACCGTGGAATATATGAACTACTGCCTGTACAACGCGGCCAACTCCGGCACCGGCGGAGCGGCCATCTTCCCGGGACAGACCATCGCCGGAAAGACCGGCACCACCTCCAGCAACCGGGACCGGTGGTTCTGCGGCTTTACGGGCTACTACACCGCCGCCGTGTGGTGCGGCTACAACCAGCCGGAGCAGATCAACCTGACCGGCAACTACGGCAACCCTGCCGCCCGGCTGTGGAAAATGGTCATGCAGCCGATCCACGAGGGGAAGCCTGCCAAGGCCCTTTACAGCGGCGCCCAGTTTCAGTCCGTCACCGTCTGCCTGGACTCCGGCAAGCTGGCCACTGCGGCCTGCGCCAACGATGTCCGGGGCAACCGGACGGCCACCGTCAACTGCTATCCTGAGGATATGCCCACGGAGTACTGCGATAAGCACGTGGAAGTGAACTACTGCGTCTCCGGCGAAGGCGTGGCTACGGAATACTGCGGCCTTATGGCCGACGGAGACGTGCAGACCCGCTCCCTGGTGAAGCTGACCCCTGCGGAGATCGCGGAGATCCAGGCGGCCATCGGCAACGGCCTGGAGGAGATGTACTACCTGGATTCCTATGTCTATGCCGTGGACGAGGACGGCAATCCCATGCCCTGGCACGGCTTCCGGGGCGGGGCCAACTCCGGCAGCGACGCACCGTATATTCTCTGTCCCACCCACACCCACGACAGCTGGCAGGACCAGGGCAGCCGGGAGGAAACAGAGGACACCACCAATGACACCACCGGCGGCAGCCACAATCGCGGGGATCGGGATGACCGTAACGACCGGGATGACAGCAGCGGCTGGGTCGGCTAAAGAAAGAGAAGGAGACTGTCCATGCTTTGGATTTCAGATCAATGGAAGGATTATGAGGTGCTGGATGCCTCAGACGGAGAGCGGCTGGAGCGCTGGGGAAAATATGTCCTGGTGCGGCCGGACCCCCAGGTCATCTGGGCCACCCCTCACGATGCCCCTCAGTGGAAAAAATATGATGCCCGGTATATCCGCTCCAACACCGGCGGCGGGCACTGGTCGGACCACCATCTGCCGGAGCGCTGGCAGATCAGCTATCGGGACTATCTGACCTTCAACGTCAAGCCCATGAATTTCAAGCATACCGGGGTCTTCCCGGAGCAGGCTGCCAACTGGGACTTCATCCGGGAGAAGGTGGCCTCTGCCCACCGGCAGGTGCGGGTGCTGAACCTGTTCGCCTACTCCGGCGGCGCTACCCTGGCGGCAGCAGCCGGGGGCGCGGAGGTATACCACGTGGATGCCGCCAAGAATATGGTGGCCTGGGCCAAGGAGAACGCCATTGCCTCAGGGTTGGCGGACAAGCCTATCCATTGGATCGTGGACGACTGCGGCAAATTCATCCAGCGGGAGATCCGCCGGGGCCGCCGGTACGACGGCATCATTATGGACCCCCCCAGCTATGGCCGGGGGCCCAGCGGAGAGATCTGGAAGATGGAAACCAGCTTCTATCCCTTCCTGCTGGAGACGGCGAAGCTCCTGACGGATGACCCGCTCTTCGTCATCATCAATTCCTATACCACGGGACTTGCCCCCTCCGCCGTGAGCTACGCCTCCGATGTGGTGTTCGGCAAGGATCACGGCGGTAAGACCGCCGCCGGGGAGCTGGGTCTGCCTGTCAGGCAGTCCGGCCTGGTGCTGCCCTGCGGCTCCACCGGCCGGTGGGAGCCCTAACATTCAGAAAAGAGGACAATCGATTGGAAGATATTATATCTGTGGAGCATCTGGCTTTCTCCTATCCGGCATTGGAGGGGCAGACCAGTGTTCCCGTCTTTGAGGACTTAAATCTTACCATCCGGCAGGGGAGCTTTGTAGCGGTGCTGGGCACCAACGGCTGCGGAAAGTCCACCCTGGCGAAGCATTTCAATTCCATCCTCCTGCCCACCGGCGGAAAGGTGTATGTAGATGGCATCGACACCTCCGACCTGGGGCGGATCATGGAGGTCCGGCGCTGTGTGGGCATGGTCTTCCAGAACCCGGACAACCAGATCGTTGCCAATGTGGTGGAGGAGGACGTGGCCTTCGGCCCGGAGAATCTGGGGGTAGCCAGCCCTGAGATCCGCAGGAGGGTGGACCGGGCCCTGAAGCAGGTGGGCATGTATGAGTATCGGGAGCATGCGCCCCACCTTCTGTCCGGCGGGCAGAAGCAGCGCATTGCCATTGCCGGGGTCATCGCCCTGGAGCCAAAGTGCATCGTCCTGGATGAGCCTACCGCCATGCTGGATCCCCGGGGCCGGAAGGACGTGATGGATACCATCACCAAGCTCAACGCGGACAAGCATATTACCGTGGTTCTCATTACCCACCACATGGACGAGGCTGCCTTGGCCCAGCGGGTGGTGGTGCTGAACAAAGGCAAAATCGCCGCCGACGGCACCCCTAAGCAGGTGTTTGCCCAGGTGGAGATGCTCCATAGCCTGGGACTGGCGGCGCCCGAGCCCGTAGAGCTGTGCTGGGAGCTGAACAAAAGAGGGGAGCACCTCCCCCTGGACGAATTGGACCCTGAACATTGCGCGCAGGCACTTTTTGCTTGGCTGAAGGCCTGACCCCTAGGGAGGAAAAAAGAGTGAATCCGATTTTACAGGTCCGGGACCTGACGTATACCTATTCCATTGGTACGCCCTTTGAGCATACCGCCCTGGACAAGGTGAATTTCGCCTTGAACCGGGGAGAATTTGTGGGCATCATCGGCCACACCGGCTCCGGAAAGTCCACGCTGATGCAGCAGCTCAACGGCCTTTTGAAGCCTACTTCCGGGGAGGTGCTGCTGGACGGCCAGGACATCTGGTCCGACAAGAAGCTGACCCGGGCCGCCCGGTTCCGGGTGGGACTGGTGTTTCAGTACCCGGAGTACCAGCTCTTTGAAGAGACGGTATATAAAGACATTGCCTTTGGCCCCACCAATATGGGCCTGAGCAAGGAGGAGATCGACCGGCGGGTCCGGGAGGCGGCGGGCTTCGTAGGCATTACGGAGCAGCAGCTCCAGGTGTCCCCCTTCGATCTCTCCGGCGGTCAGAAGCGTCGGGTGGCCATTGCCGGTGTCATAGCCATGGAGCCGGAGGTGCTGATCCTGGATGAGCCTACTGCCGGGCTGGACCCGGTTGGCCGGGAAGAGATCCTGGGCAATATTCAGGCCTACCGGAAAGCGAAAAATGCCACCGTCCTCATGGTCAGCCACTCCATGGAGGATGTGGCGCGCCTCACAGACCGGCTGCTGGTCATGAACGGCTCCAGGCTTGCCATGGACAGCACCCCTGCCCAGGTCTTTGAGCGGGCGGAAGAGCTGACGGAGATGGGACTCAGCATCCCTCAGGTGACTCAGGTGTTTCTGAAGCTTCGGGAGCTTGGGGTGGATGTGCCCAAGGTCTATACCTTGGATGCCGCCGTGGAGGCGCTGCTGAAGGTGAAGGAGGAATACGCCCATGCTTAAAGATATCACTCTGGGCCAGTATTTCCCCGGCACCTCCTTTGTCCACCGTCTGGACCCCAGGACCAAGCTGATCTCTGTGGTGCTCTATATTGTTGCTCTGTTCTGCGCCAAGAGCTGGATCTCCTACGGTGTGGTGCTGGCGTTTCTGCTGGCGGCCATCCGGATCTCCACGATCCCGCCAAAATCCATTGTCAAGGGCATGAAGCCCCTGATTATGATCCTGATCTTTACCGGTGTGCTGAACCTCTTTTACACCGATACCGGCCGGGTACTGGTCCGGCTGTGGAAGCTGGCCATTACCACCGACGGACTGGAGCGGGCTGTCTTTATGACGGGCCGGATCCTGATGCTGATTTCCGGTACCTTTCTGCTGACCTATACCACGTCGCCCATCTCCCTGACCGATGGGCTGGAGAGTCTGATGGGCCCTCTGAAAAAGATCCATGTGCCTGTCCACGAGCTGTCCATGATGATGTGCATCGCCCTGCGGTTCATCCCCACCCTCATTGAGGAGACGGACAAGATCATGAATGCCCAGAAGGCCCGGGGGGCCGACTTTGAAAACGGCAGCCTCATGGACCGGGCCAAGGCCTTGATCCCGGTGCTGGTGCCCCTGTTTATCAGTGCCTTCCGCCGGGCCGATGAGCTGGCCACCGCCATGGAGTGCCGCTGCTATCAGGGCGGCGAGGGACGGACCAAAATGAAGCTGCTGCGCTATGGCCGCAATGATTTCCGGGCCTATGGGGCCATGGGCCTGCTGGTGGCTCTTGTGCTCCTACTGGCGGGCTTGGGACTGTGAGGACGGTATGCGGAACATTGCCCTGTTTTTGACCTATCTCGGCACCCGCTACCACGGCTGGCAGGTCCAGAAGAATCTGCCCACAGTGGCAGAGACCATGGAAAAGGCTGCCGCCCAGGTGGTGGGCCACAGCGTCCACGTCACCGGCTGCGGCCGCACGGACGCGGGGGTCCACGCCCGGTGCTATGTGGCGAATTTCCGGACCACCTCCACCATTCCTGTGGAGCGGCTCCCCTATGCCCTGAATACCCATCTGCCCTGCGATATCGTGGTGACGAAGGCCTTTGAGGTGAATGAAAACTTCAATGCCATCGGCTCCTGCGTCCGCAAGGAATATACCTATCAGATCTACAATTCCCGGCTGAAGGATCCCTTCTATGTGGACCGGGCCTGGTTCTATCCCCGGCATCTGGATGAGGGCATCATGCAGTCGGCGGCTTCCCAGTTTGTGGGCACCCATGATTTTGCCGCTGTGCGCAGTGTGGGCACAGACGTCAGGTCCACTGTCCGTACCGTCTATTATTACAATGTGGAGCGGCGGGGAAATATCCTGCTGCTCCGGGTCTGTGCCAACGGATTCCTCTACAATATGGCCCGGGCCATGGCCGGTACCGTGGTCTACTGCGCGGAGGGAAAGATCTGCCCGGAGGAGATCGGAGCCATCCTGGACTCCGGCAACCGCACGGCTGCCGGACCCACCGTTCCGCCGGGGGGCCTGTACATGACCCACCTGTGGTATGATGATGGGATCGATCGGTTCGAGTGCGGCTGCGAGGACCGATTTGGATAAGAAAAAAGCTGTTAAGATACCTCTGTCATTGCGAGACAGTGCGCACACTGTCGTGGCAATCTCCCATTATCCGGGGGATCGCCACACCAGTCTGAAGACTGGTTCGCGATGACGAAGTTCTTAACAGCTTTTTCTATGTTTTTTACTTACCGAAGGCATCTACCGCCAGCTTAAAGGCACCGTAGGATCCTGCGGCATTGCCCAGGGAGGCCAGATTGAACTGAACGGTGGAGGCCGCGTGGAAGACGTACTTCTTGAAATAGGGCTCAATGCCCTTCAGCAGAATGTCGCCGGCCTTGCTGACACCGCCGCCGATGACCACCACCTCCGGGTCCACCACAGAGCAGACATTGCCCAGGAACTGGCCCATATAATCAAAGTACTGCTCCAGAATTTCCAGAGCCGTCTGGTCTCCGGCTTTTCCGGCATCGAAAATGTCCCGGCAGGTGATCTCCTCCAGGCTGCGCAGGGAGGAGGGGGCATTGTCCCGGTCCAGACGGATCTTTGCCAGCCGGACAATGCCGGTGGCGGAGCAATACTGCTCCACACAGCCCCGCTTGCCGCAGTTGCAGACAATGGTCTCCTGGGGGTTCAGCACCATGTGGCCGATTTCCGCGCCGGAGCCGTGGGAGCCGTGGAGCAGCCGTCCCTCAATGATGATGCCGCCGCCAACGCCGGTGCCCAGGGTGACGAAGACCATATTTTTGCAGCCCTTGCCGCCGCCCTTCCAGTATTCGCCCATGGCGGCTACGTTGGCATCATTGCCGGCCTTGACGGGCAGACCTGTGAGGGCCCCCAGCTCGTTGCAGATGTTGAATACACCCCAGCCCAGGTTGACGCAGCGGTTTACCATGCCGCTGGCGTCTACGGGCCCGGGAACGCCAATGCCCAAGCCCAACAGGGAAGTGTCGGGGATGGAGTGGGAACTCCGATATTCGTTGATCGAGGCCGCGATATCCGGCAGGATCTGTTTGCCGCCCTCTGCCGTCACCGTGGGGATCTCCCAGGTGTCCAGCATGGTGCCGTTTTCGTCAAAGTATGCGATTTTCACAGTGGTGCCGCCCAGGTCTACGCCAAAGCCGTATTTCATAGAGGTTACCTCCCGTATAAATTCTAATCCTCATTATACTATAAAATTGCGAAAAAAGGAAGAGAGACCAAGGAAAAATCTTAAATCCAGGTAAAGATTTCCAGAAAAAGATTAAGAGATGCTTAAGACTAATGACAAATGGGAAACAATGTGCTACAATTTAATCACAACCTTCATGGAAAGGATGATTGGAATGCGCAAATTCTATCGATATGGATTGGGCCTGCTGCTGGGTGCCTCCCTTCTGACCGGCTGCGCGGCAGGGGCGGAAAACGTGGCGACTCTGCCGCTGACTGACGGCACCAAGCCGGTATTTACCGCCAAGGAGGAAACAGTAATCACCAACGGCGGGGCCCTGGCCTCTGCCATTGCCTCTGGGGCAGTGGTGGAGCTTGGAGAGCTGACCGTTGATATGACCGAAGGCAATCTGGAGGATACCCCCTATTGCCGCTGGGAGACCACCTCGGACGGGGTCCAGCTGGTGGTGTCCAATGCGGACAACCTGACCATCCGGGGTGTGGACGCCGACAAAACCATACTGGAAACCGGCCCCCGGTCGGCGGTAGTCCTGACCTTTGAGAACTGCAAGAACCTGACCCTGGAGAATTTCAGTGCCGGTCACACCAAGCAGGCAGGGCCTTGCGAAGGGGATGTGCTGCTGCTCCGGGAGTGCGAGAATGTGACCCTTCGGGGCCTGGGGCTCTACGGCTGCGGCTACCGGGGCATCGTGGCCGACAGCACCACAGGACTCAAAGTGGAGAACTCGGATATCTATTCCTGCGCCAGCACAGGGGTATCCCTCTACAACAGTGACCAGGTGGAGCTGAAAAACTGCAAGATCTATTCCCTAGGGGAGGATCCCCAGTATTCTGGCTACACGGCTCTGGATATCATTGGAGCCGGGAGTGTGACCCTGGAAAAATGTGCCATTACGGATAACAGGTGCGAAAACCTGGTGGTCACCGCGGGGGCAAAGGTGACGTTGAAGGACTGCTCCCTGCGCGATAACACCCTGAATGGCAGCGGCTTCGTCACCGGCTCCGAGTATGCCGCCGAGGAAGGGGACACCGGCTCTGACGGCACCATCACCCTCATTGGCTGCACCGGCGAGGGAAACCAGGGCTGGCAGTGGCTCCCCCAGGTGGGGAACCCTCAGGTCCTGGGAGACAACGGCCGACAGCTGCTGGAGGTGGAGCTGACCCAGATGCTGGGCAGCCTGAAAGCGGAGGTGGTGACACCCAACAAGCCTCAGGAAGAGGTCACCGTCACCAATATGGAGGAATTCCTGGCCGCCATTGGCTCTGACAAAAAGATCATTCTGGACACGGCGCTCCTGGATGAGAGCACGGCGGACATGAGCTCTGACGGGGAATACTACACCTGGGAGGAGGTTTTCGACGGCAAGCAGTTGACCATCCACAATGTGGACAACATGACCATTACCGGCAAAACCGGAAAGAACGCCAATACCCTTTCCGCAACGCCCAGATATGCCCAGGTCCTGTCCTTTGACCGGTGCTCCAACATTGCGGTGGAGAACCTCACCGCGGGCCACACCAAGGAGCCCGGCTACTGCGTCGGCGGAGTCCTTCTTTTCCAGAAGTGTACCAATGTGCAGGTCCGCAAATGCGGCCTTTACGGCTGCGGTACCATCGGCATTGCGGCCACGGATTGCCGGAATGTGACCATGGAGCAGAACGACATATATGAGTGCTCCTACGGCGGCATTCAGCTGATGGGTGTAGCCACCGCGTCGATGGACGGAAATACCTTCCGGGATCTGGGAGACGAATACGGCGGGTTTATCTATCAGGTTTTCTCCGATTGCTCCGAAATCACTATGGACGGCAAGCGTATCACCCCAGGGTGTGAGGAAGCCTATACGAAGTAAGGTACATACGAGTTATCCCGGAAGCTGCGGCTTCCGGGATATTTTTATGGGGATAGGAGACCCTCTCCTGGGAGAGGGCGGAGCCCGGGACGGGTGTGGGGCGGTACAGGGTCCGACTCTAGTGCCGCCCCTCATCCGCCGATAAGCGGGCGGCGCCTTCCCCCAGGGGAAGGCGAGGAGCTTTTAAAAACTCCCCCAGCCTGGGTTTTCCAGGCTGGGGGAGAAGGCGATATGCTTACCAGTTCCGCTTCTTCTTACCAATCAGGGTAACCGCGCCCAGAGACAGGGCACTGAGAGCCAGCAGGCCTGCCGCCAGCTCAGGGAAGGAGGGGTCACCGGTCTTGGGGTTGGTGGTGTCCATCTTCTTCCACTTGGCGTAGACATGGATCACGCCATCGGCATCGGCATATTTTTCCTTCATGCTCTGTACGCTGACCTGGGTGCCGCTCTTGAGGTCCTTGGTCCGGTACCAGCCGACAAAATAGTAGCCGCTGCGGCTGGGCTTATACTTCGCTAGGTCAACAGTGCTGCCCTTGGCGGCATTGATGGACTTGATGGTGTTGCCGCCGTTGGTGTGGAACGTCAGGGTGTAGGCTTCGTCCCACTTGGCGTAGAGGGTGATGTCTCCGGTGATCTTAGTGGAGAAGCTGAACTTCTGCTTGCAGGCAGCGTCCTGATACCAGCCGCCGAAGGCATAGCCGCTTTCTGTGGGGGCCTTCGGTGTGGCGGCCTTCTTGCCGTAATCCACGGTCTGCGCCTTGGGAGCGGTGCCGTGGCCCTGGACATCGAAGGTAACGGTGTAGGACTTTACCGTCCAGGTGGCGGTGTAGATCCGGTTGCCGGTGGAACCGGCAGGAACGGTGACAGTCATGGTCGCCTTGTCCAGCCCGGTGCCCTTCCAGCCGGCGAAGTCATAGCCGGTCCTGGTGGGGTTCACCAGGGTAAAGCTGGAGGACTTGGTGTAGGTGGTGGGGTTGGAGCCACTGGCCAGCTTGCCGCCGGCCAGGTCGTAGGTGATGGAGTATTCCACTTCCAGGGTGCTGAGAGAGGCGGTGGCCTTGTTATCAGACAGGAGAGCGGTGGCACCGTTGATGGTGGCGGAGCTGACCTTATAGCCGGGATCCAGGGTGTACTCCACGGTGATGGTGTAGCTGGTACCTGCCTGGAAGGTGTCTTCCCCATCAGGGGTGGCAGAGACATGGGTGACCTTCACGTGGCCGTTATTGTTGGAGGCGCTGAGAGAAGAGACCTTTGCGCCGACCTTGTAGCCGCTGAGGGTGAAGGCCACGCTGACGGATTCCTTCTCCACGGACTTGCCGCACTCGGTGCACTTCACGGTATTCTGGGAGGCGTTCCCTGCGTTCCACAGGCCCTTGTGGTCAGTCTTGCAGACGCACTTGCCGGTGGCGATGCGCTTGCAGACATTGTTGCTGTCCAGGTCGTGGCCCAGGGGGGCGCCGTAGGCAACCCCGCAATCCTTGCAGACGGGCTGCTGACCGCACACGGCGGCAGCAGGATCATAGCTGCACTTTACGTTCTCTTCCAGGGGAGCACCGCAAACTGCGCAGACAATGTTGTGAGTGCCATCCTTATTGGAAACAGCCTTGGGAGTGCAGGCTTCCGCAATGCGGGTAGCCGTGCAGTCCAGGCAGTAATACTCATGGGTCTTCGTGTTCTTGATGTGTCTGGGCGTATCGGACCAATTGTGCTTATAGTCGCCGAACTCCCCTTTGCAAACCTTGCACACAAGTCTGTGGGTGCAGTCCGCCTCATTCCCGGCGGTGCAGTCCTCCTTAAAGCTGTGGCCGCAGATGGAGTAAGTACCGGTGTGGGTGCCGTCACCGTTGGATTTGTAGGTAACGTCTCCCTGGTGAACCGTGGAGACCTCGCCGATACATCCGCCGCATTCGGCGCACTTGGCAGGCTCTTTGCAAGTGGCGGCCACACCAACGGTGCACTTTACAGCGGCATCCCTGGCACCGCAGACGGAACACACATGGCTATGGGTTTCGTTGCCGTTGGGCGTCCAGTTGCCGCTGTAGCTGTGTGCTTGGGAATCCTTCGCACCGCACTTGCTGCAAGTGCGGACATGGTTTTCACCATCAGCAGTCCACTGGCCCCAGCTGTGAGCCTCGGTTTTCGTTTCCTCGCAGCCTTCCTGGGTGCAGGTTCCCCTATGCTGGTCGCCGTCGGGTGTCCAGTTGCCGAAGGTATGCTCATGTCCCCCTTCGTCCTCATTGGCTTCTTCCGCCAGGATCTGTGTATCCTCGCTGCCCTCTTCCGCAAAGGCCCCCAGGGGCATGAGGGACAGGAGCATACAGACCGTGAGAAGAAGCGCTAAAATCCGCTTTTTCATCATGAAAAAACCTCACTTTCCAATTGCTTGATCGTACTGCCGTCCTTCCCGGCGGCAGTGGCTGGGTGGGGGGAGGATAGACTACCCCCATCTTGCCTATATTGTACCACAGACACCGGGGGAAAGCAATGGCTTTCAGAAAGATTTAAGAATTGGTTTTTGTAGATTTCCCTAGAAAAAATCCGCTCCCCGGCCAGGGGGAGCGGAGAAAAAATTATTTGACCTGTCTTCTCCAGGTGTGCCGGGAGAGAAGGCACAGAATGGGGAAGATCTCCAGTCGGCCCAGGAGCATGTCGGTGATGAGGACCAGCTTGCTCAGCACGCCGAAGCCGGAGAAGTTGCAGGTGGGACCCACTGCCTCCAGGCCGGGGCCGATGTTGTTGAAGCAGCACAGCACCGCGGAGAAATTGGTGCCGGTGGAGAAGCCGTCCAGGCTCAGAACCAGGAAGCTCAGGAAGAGGATAAACACGTAGGCAATGAGGTAAGCGTTGGTGCTCTCCATCACCTTTTCATCCACTACCTGGTCGTTGTTCCGCACCAGCTGGACCCGGTTTGGGTGGAGCATCTGTAGGAAGCTCCGGCGCAGGCTCTTGAAAAGCAGCAGCACCCGGGCCACCTTGATGCCGCCGCCGGTGGACCCGGCGGATGCGCCGATGACCATCAGCACCAGCAGGATGGTTTTGGAGAAGCTGGGCCACAGATCAAAGTCTGTGGTGGCGAAGCCTGAGGTGGTCATGATGCTGGACACCTGGAAGGCGGCGTGACGGAGGGTTTCTTCCAGTGTGCCGTAGAGGCTCCGGATATTCCAGGCGATGAGGGCAATGCTGACAAAAGCAATGCCGAAATAGGCCCGGAGCTCCTCGTCTTTGAGTACGCTTCTGACCTGGCCGATGAGCAGCAGATAGTAGCAGCTGAAGTTCACACCGAAGAGAAACATGAATACGGTGGTCACATTTTGCAGATAGGGGCTGTAGCTGGCGAAGGAATCGTTGCGCACGCCGAAGCCGCCGGTGCCTGCGGTGCCGAAGGCATTGCACACAGCCTCGAAGGCCGGCATGCCGCCAAGCAGCAGAAAAACGATATTCGCAACGGTCAGGATCACGTAGAGGATGTAGAGGATGGCGGCGGTTTTGCGCATCCTGGGCACCAGCTTGCCTACGCTGGGCCCCGGGCTCTCCGCCCGCAGCAGGTGCATGGTAAAGCCCTTGCCCCTTTCTCCGCTGGGCACGATGGCCAGCAGAAACACCAGCACACCCATGCCGCCTACCCAGTGGCTGAAGCTGCGCCAATAGAGGATGCCTTTCGACAGGTTCTCCACAGCCGGCAGAATGGAAGCGCCGGTGGTGGTGAAGCCGGAGACGATCTCAAACAGGGCATCGATGAATCTGGGGATCTCCCGGGAGATGACAAAGGGCAGGCAGCCGGTCAGGCTGAGGATGATCCAGCTCAGGGCTACGCAGACCATGCCGTCGGTGGCGTAGAAGTTGCTTTTGGCCCCCCGGCACAGCATCCGCAGGGCGGCGGAGACAGCCAGCAGGATGACGATGGTGGCGGCAAAGCCCCGGATGGCGGGGTGTTCCCTCAGGTACACGCTGATGGTCAGGGCAGGGAGCATGAAAATCCCTTCCAGAGACAGGATCTGGGCGATGAAGCGGCCCATCATTTTATAGTTCATGACGTACCTCTCAGGCGAAGATGTCGTTGAGCTGCCGCAGGACCACGCCGCCGTTGGTCACCACGATGATGGTATCCCCGGCGTGGAACATGGTGTCGCCGTTGGCGATCTCCGTGGCTGCTCCATGGCTGACGCTGACCACCAGCACATTGGACTTCAGCTTGATGTCCTTGAGAGGCACCCCGCAGAACCGGGTGCTATCATCGGCCAGAAACTCCATGGCCTCTGCCTGGCCGTCGGCAATGGAGTGGACGGAGACGGCGGCACCGGTCTGGTTCTGCATGGCCCGGACATAGCGGACAATGTTGTTGCAGCACAGCTCCTTGGGGCACACATAGCTGCCCAGGGAGAGGTTGCTCATAATGCTGTGGTTGTCCGCGTGGCCCAGCTTGGTGATGACCTGGGGGACCCCCTTGGAGATGCCGTAGAGGGAGACGATCATGTTCAGCTCGTCCAGCCCCGTCAGAGTCACCAGGGCATCGCACTGGGAAAGACCCTCGCTCTCTAATAGATACTGGTCGGATACATCTCCGTGGATGATCTCCGCCCTGGGGAGCAGGGCACAGAGCTCTTTGCAGCGGGTCAGGTTCTGCTCCACGATCACGCAGCTGATCCCGGCCTTGAGAAGGCGGTTGGCCAGATAATAGCTGACCCTGCCGCCGCCGCAGAGCATGACCCGCCGGACCTGCCGGGTGAGGATGCCCAGGTTTTTCAGCAGGGTAGTCAGGTTTTCGGACAGGGCGGTGATAAACAGCCGGTCGCCCTCCCGCAATGTGAAGTCACCGCCGGGGGTGATGGCGGTACCCCCCCGAAGCACGGCACAGACCAGGACCTTGCACTTGACAATGGACCGCAGGTCAGCCAGCTTTACGTTGCACAGCTTGCTTTTGGCGTCTACCCGCAGCTCTACGATTTCTGTCCGGCCCTTGGCGAAGGTATCCCGCCGGAGAAAGCCGGGGTATTTCAGCAGCCGGTCGATTTCCGTAGCGGCCTGGTTTTCGGGGTTGATGAGCATGGACAGGCCGAAGAGGTCCCGCATTTTGAAGATCTGCTCGGTGTACTCCGGATTCCGGACCCGGGCGATGGTGTGCAGCTTCGGGTTCATGGAGTGGGCGGTGGTGCAGCACAACAGGTTGATTTCGTCCGCGCCTGTGGCGGCGATCAGCAGATCCGCCGACTCCACACCGGCCTGACGCAGCACCTCCATAGAGGCGCAGTTGCCCTGGACGGAGATCACATCGTAGCGCTCCACGCTGTCTTCCAGCCGCTGGAGCTTGGAGTCGATGACCGTCACGTCGTAGCCCTCTCCTGTAAGCTGGCGGGTCAGGGTAGCGCCTACCTTGCCGTCACCCGCAATGATAATATCCATAGCAGCCTCCGTATGTTGAAAAATTCTCCCGCGGCGCGGTTCAAAAAATATTCACTATTATAGCAGTTTTCCAAGGAAAAGGCAACCGGAAATCAGAAGTTCGGTCCGTTTTGACAGGAGAAAACAAAAAATTAAATTTTTTCATTTTCCCTCTTTACAAACCGTGGATTCTATGCTATAATCTCACTCGTTCCTGGCCCGGTGGTGCAGTCGGTTAGCACGCCAGCCTGTCACGCTGGAGGTCGACGGTTCGAGTCCGTTCCGGGTCGCCAACATTTCCCAGACGCTTCTGCGTCTGGGATTTTTTTTTAGAAAGAGGGGAATTCCACTGGAGCTTTCCTTGACGGTATGATAAAGAAAAAAGGAGAATGCTGTATGAATGACAAGAAGATGCTCCAGCTCCCGGATGGGAGCCAGCTGGACCCGGCGGTGGTGCTCTATATCTCTATGAATCGGAACTACGCGGAGTTCCACCTGGCCGGGGGCAAGACCAGGGAGGTCCGGGTGACCATGGCCCAGCTGGAAAAGCTGCCCCTGGAGACCATGATCGGCGCGTCCTTCGGAAGCCTCTTTGCCAATATGGATTCCAAATGGCTCCGGTCCTACGAGCGTTCCGCCCTTTATGGCGAGACCCTGGAGATCATCGACTATTCCCCGGAGATCGATACCTATATAAAGGTCATCAGCTTCCCAACCTTCCCCGGCCACTGCGGCTGCATCCTCTTTGACATCCGCTCCATCCGCTTTGGCAACACCCTTTCCCCCACGGAAAAGGCCATGATCCTCTATCTCAGCCGTCTTGCCCAGTAGGGCCGGCGATCTGGGACGAATTCCCCGCGCTGGGACGAAAGTGAGCGCGGGGAATTTTGGCTTAACTTAGTGACATTGGGTTCGCAATGACAGACATTTCCTCTGTTTGGGCACTTTGTCTTTTTGAGACAGCCCCCTTTGCTTTTTAACGGGCTGCTTTTCCTGAGACAACCCCATTCGCATCTTGTAAAATTGCGGATATGCATATATAATTTGTAATAGAGGTTTGTATGCAGAGTTGTCATGCTTAAAAAACCAGCATGTTTTTTGAGGGAAGGTGGCAAACATGATTTTAGATGAAACCGCATACCGGCGGTATCTTGACGGAGAGCAGAAAGCCGCCGACCTGCTGGTGGAGCGCTACGGCGATGGGCTGACACGTTACATCAACGGATATATCCGGGATATTCAGGAGGCGGAGGATCTGATGATCGAGGCCTTTGCGCAGCTTTTCGCAAAGGAGCGGCCGATTGAGGGTGTGGGCAGCTTTCAGGCATATCTCTACAAAACCGCCCGTCACCTTGCCCTTCGGCATAAGCAGAAACACCGTCTTGTGTTTCTGCGCCTGGATGAGCTGGACTTTGAGCCGCGGAGCGACTCCCTGATCGATACCGATCTCCTTCGCGGCGAACGAGATCGCCAGTTGTATGACGCTCTCGAAAAATTAAAGGCGGAATACCGGGAAGCGCTCTATCTTGTCTATTTTGAAGATATGAGCTACCGCGATGCGGCAACGGTCATGAACAAAAGTGAAAGCCAGATCACGAAACTGATCTACCGCGGAAAACAAAGCCTGAAAGTAATTTTGGAGCAGGAGGGATTTACTTATGCGGACAAGTGAGGAGCGTGCCCGCCTGATCCACAGGCGGACAGCGGAAATCAAACAGGAGCGTCGAATAAAAAGACAGCGCCGACTGGATGCGGCCTGCATGGCGGCCTGCCTGCTTCTGGTCATCGGCATCGGCGCAATGATGCCGGGACTGATGAGGAACGCTGCGGACGGAAGCATCGTCCATTCTTCGGGAACGGCAAGCCTTATAGGAAGTCATGCCGCGCTTGGTTATATCGTGATGGGGCTGTTGGCGTTTTTCCTTGGAGTCTGTGTGACGGTTCTTCTATACCGTCTGCATCGGAGAGGGGAAGGACAGAAGCAGGAGGAGGCCGGAGATGGAGAACTTTGAACTCATTGATAACCTGTTTCAGATCGCGGTGCTGCTCTGCGCCTGTGTCGCTGCCGGTATTCTGGCCATTCGGCACAGGAACCGCAGCCTCCTGATGTTGTCCCTCGCCTATGCCTGCTTTGCCATGGGGACCATATACTATGTGCTGTATCTGGTCATCATTGGCATTTGGCCGCAGGTATTTTATGTGGCTGAGATCTCCTGGCTGGCCGCATGGCTTTTTTACCTGTCTGTGCAGATATTGCCAGGGGAGGGGAAGAAGGATCGATTTTCCCTCCCTGCCGGAGCCGCAGCAGCGGTCATTGCGGCAATCGCCTTTCTCGACCACGATTTCGGCCCATCCTATTTTGTTTCTGCCCTGTTTTCCCTCACAGCAGGCGCGACCATGTATCTCTCGGTATCTCACATGCAAAACGGCAGTTTGTGCCGAAAAAGAGACTTGTTTATGATCATCTGCGTTACGTTGCAGGTGCTATTATATCGGGTTTCCGGCTTCACCCACGACTACACGCGCTTTCAGCTCTACTATGCTGTAGACCTTGCGCTGACGCTGTCCATGGCGGCGCTGCTGCCCCTGACGATGCAGGAGGTGAAGCAAGCTTGACCTATATTGAAAATATTTTCCTCTGCCTTGCGCTTCCGCTGATTTTATCCATGTTTTTCATCAAGGGGCGCGTTCGGCGCTATGCGCTGTTTTTGACCGTCGGTATGGCCGTTTGCCTGCTCAGCGCCTATGTCAGCAGCTTCTTCATGGGGCAATACGGCGTGGATGGCACCGTTGCCGCTATCGAGATCACGCCCGTATGTGAAGAAGTCATGAAGCTTCTGCCGCTGCTGTTTTTCTATCTGATTTTTGAGCCGGAGCCGAAAGAGATGCCTGCGGCAGCCATCGCCATCGCCGTTGGTTTTGCTACCTTTGAAAATGTCTGCTATCTGACGGAAAACGGCGCGGCCAATTTTAACTTTCTGCTGATCCGCGGGATCTCCGCCGGAGCGCTGCATATTCTCTGCGGCGTTTTTTCCGGCTTCGGTGTTTCCTATGTGTTTCGCCGTCACTGGCTGGCAGCAACCGGCACCGTGGGCATTCTTGGAGCCTGCATCGGTTTCCATGCCATCTATAATCTGCTCATCACGGCGGACGGTGTATGGAAAACGGCGGGATACCTCTTTCCGTCGCTGCTCCTCCTCTGCCTATACGCAGCAAAGCAACTGCTGCCAAGGCAGAACATTTCCTTTGAATAAGTACAGATTTCGCGCGCAGAGCCGTCCCAAATTCGGGGCGGCTCAATTTTTTTGAATTTTTTTCGATTTTAGGTGGAAGGATTTTGGATTTCATGTCTTTTAGGAAGTAGAGGGTCGTTGATTGACCCTGGAAACAAAAAGCGAAAGGAGGCATTGACAATGACCGGCAGAACGGAGCGCCGGATTCGGGAGATCCGGCGACGGACGAGGCAATACAGGAAGCGGTACGAAAGGCGCGTGCTTTCCACCTTAAGCGTGTGCAGTCTGCTTCTCTTTGCCGGGATAGGTATTCTTTTGCGGAAGGTACAGTCAGGTGGCGTCCCCACCGTGACAGACAGCTATGGCTCTGTGCTGCTGCGAGGAGGCGCAAGCGCATACGTTGTGGTCGGCATCGCCGCCTTTGCGGTGGGGGTGACAGTGACCGTGATCTGCATCCGGCTGAAAAACAAATCAACAGACCGTACAGTCAGTAGGGAAGAAAGGGAGGACGAAATGAAATGAAATTGAAAAAACGGATATTGAGCCTGCTGCTCTGCGGCGCAATGCTCTTTTCCCTCGGCCCCCAATCCGTGTTGGCCGAGGAGAATGGGCAGGCGGGCGGCGTTACAGCAGGTACAAGCGGCCTGTGCGAACACCACCCGGAGCATAACGCGGACTGCGGCTACACGGAGGGAACGGCGGGAACACCCTGCGGCCACGAACACACCGCAGATTGCTATGAGGAAGTAACCAACTGCGTCCATGAACATGACGAGGACTGTTACCCGGAGGAAAGTGATTCCGGCAATGAGGCGACTCCATCTGGCGCACAGAAGCGGGAACCGACCGAATGTACCCATGTGTGCAGCGAGGAAAGCGGGTGCATCACAAAGGAACTGAACTGCCAGCATGAGCACAACAGCGAGTGCGGCTATTCCCCCGCAGCCCAGGGGACCCCCTGCGGGTATGTCTGCGAACTGTGCGGCGGTGAGGACAGTGAGAAACCCGCTGCCCCGTCCAATGCAGAGGCCGTCACCGTGGCGAGCGTACAGGCCATGATCGACGCCTTACCGGGCGCAGACGAGATCACCGACGACAGCGCAGAAGAAGTCAAAGAGCAGCTTGAGGCCATAGACGAGGCAAAGGCGCAGCTCTCCGACGAGGAAACCGACGAGCTGGATTTTACCCGGTATATGGAAGCCGCCGCTGCGCTGGGGGCGCTGGCTGCGCCAATGCTATTGGCTAATGATTCGCCTGACGAGCAGTTTTCCCTCACCCCCGGCGACACCTATTACTTTGACCTATCCGGCGAGGACATTCCCGGAACGGCAAACGGCAGCCTGCCGGACAGCACCCTGCACTATGTTCCCTTTACTTATGCCGGAACGGTGGACGCCTACAAGCTCACATCGGAGATGGCAACCACCGAGGAGTATGCAGAGCAGTATAAATACGACCACAGCCTGTATATTGCGGACTACAATGTGACCTTTAATGTAGACTGGAATCAGTTGAACGAAAAACAAATGATTTTCGGCACACCCTATACCAGCTACGGCGTGAACTACACCATGCGGGCACCGTCGGCAGGGAGTCAGTCTAATAATGGCAAAGACGATAGTAGTACGCGAGGCATCCCGAAAAGCAACGAATGGGATGCGATTTTAGATAAGGCAAATCAAGACTGGAAGGATAATACATCTGGGTATATCAAAAACTGGTCAGGTAAGTATTCCTTTGGACAGGACAACTATGCTAATGCGTCGCGCCGTGCGTTTCGCGGGTACTATTCGGCCCGCTTCTGGACCAGCAGCACTGCTACGTTCTCCACCCCGATCGTCGGTTTCCGCCCTGTCCTTGAAGTCCTGAACTCTGACACACTGGGTTCTGGCGGACTGAAGGTCGTTACCCTTGACCTTGGCGGCGGCACGCTGGGTAATAGCTCCGAGGATATTCAAATCATCGTGAAAACCGGCAGCGAGTTTACCGCGCCTGCGTCCGGCGGTTTGAACCGCCCGGACGGAAATACAGGCAGCTACTTCATGTGGCTTGGCAGCGACGGCAAGCTCTACGCGCCCGGTGCCAGTGTTCCGGCGGACGTTACCAAGCTCACGGCGCAGTTTGCTTCATCAGAGCAGTTTACCCTCACCCCCGGCGGCAGATATTATTTTGACCTTTCCGGCGAGAAAATTCCCGGAACGGTAAACGGTGGTCTGCCGGACACGAAGCTCCACTATGTTCCCTTTACTTATGCCGGAACGATAGAAGCCTACAAGCTCACGTCCGCGATAGCGACCACCAAGGAGTATGCAGAGCAGAACAAATATCCCCACAGCCTGTTTGTGGCGGACTATGCCGTAACGCATGCGGTAAGCTGGAATGGCCTGAATGACGAAGGTCTGATTTTCGGCAAAAATTATGCCAGCGGCGGCGTGGACTATACCCTGCGCGCACCGTCTGTGGGAAGTGACGCTACAGGTTTGGGCGATTCCGATCCCGGCGTGCCCCAAAGCAACGAATGGGACACGATGCTGAATAAGGACAGCGGATATATCCAAAACTGGAATGAAATGTTTTCGTGGGGACAGGATACTGTTTCTTTCGACGCGTCGCGTCGTGCGGTTCGCGGGTACAATTCGGCCCGCCACTGGCTCCACAGCTATGCTACGAGCTCCTACTCGAACCACGGTTTCCGCCCCGTCCTTGAAGTTCGGAACCCCAACACACTGGGTCCTGACGGGCTGAAGGCCGTTACCCTTGCCCTTGGCGGCGGCAAGCTGGGCGGCAGCTCCGATGCTATTCACATCATCGTGAAAAACGGCAGCAAGTTTACCGCGCCTGCATCCGGCGGTTTGACCCGCCCGGCCGGAGATACAGGCAGTTACTTTATGTGGCTTGACAGCAATGGCAATTCCTACGCCCCCGGTGCCAGTGTTCCTGCTGATGTGACGGAACTGACGGTGCAGTGGACAGCCCCGACCTATGCCGTAACCCTGAATACGAACGGCGGAACGATCAACAACGGCAATGTCACCTCCTACACCTACGGCGTGGGCGCAACACTCCCGACAGATGTGACGCGCACCGGGTACACCTTCAAGGGCTGGTATGACAACGAAAATCTGACCGGCTCTCCTGTTACGGCAATCAGCAACATCGAAACGGGCAACAAGGAATATTGGGCGAAGTGGGAAGCAAATGCCTACACCGTCACGCTGAACACGAACGGCGGAACAATCAACAGCGGCAATGTCACCGAATACACCTACGGCGTGGGTGCAACACTTCCGACAGCGGGCGATATGACCTATACAGGCCACACGTTCGTGGGCTGGTATGACAACGAAAATCTGACCGGCTCTCCTGTTACGGCAATCGGCGGTACAGAAATGGGCAATAAGGAATACTGGGCGAAGTGGGAAGCAAATACCTATACCGTGACATTTTACCCTAATGGTGGCAGTGTCAATCCGGTTGCTGCTACCACAGATAGTTCCGGCAAGCTGTCCTCTTTACCTACACCAACCCGTGGTGGCAACTATCGTTTTGATGGATGGTACACCGAACAGACCGGCGGCATAAAAGTTACCTTAAATCAGGTTTATACGGCAGATACCACCCTATATGCCTGCTGGATCTATACTAGCGGCAGTTCATCTTCCGAAGACAGGGACGATCCCTCTGGCAACGCCTTTATCACTGATCGTCCGAACAAGGATAACCCGACCACACCAACTACAGCAAAATCAAATTCTGTAAAAGTGGATAGTAAGGGAAATGCAGTGATTACAAGAAGCATAGTTGCTGATGTTATCTCCGTTGCCCAGTCTGACTCAATAAAGCATGGGAATACGAAAAACGGTATCGCGGTGGTTGTTCCTGTGGAAATCAGCAAAGCGTTAGCTGGTGTGCAGATTACGCTGAAAGCAGATGCACTGGATAAACTAGTGTCCTCTGGTGTCAAACGGTTCATCATCGATACCGACAGTATGGCTGACTTTGGATTTATGCTGGATACCCTAAAGGAACTGAACCGTCAGACTACCGGAGATCTTATTCTAAAAATGAAGAAGACCGCAGTTACCTCTCAGGAAGTAGAAACAGCTATTGGAAATCGCCCGGTCTATGATATTACCTTATGGGAAGTAAAGAACGGCATGGAAACTGCTGTCAACTTGAGCGGGAAGACCGTCAGCATTGCAATTCCGTACACTCCGGCGAAAAACGAGCAGCCTGGCAACCTGTATGCGGTTTATGTGGACGAAAACGGTAATGTACAGTGGATCAGCAAATCCAGCTATAATATGGATCAGAAAGCCGTGATTTTTGTAGCAGAGCATTTCAGTATCTACGGCATAGGCTACAAGAATCAGATTCCTGCCTTTACCGACGTGAACAATCACTGGGCAAAGGACAATATGCTCTTTGTTGTTAGCCGTGGGCTGCTGAGTGGTACCAGTGCCACCACCTTCAGTCCCAATACCGGCATGACCAGAGGAATGTTTGTCACCGCACTGGGGCGATTAGCAGGTGTTAACCCGACTGATTACCAGGCCAGCATGTTTACCGATGTGAAAGAAGATGCTTACTACGCCCCCTATGTCAACTGGGCGGCAAAGACTGGCGTTGTCAGTGGAACGACAGATACTACTTTCGCCCCGGATACCAACATCAACCGCGAGCAGATGGCGGTCATTATGAAGAACTACGCTACCAAACTGGGCTACACCATCCCGAAAACTCTGGAAGTTGTGAATTTTGCGGATAGCGCAGGTATTTCTTCCTGGGCAAAAGAAGCGGTCAAGTCCATGCAGCAGGCGGGCATCCTTGCGGGCAAGACAAACAACTGTTTCGACCCTGCTGGAACCGCAACCAAAGCCGAAGTCGCTACCGTCCTGCGGCGGTTCGTGGAGATCGTCATCGATCCGCAGACTGCCAACGGCTGGGTGCAGAACGACAGCGGTGAATGGAGTTACTACAAAAACGGGGATTTGGTCAAAGGTTGGCTCTCTAATGATCAGAAGTGGTACTGGTTGGACAAAAATACCGGCAAAATGTTCTCTGGTGGTTGGAAGCAGATTGACGGTAAGCAGTATTACTTCTACGCAGATGGCTCTATGGCGGTGAATACCACCGTAGACGGCAAGACCATCGGTGCGGATGGAGCCAGAAAGTAAGTTTTTTACCAGCAAATTAAGAATTAAAACAGGGGCATTCCAAACGACATGTGTACTGGAATGCCCCTTCTACAATAAAAGACTGTTTGCCCGTAATAGCAGCGGACAAAGAATAAACGCGGTCGGGTAAGCAGATACCCAGCCGCGTTTATTCTTTCTCTGGTTTTCCCCTTGTGTCGAGCATTTTGTCAATCAGGGCAAGTAAAAGCTCCTGTTCCAGATGACTGCATTGTAGGACTAAACGCTGTAGTCTTGATGTCAAAGAAAGATTGCTTTTTGCAAGTCCTTTTTGCAACTACATTTTTATTTTACAACAAACAGATCCGGGACTGACGTTCGAGGAAAAAGTGAAGCTTTACCACATACAGATGTTAGGATGATAATTATGCAGGCGCCGCCTGCACAATTTGCAACAAAAAAAGAGGAGCCGGTCAAGGCTCCTCGAAGATACGTTATTTCAAAAAGTTGCTTTTATGTTCCAGTGCGTGCAGATTATAGCCAAGTGTAGCCAGGTGCGCTACCTTCAGCGCAACCAGATTGATGTCGGTGGACATCGCACTGGCGATCTGCTCGGCTGTGTATCCATACTCATAGATGTAACGAAGGACTTCATCGCTGTCCATCAGAATCTCTGCTGCTACGATGTTCGCTTCATATTCCGGTTTGGATTTCATATCGTAGAGCATGAACTCATGAATCGGGGTGGTTTTCGCCATATTCCGGTGAAGCTGATCATGCCCTAATTCATGTGCGCACACGATGCGCAGCATATTTTCATCCAGACTGTTATTCAGGAAAATAAAGCGATTTCGCTTAATCACCCGGTACATTCCCTTCAGGGAACCAAAATTTTCGCAAAGCATGACATTGATACCAAGCTGCCTTGCAATTTCAAAAGGGTCTCTGGAACCGCAGCGTTTTACCAGTTTCTCACCGACCCGTGAAAGCTGTTCCGCATTCATCATACCACCTCCAGTTTACAGTATAGCGAAAAGTGTGTACGATAAATATCACTGATCGGATTTTTTACGCCTCGTTTTCGGGGCGTATTTTTTATTGTTCTCTTTGGCAATCCAGTAGGCATCGGTCAGAGCTTTATAAGCTCCTTCGATGGCATCTTCGCTTAATTCGCCGCCAGCGAACATACCGGTCACTTCACTGACCAGTTCTTCAATATCTTTCGCTGCTTTTGCGCCGCCTTTTTCATGAGCTTCTACGACATAGGTGCCGCTGCTTCCCAGCAGGTACTCAGTAGTAGTATTCAGCGCATCCGCAATCTTCTGGATCGTAACCATATTGGATGGTTTGCGGCTGCCAAGCTCATAATTCTGAATTGTGCGGGCGGTTACACCGGCCTTCTCTGCAAGTTCTACCTGAGTTAAATTGGCTTCTGTTCTTTTTTCTTTCAACCTTTCTTTGAAGACCATAGGAATACCTCTTTCTTTTTTGATTACGAACACGAACACTTTTTCATAAAAACCTATTGACACGAAAAACTGTGCTTGCTATAATGACGATGAAAACACGAAATATAATTCGTGTAATTATAGTATCACAAGAAATGCTGTGTGTCAATGCGTTCGTGAAAAGTTGTTCGTGCTTTCACGAACGGAGAGGAGGAATACGGGATGCAAAGAGTGATTCTTCACTGTGATATGAATAATTTCTATGCCTCTGTTGAGTGTATGCTGAACCCGGAACTGAAGAACAAGCCGGTGGCAGTGTGTGGTTCTGTGGAGGAACGGCATGGTATCGTACTTGCGAAGAACTATGCAGCAAAGGCGTTTGGCGTTTCCACTGGAGAGGCAATCTGGCAGGCAAAACAGAAGTGCCAGGATCTTGTGATCGTGGAGCCGCACTATGAGCAATATATGAAGTTTTCAAAGCTGGCTCGTGAGATATACGGTCGATATACCGATCAGATCGAGCCGTATGGGATGGACGAATGCTGGCTGGATGTGACCGGAAGCGGCTGCATGGGAACCGGATTTGAAATCGCAGACGAGATTCGTAGAACCGTTAAGTTTGAATTGGGACTTACGATTTCCGCAGGAGTGAGCTTCAACAAGATTTTTGCCAAGCTTGGGTCGGATATGAAAAAGCCGGATGCGATTACCTGCATCGAAGCAGATTCGTTCCAGGAGAAGATTTGGTGTCTTCCCGCCTCTGACTTGCTTGGAGTCGGCAGAGCGACCGAGAAGGTTCTGTCCGGTTATGGGATTCATACCATTGGAGAGCTTGCTGCAACATCGGATGATTTCTTGAAGTGCCGCCTTGGAAAGAATGGACTGGCGATTAAGAAGTATGCCAACGGACTGGATGATTCGCCGGTTATGCGTTCCGATTATGTCTCCCCGGTAAAAAGCATTGGGCACGGGATAACAACCATGCAGGATTTGGATAATAACGCCGAAGTTTGGTGTGTCATGCTGGAGCTGGTGCAGGAGATTGGAACCAAGCTGCGAACACATAAGAAGAAAGCGGGCGGAATGGCGATTTCCATCCGCAACAACGAGCTTTACACGAAAGAGTGGCAGTGCCGGATTAGCATTCCGACACAAAGCCCCACCTATCTGGCGAAAACCGCATTTGCTTTGTTTGCTAAGAATTATCAATGGGAGCATCCGATTCGTTCAGTGACGGTTCGGGCAATCAACCTGTTTGAAGAGGATTGTCCGATACAATACGACCTATTCACCGACGTGAAATCACTGGATCGCCAGGAACGGCTGGACGCAGCGATTGAGCAGATTCGATTCCGATTCGGGAAAGATGCGATTAAAAATGGGGTACTTTTTCAGAAAAGCAAGATGCCGACAGAGCGAAAAGTGGATTTGGTTATGCCGACAGGAATGATTGGTTAATACAGCACCGGTAGAATCTGGTGAGTTCTTTGCTAAAAGAAGTCAACACATTCGCCGGTTTACAGAGGAGGAGCGTAGAATATGTCGGAACAGAAATGTAGAAAAGTATATGTACCTGTGAATTTGGATGTGGATGCAGAGGGAAATATCCGTCCGCGTCTGATTCGGTGGATTGACGGACGGGTGTATGAGATCGACCGATTGAAGCATAAGTGTAGGGCTGCTTCCACGAAGGTAGGAGGCTGCGGAATCCGCTATACGGTCATGATCGGTGGGCATGAGAGCTTCCTGTACAACGAAGATGAAAAATGGTTCGTTGAAGCAAAGGAGCCGTGCCTATGATCCTTTCACAGAAAAAGATAGAAGAAATCGCTGTTGCAGTGATAAGAGATTTTCAGAAGTCCTTTTTCGGCAGCGAAGCAGATGATCCGACGAGATTCGCGCTTCCGACACCCATTGACCAGTTTGCATCCGATTATCTGAACCTGA
>URGL01000016.1 GCA_900547405.1 uncultured Eubacteriales bacterium
TGATTGCGACGAGGGTCCACCTGTTCCCATCCCGAACACAGAAGTTAAGCTCGTCCGCGCCGACAATACTTGCAGGGTGACTTGCCGGGAAGATAGGTAATGCCAACATGAATGAAACCGCTTCGCTTACGCGAGGCGGTTTTTCTGTACTTGGCAGGTTCTACAAGAATGATGCCGAAGAATTGTGCATTGTGCAATGATCCTCTGACATTGTCATGCAGCGAATGGAATGATATAATAGTGAAAAAACCATGAAGGGAACTGATTGCCCATGACAAAGAGGATCATAAGTGCGCTGCTATGCCTCTGCATGTTGATATCCGCGGGCCCTGTGGGCTTTGCGGAGACGGCAGAGCAGATCGTGGAGCCGGAAGAGACAGGTGAGGAGGAACTACTATCTGCTGAGGAAAATCTCAACTCCGGCACCTGCGGGGACGGCCTTACCTGGGCACTGGATGCGGAAGGAATTCTGAGGATTTCCGGCTTGGGGGCCATGGAGGACTATGATGCCGGGGCCGGCAGGGCACCCTGGTATGGGCTGCGGGAAGAGATCCTGAGCGTATACGTGGACCAAGGGGTAACGAGCATTGGCGACTATGGATTCTATGGGCTGGACAAGCTGGATTCGGTAGTCCTTGGCGAAGATGTGGCGAGAATTGGAAGCTGTGGTTTCAGCGGTTGCAGTGTCCTAAGCTATGTCCAGCTCCCGGAAAGTATCACCGAAATCGGCATGGCGGCGTTTGAAAACTGTGCTTCTCTGGTAGAAATGCAGATTCCGGAAAAGGTGCGCAGAATCGAAAGCCGCACATTCTACGGCTGCAAGGCCCTGGACAGTATGGCGCTGCCAAGGGAATTGCAGGGAATCGGTGACTCTTCCTTTGAGGGCTGTGCGTCCCTGCCGGCCATTGCGATCCCACAGGGCGTTGACAGAATTGAGAATTATACCTTTCAAAATTGCGCCAACCTCCGGATGATCCAATTACCGGAAAAGCTTACCTCCATTGGAAGCGCTGCCTTTGCCCATTGCGGGGCGCTGAAAGAGGTGGAGCTGCCGGATGAACTGGACAGCATTGGCAGTTCGGCATTTCAAGCCTGTGAATCCCTGGAACGAATTGCGATACCGGCGAAAATCAACCATATTCCCGAAGCCTTGTTTTCCGGATGTGAAAATCTGAGTGAGGTTGATATTCCGGAGACGGTTACCGCTATCGGAAATTATGCCTTTTACGGTTGTGCCAGTCTGATGGCGAAGCTGCCAAGGGATTTGCAAAGCATTGGCCGGTACGCCTTCAGCGGCTGCGAAGATTCTGATCTCTTCGATCTCTCTCACGTGCCGACAACCATACAAGAGAATATTGCCTTGGCCGGATTGGTGCGGATCCCGGAAGGGCTGTCTGACTGGACCGGCGGAGGTGCGGCAATCAGCTGGTCCGTCGAAACCGTCCTGGGAGAGGGACAGGCGGCAAAAGTCGAGGGGGACACACTGCTGCGTATCCACCCCGGCCGCTTCCGCCTGGTCTGCACAGATGCTTATACCGGCATCCGCAGCAGCAAGCTTATGGAGGTTACCTCCAACCTGGAGATCCGCCCGGAAGGCCCCATCACGATTACCAGCGGCCAGTCCTTCCAGCTGTCTGCGGTCGCTATGCCTGGGGAGGAGCCGGTTTTCGCCAGTTGGAGCCTGGAAGTGGGTGGAGAGGAAGCGGCATCCATTTCTACGGACGGTCTGCTGACAGCCAAGAGTGTGGCGAAGAAAAGGGAGATTACGGCCATAGCCGTCACGAGCTCCGGAGATACGGCCAGAAGGACGGTGACAATCCTGCCCAGGGTCACGGGCATTTCCATCCTGATCGATGGCAAAACGGCGCCGGACAAGCTGTATGTGGATATGAAGCAGACCCAAACCCTGTCCCTGTCCGCAGTGGTTCAGCCTGAGGAGGCGAAGACCGCCGTGGAATGGGCCTCCGGCCAGGATCATATCGCCTCGGTGGATCAGGAGGGTACCGTGACGCTGCTCAGCCCCGGACGGACTATGATCTATGCCCGGAGCACCGATGGCAGCGGCATCTGGGGAGAGCTGCTGCTGAATATCCAGTATGTGGACAAGGCGGAAACGCTGACTCTGCGGGCCTCCAAAACGGTTCTGGAGGTCGGAGAGCAGGTCCAGCTGGTGCTTTCCGGGGAAGAGGATATTCCGGCGGAGAGCGTGAGCTTTTCCGTGCTGGAGGACGGCGGGGGCAGTGTAGACGAAAACGGCGTTTTCACTGCCGGTGATTTGCTGGGCTACGTCAATGTGACGGCAATGATCACGGGAGACAGCCGACTGCGCAAGGCAAGCCTGCGGCTGCGGATCAAAGAGGAACTGGCCCACGAATTGCGCCTGCTCCCAGAGTTCCCGGACAATCAGGGAGCGGCGGCAGACACGGAGCTGTATGTGGACACCAGCAGGCTAGGGGACAAGGCCTATACCTTTCGCCTGAGGGCCCAGGGGCTAGGTGCCTCCGGTGTCTGGAAAGACACAGAGAATGTGACCTTTGCGTCTACGAATACCTCCTTGGCCACGGTCAGTGCCGACGGCACCGTCACCGTCAAGGCCAAGGCTGAAGGGACCTGCGAGATTGTAGGCAAGAGTCAGGATGCGCTGGAGGTGGAGGCCGGACTGCGGCTGATCGTCCAGGACCGGTCCCCCAGGCTGGAAAGCCGCAAGCTGACCCTGAACAGCTACCGCTGGGGCGGCGTATCCACAGCCCTTGTGGAAAGCTATGGAAATGCCATCCAAAGTGTGACAGTATATGACTATGATAAGGCAGCCAAAGCCTACCGGGAGACACCATCGAAGCAGTTCTCCGCATCCTGGGAGACGGAAACGGTAACCCTGGAGACCTGGGAAGTTTTGGGCGGCGGCACATATCCCCTGAAGCTGACGGCGGTCTGCGACAGCGGGGCCTATGATTATCTGATTCAGGTAAAGGTCGCAAACACGCTGCCCAAAATTACAGTGAAGCAGGAAAGAAAATTCAACCTGTTTTATCTGGACAGCACGGTTCCTTTTACGGTAACGGCCAATGGAGCGGAAATTGAAAGCCTGGAGCTTGTGGGGACTGAAGACTTCCGGCTGGAATATGGCCGGGGCGAGGCCTGGGTTACCTACGGGGAAGGGTTCGCGCCTGGGAAAGACAAGCCTGCTACAAAGGGCAAGCTTCTGATCAATCTGGAGGGGTATCGGAAGCCTGTGGAGCAGAACTTCACCCTGGCTACAGTGAATACTGCGCCTAAGCTCACGGTGAACCCGGCGGCCAGTGTGATCAACACGGCGCTGAACAGTCAGCTCCGGGAAAGCTGGTCGAGGATCTACCAAAATGGAGAGCCGCTGGACCTATCCGAGGCGGAAATCAGCAACCTGGGGGATTTCGTGCAGCTGGAATCCCGGGGAGAGGATCTGATTTTCCGGTTGACCGGAGAAACAGGGGGCACGGTCAGCTTCCTGCTGCGGCAGCCCAACTGGGCAAGGGAAGTCAAGCTGAGCCACAAAATCACCCTGGAGACAAAGCTGCCGAAGCTGACACTGGCCAATGGAACGCTGAAACTCAACAGCTTCTTCCCTGGGCAGGCGGCGGAAACGGAGCTGCGGCTGAGTCAGTGCAATCTGGATTTGGGCCCCGTCTCCTTCGTCTCCACAGCGAAAGCAGGCTCCGCGGCGGAGAAAGAGGCCGATAAACTGGCACTGTCCTTTGAACCGGAAGGCAGGAAGATTTCTGTGGAAATCAAAAACGGGGAAACGCCGAAGGCAGGCACCTACGGCTTTTCGGTGAGGACAAGTCTTGCCGACGACGGGACGGAGCTATCCCCGGTGACGCTGAAGGTTACGGTGTCGGCCGGAGTTCCCAAGGTATCTCTTTCAGCCAAGGGCAAGCTGGATACGTTGAAGCCGGGCAGCTCCATTGCCTATACGGTGACGAAGCTGACGAACTGCCCGGGGCCTGTGGAGGCCATGGCACTGGAGGGCATGGATGCGGACAGGTTTCAGGCGGAGCTGGATACCACCGGCACAAAGACGGTGGTCAACCTGAAGCTGCTGCCAGGGGAAAGCTATGACACCCGTACCACCTATAAGATCCGGTTCCGCTTTACGGTCTGGGATGTGGAGATCTTGTCTCCGGTGCTGAATGTGAGAGTGTCCCAAAGTGCCCTGAAGGTGACGCTGCCCAAAACGGTAAACTACTACCGGGGCCAATCCGGGCCGATCCAAATCATGCTCAGGCCTTCGGCTGAGCTGGCGGAAATCACTCTGGGCAGCAAAACGAACAAGAATTTCCTCCAAGCCCTGGGAGATGAAGCGCACATGACCGTGGAAGAAAACAAAATTCTCTTCCGCCTGGAGAACCCAGGAGCCTTGAAGGTGGGCAAGAGCTATGTTGTATGCCTGAATGTGACGCCGGAGGGAAACGCTGTGAACGCAAAGCCGACCCAGGTAAAGCTGACGGTGAAGGTTGCGAAGTAAAAAGGTGTCCGCCCCTGCCGAAAAGGCAGGGGCGGACTTTGAAGGGAGAGAAAGGGGTGGAAGAAAAGCAGCTTATTTGTGGCTTTCCGCCCAAAGGGCTTCTGCCTGGGGACGCCAGAGCTCCGCATAGGCGTCACATTTGGCGCACAGATGCTCGGCAGATTCCGGGGACTGGAGATCCGTAGACCTGGCACCTGTGGAAGCGACCATGGACCGGAGCTTCTGAGGATTCTCCAGCATAGGACAGGGCATCAGCATGTTGCCGTTGAAGGGCTGAGCCCGGTGGTAGGCCATAAACAGGGGACTTTGCAGGGCTTCCAGCAAGGTCTTTTCCCGGATGTTGGAATCGGAGTAATGGATGAAAACGCAGGGATCCACGTCGCCGTTGGCGTTGATGTGCAGGTACCTCCGGCCTCCGGCGATGCAGCCGCCTACATATTCGGCATCGTTCTGGAAATCAATGGCAAACATGGGCTTGGTGGACCGATAGGTCCGCAGACGATGGTACATCTCCGTCCGCTGGGTGGAGGTGGGCAGCAGCTCCGGGGAGGCATCGTTGCCCACGGGCATATAGTGGAAGTACCAGATAAAATAAGCGCCCATGCGAATCAGGCTGTCATAATAGAGTTCCGAAGTGATGGACTCAAAATTGGCCCGGGTATAGCAGGAGGAGATGCCGTAGAGCAGCTTCCTGTTGTGGAGCAGCTCCATGGCGTGGGTGGCCTTGCCATAGACGCCCTGGCCCCGGCGGCCATCGGTGGCCTCCTCAAAGCCCTCCAGAGAGATGGCGGGCACCAGGTTTTTGACCCGCAGCATTTCGTCGGCAAAGGCATCATCGATGAGAGTACCGTTGGTGAAGGCAAGGAAAACACAGTCAGAGTGGGCTTCACACAGGGAAATCAGGTCCTTTTTCCGCACCAGGGGTTCTCCGCCGGTGTAAATATAGAGGTAAATTCCCAGCTCTTTTCCCTGCCGGATGATGCTGTCGATCTCTTCATAGCTCAGGTTCAGCTTGTTGCCGTATTCCGCCGCCCAGCAGCCGGTGCAGTGCAGGTTGCAGGCAGAGGTGGGATCCAGAAGAATGGCCCAGGGGATGTTGCAGCCGTATTTCATCCGCTTCTCCTCCTGAATGGGCCAGCCGATCATGCCGGCGTTCAGAAAGAAGTTGACAGCCAGGGTGGTCAGGACCCCCTGGTCCACGTCCTGGATCATGTGGCGGATGTAGCGATAATAGGGATTGTAGGGGTCTTCGATGGCCTGACGGATCAGGGCCCGCTGGGGGGCGAACTGTCTGCCGCAGAAGCTGTCCGCCCAGTCCATGAGCTTTGGCAGATTGGCCTCCGGGTCCTTGTAAACAAAGCGAACCATCTGCTCAATGCCGTATTTTTTCATGGTAGCCGCAACGCTCATAGAAATCGACTCCTTTTCTTTTTTTACAGTGTAGCTGCCTTTCTCTCAAAGCGCCAGATACAAAATGTCCGCTTTCTCCGAAATTTGGGGAAAGCGGACATTTTACGCAAAATCTATTTTTCGAAATAATGGGCCAGCGTGGCGGAAAACAGCTGGGCCAAAGAATCGATGGAGCTGTCTACATCGGCATCCATTTTCATCCACAGGAATCGAAGGAAAAAGCCCAGAAAGGAATAGCAGAAGAATCCCGTGAGCATTTTGCGCATATCTTCCGTAATATCCAGGGATGCGGTAGCCTGGTTGACATAGTCATGGAACTGCCCCTCCACACAGGTGAAGACGTAGCGCTCCATCCGTTCACGGGAAAGGGAGTCGGAGATGTGGTAGACGATCCTGGCGTTTTTTTGCAGGGTATGGAACAGATACTTCAATTTGTCGGGCCAGTTGTCCATGGGAGCGGTCTCCCGGAAAAAGACCTCCAGGCGCATATCCAGCCAGCGGTCCAGCAGGTCATAGATATCAGCGAAGTGATAGTAAAAGGTGTTTGGGCTGATGCCGCACTGGGCCACAATGGCGGAGACGGTGATCTTATCGAAGGGCTTTTCCTGCAGAAGGTCCTGAAAGGTGCTGAGTATGGCCTTCTTTGTAAAGTTAGCCATTCTTGTTCCCTCCGGCTTGGCCCTTCAGCCTGGGCTGAAGGGATGAAATAAGGTTTTTTCGGTTCATAGCGGTGTCCTCTCAGGCATTACCAGCCCAGGTCTTCCGACTCGGCTTTTTTGCTTCTGGTCAGGAGCTGGTGAACGGTTTCCTTGGCATCCCCATTCTCGTAGAGAACATGGTAGGCTGCGTGGACGATGGGCATATCTACCTGCTCCTTCCGGCACAGCTCCCAGGCGGACATGGTGGCGTAGTAGCCCTCCACCACAGCGCCTACTTCGTCCATGGCTTCCTGGACGGTCCGGCCCTGGCCGATGAGGATACCGGCCTGACGGTTCCGGGAGTGGGAACTGGTACAGGTGACAATCAGGTCACCCACGCCGGAGAGTCCCGCCAGGGTCTCCCGCCGGGCACCCATAGAGACTCCCAGGCGGGCCATTTCCGTCAGTCCCCGGGTCATGAGCATGGCCTTGGTGTTGTCTCCGTAGCCCAGGCCTGTGACCACTCCGGCACACAGGGCAATGACGTTTTTCAGAGCGCCTCCCAGCTCGGCACCGACGGCATCGGGACTGGTGTAGACCCGAAAGCTCTCGGACATGAAGGCATCCTGAACAAATTCGGCAAGGCCCCGGTCATCGCAGGCGGCCAGGCACCCGGTGGGCACTTGCCGGGCCACTTCCTCCGCATGGCAGGGACCGGAGAGAGCCACCACCTTGTGGCCGGTTTCCTGGGCCACGATCTGGCTCATGCGCAGCAGACTTCCTTCCTCAATGCCCTTGGTGACGGAGACCATGACGGCGTCCGCGTCAATGTAAGGGGCTACGGCCCGGGATACGGTACGGATATGGGAGGAGGGAGAGGCGATGACCACCATCCGGCAGCCCCGGACGCAGGCAGGGTCGGCGGAGACATGAAGCGCCTTGGGAAGAAGCACATCCTTCAGTCTGGGGTTCTTGCCTGTGGCCTCGATTTCCGCGGCCCGGTCGGCGCTTCGGCACCAAAGCACGGTGTCGTGACCGTTTTTGCACAGGAGCGTGGCCAGGGCGGTGCCCCAGGCACCGGCTCCAACAACGGCGGCTTTCATTTCTGTTCGCCTCTCCTTTTAAAGAATTCGGTTTTGGTTTCCTGGCCCTTCACCAGCCGCTTCAGGTTGGAGCGGTGGAGGAAGACTGTCAGCAGCATCATAATGAGGGCAATGGCCAGGACAAAGGGATGGCCGGGATAAAGGGCAGCGAACAGAATGCCGAAGGCCAGAGCGCTGACCATAGAGGCCAGAGACACCAGCTTGGTCAGAAGGTATGTGACGGCGAAGAGGACCAGCAAAGTCAGCCCCACCCGCCAGTCGGTGACGAGGGCTGTGGCGAAGCCGCAGACAATGCCCTTGCCCCCCCGGAAGCCCAAGAAGGCGGGGAAGTCGTGGCCCAGGGTGGCGCAGAGGCCGCCCAAGAGCATACCCTCGGTGGGCAGGCCGTATTTGCCCAGGAGCCAGCCCCCCAGCAGACAGCTGAGGGCGGTTTTCAGCCCATCAATGAGGATCACCAGCAGGGAGGTGCTTTTTCCGTAGTTCCGGAAAAAGTTGGTAAAGCCTGCGTTGCCGCTGCCGTGGTTCCGGACATCGTCCTTCTCCACCAGCCGGGAAAGGAGAATGGCTCCGTTCAGGTTTCCCAGCAGATAGCTGAGGACAGCCGTCAAAAGAATGGCAAACACCATATCTTATTCCTCCTTGTCGCCCTTCTGGCGAATGGTGATGCGAATGGGCGTGCCCTGGAGGCCGAAGACCTCCCGGATCTGGTTCTCCAGATACCGCTGATAGGAGAAGTGGAAGAGCCGGGCATCATTGCAGAAGATGACAAAGTGGGGAGGCTTGGTGCCGGCCTGGGTCATATAGTAGATCTTCAGGCGGCGGCCCTTGTCCGTAGGGGGCTGGACCCGGGCGGTGGCATCCGCCAGCACGGCGTTCAGGTTGCCGGTGGTGATGCGGCTGGTGTTCTGCTTGTAAACCTGCTGGATCATCTGGAACAGACCGCTGACCCGGGCACCGGTGAGGGCAGAGAGGAAGATCACCGGTGCGTAGAGCATATAGCTCAGGCCCTGGCGGACCTGGGCTTCCATGTCCCGCATGGTGTTGGTTTCCTTGTTCTCCACCGCGTCCCATTTGTTCACCACGATGATGGCGGCCTTGCCCGCCTCGTGGACCAGCCCGGCGATCTTGGTATCCTGCTCCGTGACGCCCTCGTTGGCATCAATGAGGATCAGGCACACATCCGCCCGGTCGATGGCGCTGACAGAGCGCATATTGGAGTATTTTTCGATCACATCGTCCACCTTGCTCTTCCGGCGCATACCGGCGGTGTCGATGAAGCAGTATTTTCCGGTGCTGTTTTCAAAGTAGGAGTCAATGGCGTCCCGGGTGGTGCCGGCCACATTGGACACAATGACCCGCTCCTCTCCCAGGATCCGGTTCAGAAGGCTGGATTTTCCCACGTTAGGCTTGCCTACGATGGCAACGTTGATGATGCCGTCCGTTTCCTCCTGGCCGTCATCCTCGGGGATGTTTTGCAGGACCCAGTCCAGCAGGTCGCCGGTGCCGTGGCCATGGACGGCAGAGGTTTCAAACAGGTCCCCGATGCCCAGAGAATAGAATTCGTAAACGTCCGGATTTACGGGGCCGATGGAGTCGCACTTGTTGACGGCCAGGGCCACGGGCTTGCCGGATTTGCGGAGCATGGTAGCAACGTCTTCGTCGGCGGCGGTGACACCGCTGCGGACATCCACCACCATGATGATGGCATCGGCCAGCTCAATCCCGATTTCGGCCTGGCGGCGCATAAACCGGAGCATATCGCTGTCGTTGCTGGGCTCGATGCCGCCGGTGTCCACCAGGGAGAAGGTGCGGCCGCACCACTCGCAGTCCCCGTAGATCCGGTCCCGGGTCACGCCGGGGGTGTCCTCCACAATGGAGGTGCGGCGGCCGGTGAGTTTGTTAAAGAGCATGGACTTGCCCACGTTGGGCCGTCCCACAATGGCGACCAAAGGTTTTGCCATGGGTACACTTCCTTTCTCAAGTTCAATAATAAGGAAAAAGAGGAAGGCGAGCTGCCTTCCTCTGGTTTTTCCGCTTTTGCCTTACTCAGCCTCGACAGCCAGGACCTGACGGCCGTTGTAGGTGCCGCAAGCCTTGCAAGCTCTGTGGGGCATTACGGGCTCACCGCACTTGGGGCAAACCGCAACGCTGGGAGCAGACAGCTTCCAGTTAGAGCCACGGCGCTTATCGCGGCGGGCCTTGGACACTTTACACTTAGGGACAGCCATGGTGACACCTCCTTGGTAAAACTGCTTTTGACAGCATCAATATGGATTTACTTCTCAAGAAGCTGCTTTAAAGCAGCAAATCGGGGATCGAGCTCCTTCCGGCAATTGCAGGGACCGTCATTCAGGTTTTTGCCGCACTGGGGACAAAGACCCTTGCAATCCTCTTTGCAAAGCAGCTTGGAATCCAGATTCAGCACGAACACGGTCCGCACAATGTCATCCAGATCGGCGCTGTCTCCCTCCAGAGGGAATACCCACTCGTCTTCGTTTTCTTCGCTTTCCAGCTTGGTAACCAGGACTACGTCTATGGGAAACTCTACCTTGCGGTGAAATTCCGACGCGCACCGGTCGCAAATGCCATGGATGGTGGTAGCAATGCTACCCTGCATCACCAGGACCCCTGCGGTGTTGCGCACGTTACCCTCTGCCAGAACCGGCTCGGAAACCGGATAGCTGACGCCATAGCAAAGATCACTCAGATCCACACTTACCGAAAAGGAAACCGATGCACCGGGACGGTCGATGATCTGGGACAGCCCTAGAAGCATATTTTTCCCCCTCTCAAAGTCGTGCTAATGTATTATAATGGCTTTTTCCGGATTTGTCAAACATTATTTTTACTTTTTTTCTCCCTTGTCATTGCGAGACAGTGCGCACACTGTCGTGGCAATCCCCCGGATGTTCAGAGTCTGCGCGCAACCGGGAGATTGCCACACCAGTCTTCGGACTGGTTCGCAATGACAGCGTGTTTGATAGGTTCTATGGGAGGGTGCCGGGACATACCATTGGGTAAACCGTGGCAGGAGCCCACTCCTGCCGGAGTAGGAGGCTGGCTATGGAAAGTATTTACGCAGAGATCGCCGCCAGGACCGGCGGGAACATCTATATCGGCGTGGTGGGGCCTGTGCGGACGGGAAAATCCACCCTGGTCAAGCGGATCATGGAGGCACTGGTGATCCCCAGGCTCCAGGACCCCTTCCGGGCGGAGCGGGCGAGAGATGAGCTTCCCCAGTGCGGCTCCGGAAAGACCATTATGACCTCCGAGCCGAAGTTTGTGCCGGAGGAGGCGGTGGAGATCTCCCCGGACGATGTGACCCGCCTGCGCATCCGCATGATCGACTCTGTGGGCTACATGATCCCCGGGGCCATGGGGGCGGAGGAGGAGGGCAAGCCCCGGATGGTCACCACCCCCTGGTATGACGAGGAGATCCCCATGACCCAGGCGGCGGAGCTGGGCACCAAAAAGGTCATGGAGGGCCATGCCACCCTGGGCCTGGTGGTCACCACCGACGGCACCGTTACGGACATCCCCCGGGAGGATTATATAGAGGCGGAGCATCGGGCCATCCGTGATATGAAGGCCACGGGCAAGCCCTTCCTGGTGGTGGTCAACAGCCGGGAGCCCCGGGGGGAGGGAGCCATGACCCTGAAAAAGCGGCTCATGGACCAGGAAAACTGCGCCGTGGTGACGGCGGACTGCCAGAGCCTGGATGCCCAGGGCATTGGGGAGCTGCTGGGGGCGCTGCTGTATACCTTCCCCATGACCCAGCTCCGGGTCTATCTCCCCCGGTGGATGGATGCCCTGGAGCCGGAGCACCCGGTGAAGGCGGCCCTCTATAGTAAGCTGCTGGAGCTGGCCGGGAAGATCCAGAGCCTGGGCCAGGCAGAGGCGGTGCTGTCGGAGCTGCGGCAGCTGGACCGGGTCCGGGATTATTCCCTGCGGTCCCTGGACCCGGCCACGGGCTGGGTGGTCTGCGCGCTGGTGTTCCCGGAGAGCCTGTTCTATGAGATCCTCAGCGCCAAGGCGGGGATATCCGTTCAGTCCGATGCCCAGCTCCTGTCTCTTCTGGCGGAATTGGCCCAGGTGAAGCGGGAATACGACCGGCTGGCCGACGCGCTGGCCGCCGTAAAGGCCACGGGCTACGGGGTGGTCATGCCCGGGGCGGAGGAGATGAAGCTGGAGAAGCCGGAGATCCTGAAAAAGAACGGCACCTACGGGGTCCGGCTGAAGGCCGGAGCGCCCTCCATCCACATGATGCGGGTGGACATCGATACGGAGATCGCCCCCATGGTGGGGGATGAGCAGCAGTCCAGGGAGCTGATCTCTTTCCTCCAGGGAGAGGACCCGGAAAAGCTCTGGGGCAGCAATATCTTCGGCAAAAGCGTCTACGATCTGATCCAGGAGGGCTTAAACGCCAAGCTGGTCCGCCTGCCGGAGGACGTGCGGGGCAAATTCCGGGGTACGCTGACCCGGATCGTCAACGAGGGGGCCACGGGGCTGGTGTGCCTGATTTTGTAACCATTGACATTTCCCTTCAAAAAGCGTAAGATATAAAAAAAGGAGGGAAACGCACTATGAAAAAAACCACGATCGCCTACCTGTGGCAGGACCGGAAGCGTGTTTTCGGGCTGCCCCTGAGCTTCACCCGGTATCGGCTCTCCGAGGACCGGCTGTTCACATCCAAGGGCTTCCTGAATGTAAAGGATGACGAGGTCCTGCTGTATCGCATCCGGGATATTTCCACCAGCCGGAGCCTGTTCCAGCGGCTGCTGGGGGTGGGCACCGTGACGGTGCTGTCCTCCGACAAGACCAGCCCCAGCCTGGTTCTGAAAAACATCAAAGATCCCATGGCCGTCAAGGAGCTGCTCCACCAGAGGGTAGAGGACATGAAGCTCCGCCGCCAGATCCGGGTCAGTGAGCTGACCAACACCCAGGGAGAGGACCACTGCTGCTGCCACGAGGACCGGGAGGAAATGGAACTCGATTGAGCCTATTCTATGCCGCCGCCGCGCACACTGCGCCACGGCGGCATTTTTATAGGAAGAACGGAAAAAATCATTGACAAGAAGTGTTGCATAGCTTATTATTGGTATGTAGCCCAATGGGAAAACAGAAGGGTCCTGCCCCCCGCTAGGCGAAAGACCCTTCCTCGGAGGGGAAGGCATTGGAAAACCGTCTCATACTTTGGGAGGATTTACAAATGTCTGCCCATCCGGTACAATAAAAGCAAGGGCAACTTCCGATTCCCGAAAGGAGAGGTCACGATGAAAAACAACCGAAAACCGATTTTCTGGCGCAGAGGTCTGGCGCTGCTGCTGGCGGTGTGCCTGGCGGCGGGGTATGTGCCGGTGCCGGGCTATGCCGAGGGCTGCACCCATGCCCACGGGGAGGACTGCTATGAGGTCACTACCCAGTGCGTCCATAGCCATGACGAAAGCTGCTACACGGACCCGGCCATTATGGAGGCCGGAGAGGAGCCGGATGCCTGCGCCCACGTATGCGCCGAGGAGACCGGCTGCGTCACCAAGGCGCTGAACTGCGCCCATGTCCATGACTCGGCCTGCGGGGAGGCTGCGGAAGAGAAGCCGAAGGAGGAGCCTCAGCCGGAGGGGAAGGAAGAGCCGAAGGAGGAGCCGAAGCCTCAGGAGGAACCGAAGCCTCAGGAGGAACCGAAGCCTCAGGAGGAGCCGGAAGCCCCCCAGGAACCCCAGGTCAAGACCGTCACCGCCTGGACCTGGCTGGACGAGGAAGAGGCCCTGGACCCGGAGACGGGGAAGCTATGCCTTGTGGCCAGCGAGGAAGCGCCTGTTTTCCTTGACCAGATCGTGGAGGTCCTGCCCCAGGCCATCGAGGCCACGGTGGACGGCGAAGGGGAGACCCTGCCCGTAGCCGCCTGGACCTGCGGCGAGTACCCGGAGGATGGGGCCTATGAGGGGAGCTTCGTCCTGGAGGCGGAGCTGCCGGAGGGGTATGCGCTGGGGGACGGCGTGGAAGCCTTGCATGTGGCTGTGGAGTTTGGCGGGGCGGTGACGCTGGGGGAAAATACCGTAGGCGTGAGCCTGGACGGTTCATGGACAAGCTACGCCACCTTTGATGAAGCCATGATGGCGGTCGTAACCGAGGGACTGTCGGCACGATCTGTGGAGGTCAAATTGTATGGAAAAGCCACGATGGCTGGCACATATATCATTTACAACGGCATGACCCTTGATTTGAACGGCAACCGGCTGGAAAGAACAAGCATGGCAGCGGGCTTTTCAGTGGGAGGTGGAACTCTGATCCTGAAGGACAGCAGCCAAAGCGGCGGGGGCAGCAGCAACGTTAAGCTCCAGACAACCGGAGGACGTATCCAGGTAGATAGTGGCAATTGGGTAGTTATTACCGCAAGAAATGGTAACGTTACTGTGGGCGGCGGATGGGTCAATCAAATTACAGCATACGACACCGTCACGCTCAAAGGCGGAAAGATTGACTACCTGGCAGTAGACAAAGCGTCTGTTATTTCCTTGTCCTACGGAACGTTTGAAGGTATCCGTGGGATAAACCGGAAAGTCTTGGCGGCAGATCTACTGGCACCCGGCTATGCCTTCCGGTGGGATCATGATCAGAAACTACAGCGGTACAAGGACCTGCCAACACTGGATGACGATACGGCTATAGGAAACACCACCGTGGTCCAGTGCCAGTCCCACGTATTCGAAACCGGCAACCCCAACTGTATCTACTGCAATACCCCCTGTACCCACCCCACCGTGAACCAAACCACCGGAGCCTGTGAGGTCTGCGGGGCGGCGCAATACGACGCAGTGGTTGTGACAAACCCGGGGACAGAGCAGGAGCAGGTCACGCTGTACGAAAAAGTGGGCGACGCGTTTGAAGCCGCTATGGATATCGAGTCCCTCACAGAGCTCCGGCTGCTGCGGGATGTTACGCCGGAGAAGGTACCACTTGATTTTCCATATGAGACAAATTTGGATGGCAATGGCTTTACGTTTCACGGAGGCATATGGGTTGATAGCGAGTCTTCGGGCAGTATTGAGAATATAAAAGTTTTGCAACAGAGTGGGCAAAGAATAAGCATTCAGATGAACAAAGGCAGTGTTAAGCTAGGGCCTCAATGCTCGATTCAGGGATTAGTGCTTGGCCGTTTAAAGACCTATGAGGTTGTATTGGACGGCATTGCTCTATATACAGATGAAGGGCACACAAAACTTGCCGACGCAACGAAAAGCTATTTTACAGAGACTCTCTACACGGGACCTCATACCCATGCTTACTCCGAGCAGAGTGGAACCTGTGCCTGTGGCCTCCGGTGCACCCACCCCACCGTGAACCAAACCACCGGGGCCTGCGTGACCTGCGGGAAGGTGCTGTATGATGCAAGGTTGACCATCGGGGAGAGCTCTAGGTTGTTCGAATCCATGAACGACGCATTCCGGGCGCTGGGAGAGCGCGTAGGCACGGTCACGCTGCTGCGGGATGTGAATGTGGAATATTTCTTTGTGTATCAAAATAACGTTTTGGATGGCAATGGGCATACGATCACCGGTAGACTGGAGATATCTTTGCGACATGACAAAAGGAGCGGGGGTGTCATACAGAATCTAACGCTGAAAGGAAGTCCCAAAGTTGACAAGGATGGTTTGAGAATTCCACCGGTATTCGGTGACAACTGCGTAATTTATGGATTCGAGGCCAGCAGCGGGGAATTGCTTGCCTTGGTCCATGATGGCTACGCCTTCTTCACCGACGAGGGCCGTACCACCTTTGCCAACCCTAGTTGGGAACAATATTGGAATGTGCTTTACACGGGGCCCCATACCCACGACTTCACCACCGGCACTTGTGCCTGCGGCGCTCAGTGCCCCCACACCACCATAGACATGACCACCGGCAAATGCGCCGCCTGTTCCAAGCAACTCTACCAAGCCAAAATCGGCACCACCGGTTACGCAACTTTGGATGCCGCCCTAACGGCGGCCCAGGAAACCGAGAACAGCACGGTAACGGTGCTGTGCGATATCGATGTTCCTGCAACTGTTTGCTATCGTCTTACAAAGGGAACCGTTACTCTGGACCTGAATGGGCATAGGCTGGCGGATACTGAAAGAACGGACGGTTCGTTGTTTGTAATTGATGCCGCGGATTTTACGATCAAGGGGACGATTGCGGGAAGTGCAATTCAGGATCAGAGATCACACGCAATCATGCTGCTTAGTGGGAATCTGGCCATACACGGAGGCTCCTTCGGAAGAATCTACTGGTATGGCGGAACGCTGACGATTACGGATGGAAAATTTGAATTTCTTTATTATTCGAGGAATCCGACCGCTACCATCTCCGGGGGCACATTCCAGAGCATAACTGTGGATGATGCTTTTGCGAACAAAGCGCCAAGTGTTTGGCATACTCTGAAATCCGGCTATGCCTTCTTTGACGTGGATAGCAAGAAGGTCGTGGATGCCTCCGGACAGAAATTGAAAAACGTCTACGTCAGTACCCACACCCACACCAAGCGGCAGGGCTATAAAACCTGCGCCTGCGGCTACACCTTCCCCTACGCCACCGTCACCAAGGCCCCCGAGCCCCTCAAACTGACCTATACCGGCCAGACTCAGACACTGGTCACCCAGGGTACCGCCGAGGGCGGCGAGATGCTCTATAGCCTGGAAAAGGACGGCTACTACGGTAAAACTGTCCCCTTTGGTATCGTTAAGACCTATACTGTTTACTACATGGTCCGGGGCGATAGCGGACATCTGGATACAGAGCCTGAGAGTGTGACCGTAACGATCAAGCCCACGAAACGGCTTCTGGACCTGACGGGTTTGAACCTGGCGGGTGACATCACGATTGACGGCGTCGACTACCCTATTGAAGCGTCAAACGACACCCTGTATGTTACCATCCCGGAGACGGGGGACCTCTTCACCTACTACGGCTACAAAAATATCTGGGCGTCTAACGAGCACAGCAATTACCCCACTTCCATGTCCGTCTACGCCATTGAGAGAACCCCCACCGGCTCCACCGCCGCGGAGATCACCGAGCTGCAGGACCTTCTGACCTATGCCGGCTGCTCCATCCGCATCAGCGGCAAGCAGGGCATCCGGATGATCACAGCCCTGGACGAGGCCACCAAGAAGGCCCTGACAGGCAAGGGCCTGGCCGGATACACCCTGGAGGAATACGGCACCGTGGTGAGCTGGACCGATGCCCTGGGGAATGGCAGCTTCCTCCGGCTGGGGGAATCCTACGCCCACTCCAACTACGCCTACCGGAAGGGCAAGGCGGATCCGGTGTTTGCCCGGAAGAACGGCATCATCCAGTATACCAACGTGCTGGTGCTGGAGAACCTGACGGAGGCGGACTACGACAAGGACCTGACCCTGCGGGCCTATATCCGGCTGCGCAATACGGAAACAGGGGAAACCGTGACCCTCTACGGCGGCACCGTGACCCGGAGCATCTATTATGTTGCCCAGCAGAACGCCGACACCTATAAGCCCGGTACCGGGGGGTACAAGTTCGTGCATAAAATCATCGACGCGGTGGAGAACAGAACGTAACAGCCCCATTTTCGCGTAGGGGCCGATGCCCACATCGGCCCGATGGTTCGACGATAGAGCGGTTCGTCCACTCGTATCAACCAACCGCTTCCGCCGGTGGGAGTGCGGGACGATGAGGGCATCGTCCCCTACGCGTGAGGGAGACGGTCCCATTCAACGGGGCAGGGAGATCATAAGGAGGAACATTTATGAAAAAATACATTGCCATTGTGCTGGCCTTGGGTCTGCTTCTGGCCGGCTGCGGCCAGAAGGCCGGGGAGCCTACCGCGGCTCCTACGCAGACCAGTGCGGCACCTACGGAGACAACGGAAGCTGCGGAGACAACGGAGGCCCCGGAGACCACCGCGCCTCAGCCCAAGCTGGTGACGGCTGCCGTCATGGGGGACCACATCCCGGTGATCCGGCTGCTGCTGGCCAAGGACGAAGCTGTGGAGGTCACGGGCTATAACAGCGAGCAGGTCGCCCAGGTAAAGACCGGGGCGGGAACCGGCACCGTGGAGATCAGGTTCCTCAGCTTCCCGGAGGAGACCTTTGAGCCCTGGACGGCCTACAGCCAGTGGAACGCCGGGCTCTACGGCTCCTTTGACCTGCTGGGAGAGCCGGAAAGCAAACTCGGCACCAATACCAGGCTGGAGGTGCTGGCGGAATTGGGGGACTGCTATTATGTAAACTATGACGGCAGGACCGGCTTCGTTTCCTCCGGCCAGGTCAGCAAGTGGCAGTATGTATCCCCGGAGGTCACCGAGGGCAGCAGCGGCGGCTCCTCCTCCGGCAGCGGCTCCCGGGACGGCGGGGACATCTCCATGATGGACAGGATCCGGCTGAACCTGGTGGCGGAAACCACAAAAACCGGCTCCGCCAAGGCGAAGATCGACGGAGTGCCGGTGGTCATCCGCTATGCCTCCTTGGGAAAGCAGATCCAGGTGGTGGCGGAGGAGGGCTTTGCCGATCCTCTTCCGGGATACCTGACCATCCAGGAGCCGGACGGCAGCTACGCCTATGTGCCGGAAATCTGGGTCCAGAAGGAAGGGGACCCGGCCTTCGAAGGCTGGGAGGGCTTTGCGGGCTACAACTGCAAGCTCTACGACAACCCGACCCTCTCCGGCAAGGCGCTGAAGCCAATCTACGGCAATACGGCCATCAAGGTCCTGTGGGACACGGGGACCGTTGCCTATATCCAGGCCGGGGAGGACACAGGCTTTGCCCCCTCAGGGACCCTGCGGACCACCCGACTGCCGGCACCCGCTGCCGAGGATTCCGGCGGCGGCTCCTCCCATTCTTCCTCTTCCTCCGGCGGCGGCGGAAACTGGACACCTCCCAAGCTGTAATCGTTCTGATTCCGGGCGGCCTGCGGGCCGCCCTCTCTTTTTGTAAACATTTTGATAGTGGCTTTACCTGGGGGGAAAAATGTGGTAGAATGAGGACCAAAGTTCACTCCCGGAGGATGTTTTCATGCGGCTGCCTGAAATCAAGAAACCCAAATGGAATTTTACGGCGCTGGCCTTTCTCTTCCCCTTTGTGGGGATGCTGCTGGTGATGCTCATCAGCGGCTACAAGCCTTTCGGCAAGACCTCCATGCTGTATTCCGATATGTACCATCAGTATTACCCCTTCTTTGTGGCCTTTCGCCGGACCCTGCGGTCCGGGGAGAGTCTGCTGTACAACTGGAGCATTGGCATGGGCCTGGATTATCTGGGGCTCATCTCCTACTATCTGGCAAGCCCCCTGAATCTTCTCAGCGTTCTGGTGCCGGAAAAGTGGCTGCTGAGCTATTTTTCTCTGCTGATGCCCATCAAGCTGGGACTGGCGGGGCTGTTTTTCTTCCTGCTGCTGAAAGAGCTCTACGGGAAACAGGACTTCTCCACCGTGGTATTCGGGGCCTTTTATGCCCTGTGCGCCTGGGCCCTGGGCTTCCAGTGGAACATCATGTGGCTGGATACCTTTGCCCTGCTGCCCCTGGTGATCCTGGGGGAGATCCGGCTGCTCCAGGAGAAGCGGTTCTTCCTGTACACCGTCACCCTGTTTCTTGGGGTCTACGCCAACTATTATGTGGGCTTTTTCGTGTGCGTCTTTGTGGCCCTGGTCTTTTTCTGCTATGAGATCTGCCGGTTCCCGGGGCTGAAGCGGGCAGGCCAGGACCTGCTGCGGATCGCCTTCTTCTCCCTGCTGGCCATCGGCATGACGGCCATTCTGGAGCTGCCTACCTTGGCGGCGCTGCAAACCACCCAGTCCAGCGTCAACGCCTTCCCCCAGGGCTTCCGGCTGAACATTGCCTCCTCCAACGACTGGAAGGGGCTGCTGGATGCCATGCGGCAGGTGGCGGGGAACCTGGGCGGGGCCCTGGAGCCCAACTTCAAAGAGGGTCTGCCCAATATCTACTGCGGCGTGATCACCCTGATGCTCAGCTGGCTTTTCCTGATGGCCAAGGAGGTCAGGCTCCGGGATAAGATCTGCTCGGTAGGTCTGCTGCTGTTTTTCACCCTGAGCTTCATCATCCGGCAGCTGGACTACATCTGGCATGGGTTCCATTTCCCCAACATGATCCCCTACCGGTTCAGCTTCCTCTTTAGCTTTGTGCTGCTGTATATGGCCTATCGGGGCTGGCTACTGCGGCGGCGGTTCCGTGTGCCCCATATTCTGGCGGCGGCCCTATTTACGGCGGCGGTCCTCAGCTGCTCCAAGGACCTTTTGCAGACGGAGACCGCGGAGGCCTTTGGGCTGTCGCTGGAGGTACCGGTATTTCTATTGTATAATGGGGGATTCCTCCTTGCCTTTACGGCGGCCCTGCTCTATGGCAGGGTCCGGGTAGACGTGCCGGAGGATGCGGCGGCGGAGGCCCTGGCCCAGCTGCGCTACAGGCAGAGCACCTATCGGGTCCACTCCCGCTGGGCGGTATTGGGGATCGCGGTGCTGGAGCTGGCGGCGAATCTATTGTCCTTTGGCCTGTATTTCCCGGGCACCGGGGTCTCCAACTATCCCAAGGGTACGGAAGCCTCGGCCTCTATGATCCGGTATATGAAGGAGCGGGAAAAAGAGCTCTTCTACCGGGCGGAGACCACCCACTCCCAGACCCTGAACGACGACGCGCTGAACGGCTACAACGGCATCTCGGCCTTTACCAGCTCCGCCAACGTGAAGGTGACGGAGTTTATGAAGGCCCTGGGCTATGGGGCGAAAAACACCTACAACCGCTACTGCTTCGAGGAGAGCAGCCCGGTGGCGAACCTGTTCCTGGATCTGAAATACATGATCGAGCGGGATGACCGGGACCGGTCCGGCAGTATGTTTGAGGAGGTGCACCACTATGATAAGGTACACCTGCTGAAAAACCGGGCCTACCTGCCTCTGGGCTTCCTGGCGGAAAAGAGTCTGGCGGACCTGGATTTCTCCGCCGGAGACGACAGCTTCGACTTCCAGAATCAGCTGTTCTCCGCGGCTACGGGGCTGGCAGCCGATGTGTTTGAGCCCATTGTGGGTTCCCACATGACGGTGCTGGGCAACGGCACCGAGGTCACCGAAAACCAGACCCAGGGAAAGGTCAGCTACTCCAAGTGTGAGAAGGGGGCCTATGTTTCCTATTTCTTCACGGCGGACCGGGAGGGCTTCGCCTGCATTCACCTGGACCTGCCCAAGCGGAACGACTTTGTGGTGTCCGTCAACGGGGTGGACGTGTACCGGGAGACCATCAGCCTGCCCCAGATGCTGGCGGTAGGGGACCTGACCGCCGGGGATACGGTGGAGGTCCGGGTCCTGTGTGACGAGGATGAGACCAGCACCATGACCGTGACGGCGGCCCTGCTGCGGGAGGACCTGTTCACCTGGGGCTACAGCATCCTGAGCGCCTCTACCCTGGACATCACCTCCTTCAGCCAGACCAGGGTGGAGGGCACCGTCACCTGTGACCGGGATGGCCTGCTGTATACCTCCGTCCCTCAGAACGGCAACTGGCGCATCTACGTGGACGGCACCGAGGCAGAGCCGAAGCTGGTGGGGAACTGCATGATCTCCGTGGAGCTGACCCAGGGGGAGCACACCGTCCAACTGCGGTACAAAAATCAGGCCTTCTCCTTAGGCTGGAAGGTGAGCCTCCTGTCCGCCCTGATCTTCGGCGGCATCAGCTGGTACGCCTACAGGCCGGAGCTGGAGAAGAGAAAAAAGAAGCAGGCATAAAAATTGCGGGAGCGCCAAACTGGCGCTCCCGTTTTTGACCCTCTCCCAGGGGAAGGCTTTTTATTTGAGTGCTTCTGTAATGGTCCCGCCTCCCAGTACCAGATCGCCCTGGTACAGCACCACGGCCTGGCCGGGGGTGACGGCCCGGAGGGGACTTTCGAATTCCACCCGAGCAAATCCGGTTTCCTCCGGATATACCCTGGCGGGGGTCTCCGTCTGGCTGTGGCGGATCTTGGCGGTGCAGCTCTGGGGTGACCTCAAAGAATCGAAGGGGAACCAGTTCCAGTCCCCTGCCCGGAGGGCGGAGGAGAAGAGGGCGCTGTTGGGGCCTACGGTGACGGTGTTGGCGGCCATGTCCTTGCCGCAGACGTACACCGGCTCCCCAAGGGCCAGGTTCAGCCCCTTGCGCTGGCCGATGGTGTAGCGGACGGCCCCCTGGTGCCGGCCCACAATGGCTCCGCTCTGGTCCAGGTAGTCCCCCTGGGGATAGGTTTTGCCGGTGTAGCGCTCCATAAAGGCCGGATAGTCCCCGTCGGGCACGAAGCAGATGTCCTGGCTGTCGTGCTTCCGGGCGGTGACAAAGCCCTGGAGCCGGGCAATTTCCCGAACCTGGGGCTTGGTCAGCCCGCCCAGAGGGAAGAGGGTGTGGGCCAGCATCTGCTGGGTCAGGGGGTACAGGAAATAGGTCTGGTCCTTCTGGATGTCCGCCGCCTTATATAATAGGTAGCGCCCGGTCTGGGCATCCCGGCGGATCCTAGCATAGTGGCCGGTGACCACATAGTCGCAGCCCAGCTCCTGGGCTCTGCGGAGCATGGTCCCGAATTTCAGATAGCGGTTGCAGTCGATGCAGGGGCTGGGGGTCTGGCCCGCCTCATAGCAGCGGACGAACTTTTCCATGACGCAGGAACGGAAGTCGTCCTGAAAATTAAAGGCATAGTGGGGAATGCCCATGCGGCGGCAGACGCTGCGGGCATCCTCCACATCGTCCAGGGAGCAGCAGGTGCTCTGCTGATCTTCCCCTAAGGCATCGTTGCTGAACAGGCGCATGGTGGCACCGATGCACTCGAAGCCCGCCTGCCGGGTCAAAAAGGCGGCTACGGAGCTGTCCACCCCGCCGCTCATGCCGATCATTGCTTTTTTCATAGGTTACCTCGCGGTTTCAATTCCAAAATCCTTCTTCCCGGAGTATACCAAGACCCGGTAAAAAAGTCAAGGAAACACGAATGGTTACAAAATGTGTCAATTTTGGGGAAGACAGTCGAAAAAACAGGGGTGAAATGGGAGGGGACAGGGAGGATCAGAAATAATTAAGAATCAAAGGAACAAAAGAGTAACAAAGATGTAATTATTTTGAAATTAGGGGTTGCAATTTGTAATCAGTTCTGTTATAATACCAGTACATTACAGACAGAGGAGGGAGTATCCCATGAGAAAGCGGATCCTATATTCCCTGTTGGCAGCAATTATGATCGTGGCGATGCTTCCTGGGCTGGCATTTCCGGCCAGTGCGGCATCCCAGATGACGGCCAGCGAGGACCTGGTGGACTTCATCAAAGAGCATGAGGGCTTCCGGTCCGAGGCTTATGTCAGCGGCGGCCAGTGGAGCATCGGCTACGGCACCTCCGCCAGCCCCGGCGATACCATCACCCGGGAGGAGGCAGAGGAAGCCCTTCGGGATCATCTGCTGGGCGTAGAGAAATCCCTGAATTCCTTCATCACCCGTTACGGCCTGAGCCTGGATCAGGGGCAGTTCGATGCCATGGCCAGCTTCACCTACAATTGCGGGGCAGCCTGGATGAGCCAGAGCGGCCGGTTCCGCAGGGCGGTGATCAACGGAGCCTCCGAAAGCCAGTTTCTCTTCGCCATCAGCCTTTGGGCCAACAACGGCTCCCTGCCGGACCCGGTGCTTCTGAAGCGTCGGCTGGCAGAGGCGGATATGTACCTCAACGGTACCTATTCCCGGACGAGCAGTACATACACCTATACCATCTTCGATGCCAACGGCGGTATCCCCGGCTCCGGCGGAGAAGACAAGATGCAGGGCTACCGGAAAAATACTTCCGCCGAGATCCTGGCGGAGGATCCCACCTTGGCGGGCTCCCAGTTCGCCGGATGGTACACCGCCAAGGACGGCGGCACCAAGGTAACGGAGCTGACGGCCAGCACCGCAGGGAAGACCCTGTATGCCCACTACAAATCCAACGGCAGCTCCTCCTGGGAGTCCGGCAGCGATGTCTCCGGCAGTGACGGCAGCACGAAGGTGGTTGCTACCGGCCGGGTCAAGTGTTCCACCTATGTGAATGTCCGAAAGGGCGCGGGCACCGGCAACGCCCTGGTTGGCAAGGTGACCAACGGCACCAAGGTCAGCATCTACCAGACCACCACGGTGGGCTCCTACAAATGGGGCCGGATCGACAGCGGCTGGATCTGCATGGCTTATGTGGAGCTGGACGGCTCCTCCGGCGGAAACGATTCCGATGAAACGGTCAGCGGCAAGGTCACCGGCGCGACAACGCTGAATGTCCGCTCCGGTCCCGGAACCTCCTACAGCCGGGTGGATTCCCTGGCAAAGGGCACGAAGGTCACGATCTACGAGCGTACCACCAAGGCCGGGACCCAATGGGGCCGCATCGGCAGTAACCGGTGGGTCTGCATGAGCTATGTGACACTGACGGAGGGAGACAGCGGCTCCACCACCACCGATGGCGACAAGGCCAAGGTGACGGGAGCAACGACTCTGAACGTCCGCACCGGCCCGGGCACCTCTTACAACCGGGTGAAGTACCTAACAAAAGGCGCATCCATTACGATTTACGAGTACTCGACTACCAACGGCCAGCGTTGGGGCCGCATCGGTACCAATCAGTGGGTGTGTATGGAATATGTCACGGTGGATGGAAGCAGCAATTCCTCCTCCACCGGAGAAACGGGCACCGGAACGGTGTCCTGCAAGACATCTCTCAACGTCCGCACCGGCGCGGGCACAAGCTACAGCCTGGCAGCCAGGCTGGCTCCCGGAACGACAGTAGACATTTTGGAACAGACCAAAGTGAACGGGAGACGGTGGGGGAGGACCTCACAGGGCTGGGTGTGCATGGATTACATCAGTATGAGCACATCCAAATGGAATTAATGGATAAATTGGAATAAATGGATATAAATGGATAAAATGGATTGGAGGAAACAAACAATGAAAAGAAGTTTTGAACGCCTGGTGTCCGGACTTCTGGTGGCCGCCATGCTGGTGGGCCTGCCGGTGGTCTCGATGGCATCAGAGTGGAACACGGGGGATTCCGTGGCCGCTTACTCCGCAACGGAAGTAAATCCCGTCTGCAACCACAACACCGATGAGTCCAACAGCACGCTGAAGGTCAAGGTCGTTGCACCTACCTGCACCAAGGGTGGCTACACCCAGTTTGAGTGCAAGACCTGCGGCCAGAAGTACAAGGGGAACTACACCCCCATGCTGGGCCACGACTATGACGGCGGCGTGGAAAAGGATGGCAAGATGCGCTACACCTGCCAGCGCAGCGGCTGCACCGAGCACTACTCCGTAGAGCTGGACGACGCTGGAAATCCTAACCACTACCACTACGACACCGTGGACAGCTACTCCACCTGCGTGGCCCATGTGAAGGATGCAAAGTGCAAGGAAAACAGCTATGGCCAGACCTTCTATGTGTGCACCATCTGCGATTATGTGCAGTATGATCCCAGTGCCTACGTGGCTCCTCTGGATCACGACTTCACTGAGTGGCAGTTCGTCAAGGAGTCCGGCATGACCAACAAGGGCAAGGCCTCCCGCTCCTGCAGAAACTGCGGTTTCGTAGAGACTGTGAAGACCGCCAACGAGGAACCCTATGCCCAGATGGGCCGGATCACGGAAAGCATGACTCCCGCCTATACCAGCGCCTTCGGCAGCGAAATCGCAGTGTATCTGGCCAAGGGCGTGACCTTCGACTACGCCAACGTGATGTACGGCAGCCGCTATCAGGTCACCTCTTTCACCGATGTTTATGGCAACAGCTATTCCGGCACCTTCTATGTAGATATGAGCAAGGTGGAGCTGGATCCCAGCAGTGTGCCCATCTACTCTTCCAACAAGGGCGTACAGGAGTACGTCACTGTGACGAGCAACAGCAGACTGAATGTCTACAGAGGCCACACCACCGACAGCGCCCTCATCAAGACCCTGTCCAAGGGTGACAAGTTCTATGTTTACCGCTATGAGTCTGGCAACACCTGGGGCCGCATTTCCGCCACTGAGGACCAGTGGGTCCAGCTGGATAACAGCGACCTGACCCGCGTGCCTGCCTTCGGCTTCGGCAGCGAACTCAGCGACCTGGGTGACCCGGATCCCGATACTCCCGAGGTGGCTGACGTCGGCACCGTTACCGCCGCATCCAGCACCATCGTCCGGGACGAGAGCAATGTGTCCGTCGGCAAGCTGCCCAAGGGCACCAAGATCAACTTCTACAAGTCCACCGAGACCGACAAGCCCTTCGAGAAGAACTCCAAGGGTGTCATCACCCGGGGCTACATCGAAGAGTCCGAGGCCATCCGTCTGGGCCTGTCCGGCGCCGGTTACATCGACATGACCTATGTGACTCTGGCCTCTGGCAGCAAGACTCCCAGCTCCAGCGGCAACAGCAGCAATTCCAACTCCGGAAACAGCGTGGTTGCCACCGGCGTGGTCACCAGCTCCGTGAACCTGAACGTCCGCAAGAAGCCTGAGGTCAGCGTGCTGAACCTGATGGGCTCCCTGCCCACCGGCACCAAGCTGGAGTTCTATGAGATCGGCACCTACAACGGGGCCTCCTGGGGCAAGATCAAGTACAACGGCAAGGACGGCTGGGTCTGCATGACCTATGTGCAGATCACCTCCGGCAATTCTACCAGCATCGGCAGCAGCAACTCTCAGGCCAAGCCCAACGGCACCGTGGCCAACTGCTCCATGGGTGTCAACGTCCGGGATACCAACAGCACCAAGGGTAAGCTCCTGACCACCATCGCCGTGAACTCCCGGGTGGCCATCACCAAGCTGAAGGACGGCTGGGGCTTCGTAGACGGCAAGGGCTGGGTCTACATGCAGTATGTAAACCTGGACGCCGGTGCCGAGGAAGCCATCAAGAACGGCTCCAACAGCAGCAACAATAACAGCAGCAATACCGACAACACCGTCAAGACCTATACCAACGTCACCGCTTTGGGCGAAGTCGTCGCCGGCAGCAAGGCAAGGATCTACTCCGGCACTGTGGCGAAGCCTGGTACCGAGCAGCTGACCATGATGGGCGGACGTCAGTTCACCATCACTGACCGGACCATCGTCAACGGCACCGTCTGGTACAAGACCTCCGCCGGCGGCTACACCGGCTGGGTGGCAGACGAGGGCAACATCACTCTGCCCGCCATTGTTGGCACCGTCAATGTCAGCAGCCTGAACGTTTACGCCGACCGCAGCACCGACAGCAAGGTGGTCAGCACCCTGGTGCTGAATGCCCAGGTCTCCATCGAGCAGGACGGTCAGTGGACCGACGGCATCTACGTCTGGGGTAAGGTGAGGAACACCAACGGCTATGTCCAGATGAACAACCTGAAGCTGGTGGTCCAGCAGACCACCGACGGCATCTCCGTAGGCAGCACCCCCATCACCGGCAAGATCCTGAGAACCCTGGAGGTCCGTAAGGCCCCCAAGAGCAGCGCCGCCATCCTCTATGAGGTGGAAGCCAAGCATACCGTCACCATCGACACCTGGTGCTACAAGAAAGGCACCGTCTGGGCCAAGGTCACCGTAGGTGAGGAGGCCGGCTGGATCGAGCTCACCACTGGCAATGTGGGCCAGAGCACTGTTTCCGCCACTGTCAATGTGGACAAGATCGAGCTGTACACCGCCGCCGGAGACCTGAACAGCAAAACCAATCTGACCAAGCGCAAGAATGACAAGATCACCGTTCTGGAGCGGACCCTGGTTGACGATACCAGCGTATGGGGCCGGATCGAGGTCAGCGGCGAGGACTACTGGATGAACCTGGCCGGTACCTCCCTGGGAACCTATTCCATCGTGCCCACCGAGACCACCGCTCCTGCCACCACCGCCCCTTCCGGCGGCAATAACAGTGGCAGCGGTTCCAACACCGGCACCACCACTGCCGTCAAGGGCACCATCTGCAACACCGATTCCGTGAATGTCCGTACCGGCGCAGGTGTCAGCAACGCTTTGGCTACGACCCTGACCAGGGGCACCGTGGTTACCGTTTACGAGCAGAAGACCGTGGATAACGCCCTGTGGGGCCGCATCGATCAGGGCTGGGTGGCCATGAGCTACGTGGACCTGAGCGCCAAGACCAACACCGGCACCAACTCCACCGTCGCCAGCGGCAGCCTCTCCGGCAACACCATTCTGACCACCGTTCCCTCCGACGCCATCGCCGTGGGCTTCGTCAATACCAAGAACCTGAACGTCCGCAACGGTTCCGGCTTCGGCTACACCACCACCGCCACCCTGCCTCAGTATACCAACGTTGTGGTATACGAGCAGATCCTGAAGGACGGCGTGATCTGGGCCCGGATCGATCAGGGCTGGGTCTGCGCGACCTACCTGACCTACACCGGCCTCAGCGTCACCGGCTCCGGCACTGCCGGCACCGTGGCCCGCTGCTTCTACACCGCCCGGGTCCGTGCGAACCCCGGCGTCAGCAGCGCCCTGGTAGGCTACGTCATGGTCAACTCCCGGCTGGAGATCTACGAGCAGCAGTCTTACAGCGGCGAAATGTGGGGCCGCACCAGCATTGGCTGGATCTCCATGCAGTACGTCCTCACCGACGGCAGCCTGCCCGCTTAACTTACCAATCCATTCCAATCCATTTATAGCCGGCGCACCTTCGGGTGCGCCGGCGCCCTTTTTATAGGCGAGAATGTAAAAAAGTCAAATAAGGGATAGCAATCCGAGAGAAACTGTGCTAGAATGTAGCCCAGAATTCTTTGTGGAACGCGGGAGTTGAGCATATGGAGCATTCCGGACTGGTTTTCGGTACGGCATATAGTATAGAGGGGCTGTCTCTGACCGAGATCCGGGAGGATCTTGCCAATATGGCCGCGGCGGGCATAAACCTGCTGCGCATCGGGGAGGACTTGTGGCCCAGTTGGGAGCCTGAAGAAGGGGAATACGACTTCCGGGGGTTTCAGCAGGTTTTGATGCTCTGCCGGGAGCAAGGGCTGGATGTGCTGCTGACGGTTCCTTCTCAGATCTGCCCTCAGTGGCTTCGGGGGAAGCGGGAGCAGATTTGGAGGGGGCACAACGACGGCCTGATCCGCCGCCTGGCAGAGCTGGTGCCTACCATATCCTGCGTTCGCGGCTTCCAGGTAGATGCCACAGGAGATCAGGAAGAACTGGCCCTCCACCAGTGCCGGTTACTGAAAAAATGCCTGGGGGAGGACACCCAGGTGCTGGCTCTGATGGACAAAGGCAGTACCGATGCCTATTGGGAGGAAGCCAACCGGTTCTCTGTGCTGGGCTGCCGGGTCTACCATGAGGCCGGGCTGAAAAACTCCGGGGCGGAACTGACCTTCCGGGGAGATCTGGCCCGGGGAAACCGGGAACCCCCCTACCTGGTGCTGGAGACCCAGTGCCAGGGCCGCTTGGGCCAGCTGCCCTATCCCGGCCAGCTGCGGCTTTGGGCCTTCCACCACATTGCCTCCGGCAGCGCTGGCCTGTGCTACCGCAGCTGGCACAGCGACTGGGCCCCCGGCACCGACTGGAAGGGTGTGGTGGGCTACGACGGGAAACCCGGAAGGGCTTACCGGGAGGTCAGCGGCATCGGAGCAGAGCTGAAGGCCCTGGGAGACAAGCTCTACGGCCTTCGAAAGCAAAACCGGGTAGCGGTGGTGGCCAGCGCGGCCAGCGCCCGGCAGATGCCCAAGGTGGGGAGCAAGACCTATGCCGATTGCCTGCGCTGGATCTGCGACAGCTTTTACCGGCTGAACATCGAGCTGGATCTGGTGCCGGACAGCTGCCGGGACTTTTCGGAGTATGCCCTGGTGGTAACGCCCTGCCTCTACAGCGCCGATGATCCGCTGATCATGGCTCTGCGGAACTATGTGGCCGAGGGCGGCTGCCTGATCTCCACCTTCCGCAGCTTTTTCACCGACGGGGCGGGAAATATCCGCCGGGGAGCCCAGCCCTATGGCATGACGGACCTGTTCGGCATGTACTACGAGGACTTTACCGTGCCGGAGGAGACCTGCCTGCCGGAGTATATGGCGGAGGTTTCGGATTTTATGGAGATATTGGAGCCGGAGGAGGCAGTCTCTCTGGCCATTTACGACAGCCCCGCCTGGCGGGGCAAAAGTGCCGCCTCCTGCTGCCGGTTCGGCAAGGGCCAGGCTGCCTATTTCGGCTGCTACAGCGAGGAGGGCTTTGAGCCGATTTTGCTGCGGCTGCTGGCAATGTGGCACATCCCTGTGCCGGAGACTGCCTGGCCGGTGGTCCAGAAGCGGGCCATCAGCCGGGAAGGAAAACCCCTGACCTTTTTGCTCCACTACAGCCCGGCTTGCCGGGTGATCCCCAGCCCCGCCACCGGGACGGAGCTCTTCTCCGGCAGGCACATGGACGAGGGGGAGCCTCTGGAGCTGAAGGGCTGGGACGTGAAAATTTTGGAGGGAGACCTATGAGCAGAGCCGACGAACTGTACAAAGCCACCTGCCGGGACATTCTGACCAACGGCTTTTCCGATGAAAACCTGGAGGTGCGCCCTCACTGGGCCGACGGAACCCCCGCCCACACCATCAAGAAGTTTGGCGTGGTGAACCGCTATGATCTGGCAGAGGAGTTCCCCATTATGACCCTGCGCCGGACCTATTGGAAGAGCGCCGTGGATGAACTGCTGTGGATCTGGCAGAAGAAATCCAACCGGATCGCGGACCTGGGCAGCCATGTCTGGGATGAGTGGGCCGGGCCGGACGGCACCATCGGCAAGGCCTACGGCTACCAGCTGGGGATCAAGCACCGGTACAAAGAGGGTATGTTCGACCAGGTAGACCGGGTGCTCTACGATCTGAAGCACAACCCGGCTTCCCGGCGGATCCTGACCAATATCTATAATTTTGAGAATCTCCACGAGATGAACCTGTACCCCTGCGCCTACTCCATGACCTTCAATGTCACCGGGGACACCCTGAACGCCATCCTCAATCAGCGATCCCAGGACATGCTCACCGCCAACAACTGGAATGTGGTCCAGTACGCCGTTCTGGTCCACATGATGGCCCAGGTATCCGGCCTGAAGGTGGGGGAACTGGTCCATGTGATTGCCGACTGCCACATCTACGACCGGCATATCCCCGCGGTGAAGGCCATGCTGGAGCTGGAGGGCTATGACGCGCCAAAATTCTCCGTGGACGGGAACGTTACGGATTTCTACGCATTTACCAAGGATTCTTTCAAGCTGGAGGGCTACCGGTATCATCCCTTTGACTTTGAGATCCCCATGGCGATCTGAGGAAAGGCCATGGAACTGATCGTTGCGGTATATGACGACTGGGGCATCGGCCGGGACGGCACCCAGCCTGTGGCGTTGAAAGCGGACCGGAAATTCTTCCGGGAGACCACCAAGGGCTGCCTGGTCATTGCCGGCCGCCGGACGGTGGAGGATTTCCCGGGGAAGAAGCCCTTGCCGGGAAGAGAGAACCTGCTGCTGACCCGGCAGGGAGGAGACTATCCGGGCTTCACCCTTTGCCAGAGCGTGGAGCAGGCGGTGGAGCTGGCGGAGAAAGCGGACCGGGCTATGGTCATCGGCGGCGGCAGCGTCTATCGCCAGCTGCTGCCCTATTGTGACAGGGCCTATGTGACCAAGGTCGGTATGAAGATCCCCTGCGACACGTTTTTCCCGGACCTGGACCAGGACCCGGATTGGCGTTTGCATCAGGTGCTGGGGAAAGGGGAGGAAGATGGCATCGCCTACACGTTCTGCTTATATGAGAGGAAGAGATGAAAGAGGCTGGCCTTGGCGGCCACTGATATTTCTTGCCATCCTGGTGGTGCTGCTGTGGGCAGCGTCTTGGGTGTTCCTGCCCAAGAACAACACCTATGAGGACGGTATGGAGGACATTCTGACGAACGGCTACCTGGGAGAGCCGGAGAATTCACTGGATGTGCTGATCCTGGGAGACAGTGTCCCCAAATTCTCGGTCATTCCGACAGAGCTGTGGAACAAATGGGGAATGACCTCCTATATATGCGCCGGAGCGGGGAGCCACTTTCCGAAGACCCTGGAGAATGCCGAGAGATTCTTTGAGACCCAGAGCCCCAAGGTCGTGCTGCTGGATGCCAACCAGCTCTACAAGGAGATCAAGCCGGGGGAGGCCTTGGAGCTGTGGCTGGAGCGCAGGTTCCCCCTGCTGCGATACCATGACAACTGGAAGAAGGTCTCGCCCAGAAGAATGCTTCGGCCAGTCCATATGACGACTGTGTATTGGGAGAAGGGCTATCACCTGTGCAAGCTGATAGAGCCCACAGAGGCGCTGACCCACATGCAGCCGGATGATGGAGCAGAGATGCCGCCGGAGAAAAACATACGCTATCTGAAGCGGCTGATGAAGCTGTGTCAGGCCCACGGGGCCCGGCTGGTGATCACCAGCCCGCCCACCACGAAGGTCATGACCATGGCCAGGCACAAGGGGCTGAAGCTGCTCACGGAACAGTACGGGCTGCTGTATTGGAACCTGAACCTGTGCCTGGAAGAAATGAAGTTTGACTGGTCAAAGAATACAGCCGATTGCGGAGAGCATCTGAACTACTGGGGCGCGGTGAAGGTGACCAGGGCCCTGGGAAGACGCTTGGAAGTCCTGGGAGTGCCGGATCACCGGGGGGACAATGCCTACGCGGCCTGGGACGACTGCTATACAAACTTCCTGGAGCTGGCCGAACAGGCAGCAGGGAGTACGGGAGAGGTCCTGCCCCTTGACTGGGAGAAAATAGAATAAGGCGAAAAACCGCCATTGTCAAACATGACCCATGCTTGACAATGGCGGTTTTCTTCTTCTTTAAGCCGGTTTCGCTGCCAGCATTCTCGCCACACAGCAGCAGACGGAGAATGCGTACCGGGAGTCCCGGTCGATGTCCGGAGTCCGGGCCAGATAATCCTCGTGGTGCTTGGAGATGGTGTCCATCACGGAGTGGGCAGGAAGCTTCTCGGGGGTGCCCCGGCCCTGGAGGAACCGGAGGAAATAAACTTGCAAAGCGTCCTCGTATTTCTTGTGCTCCTGCAGGCTGACGGGGAAGCTGGAATTGTGGGCGTATGTAAAGGCATCTACGGTATAGTGGATGAGCTTTCCGGCGGTGTAGTAGTCCAGCAGATTCCAGCTTTTTTTCTGCTCCAGGCGCCGGGCAATGCGGCCCATGAAATACTTGGCGTTTTCGTAGTTATGCCCCCGGAGCCACTGGGCCCGGACAGAGCCTTTCAGGTAGGTGGCGGGATTGCGGTCCGGTTCGATGCAGCCCAGCAGAAAAGCGGTCCGGTAAGGGCCGGAAATCTGGGGGAAATAGGTATTTACAAGGTAATTGCCCAATTGGCAATGGCTTTTTCCACGCATATAAGGCGCTCCCTTCTGTTTTTAAGCGGATCTTCTCTTACGGCTTCACATTATAGCACGGTTTACAGAAAAAGTGTGAACATCCGAAAATCTTAATAAAGATTTATGGATCAGACAAAAAAACAGGAAGCACCTGCCCGGTTTTGCGTTATTTCGACAGAAACAGGGCGCTATAATAAGGGCGGAATCAGAAAAAGAAGGGAGAAACCCAGGTATGAAAGAGATTATGTTTGAATTTGCCACATTTCTGCTTGCTACGGTCCAGGCGGCCGCCCTTATGTGGATCATGGCGGTGTTTGTCCCCTAGGGAAAAAAGTCGGAACACTGGCAAAACCACCAAAGAATGCGGAAATCCAAAATCATGGTTGTAAAAATCTCAGGGACGATGTATAATGTGACGAGTCACGAATTTTTTCTTTCGTTCGGGGGATAGATACATGAATAAAAATAAGGATATTTCCGCATACCTGAAGCCTGGCACCCATGTGCATCTGGTGGGCATCGGGGGCGTATCCATGCGGCCGCTGGGACTTGTGCTGAAGGGAATGGGCATGACCGTTTCCGGTTCGGATATGAGCTCCTCTGTATCTACAGACGAATTGATCGCCCACGGCATCCATGTGCACATCGGCCACAACGCCCGGAACATTGCCGGAGCCGACTGCCTGATCCGCACTGCCGCCGCCCACAATGACAATCCGGAGATCGCCGCCGCCCGGGCCGCCGGGATCCCTGTGTTCGAGCGGGCCCAGGCCTGGGGCGAAATTATGAAATCCTATAAAAATGCCATCTGCATTTCCGGCACCCACGGAAAGACCACGACCACCTCTATGATGACCCACATTCTCATGGAGGCAGGGGCCGATCCCACGGTGATGATCGGCGGCTATCTGCCCCTGCTCCACGCCGGACACCGGGTGGGCAATGGCGATACCATTGTGCTGGAAAGCTGCGAATACTGCGACTCCTTCCTGAATTTCTACCCCACCATCGCCGTCGTGCTGAACGTGGAGGCGGATCACCTGGACTATTTCAAGGATCTGGCGGATATTCAGAAATCCTTCCATAAATTTGCCGGTATGGCCACCGACGGCGTGGTGGCCAACGGAGACGATCCTCACACGGTGAAGGCCCTGGAGGGCATCCCCTATGTGTCCTTTGGCCTGGGGGAGGGGAACCGGGTCACCGCCGCCAACGTCAGCGCCGACTGGCGCCATTTTGACGTGCTTTGCGATGGCAGCTTTTACTGCCACCTGGACCTGGGGGTCCTGGGGCGGCACAACGCCATGAATGCTTTGGCTGTGGCGGCTACCTCCTGGGTCATGAAGATCCCGGGGGAGGCGGTATCCAAGGGCGTGGAGGCCTTCCACGGCGCTGGCCGCCGGATGGAGTTCAAGGGCACCTACCATGGGGCCCAGGTTTACGATGACTATGCCCACCATCCCGATGAGCTCCGGGCCACACTGGAAGCCATCCGGAGCATGGGGGACCACCGGTTGGTGCTGGCCTTCCAGCCCCACACCTACACCCGGACCAAGCTATTGATGGATGATTTCATCCGGGAGCTGAAGAAAGCGGATGTGGTGGTCCTGGCGGAGATTTACGCCGCCCGGGAGAGCAACACCATCGGCATCTCCTCCGCCGATCTGGCGGCCCAGATCCCGGGAAGTATTTACTGTGAGACCCTGCAGGACGTGACGGAGACCCTGCGCAAAATCGTCAAGGAAGGCGACATTGTGGTGACCATGGGTGCCGGAGACATCTTCCGGGCCGGGGAAGCCCTACTGGCGGAGTAAAGAAAAGAGGCAGTTAGGTTATGAAAAGTTTAAGCGTTTGCATTCTCTTCGGCGGCGTGAGCCCGGAGCACGAGGTGTCCTTGCGCAGCGCCGAGTCCGTGCTGAACAATATCGATGAGAGCAAGTACAATGTATTCCCTGTGGGCATTACCAAGGAGGGGAAGTGGATCCTCTACGGCGGCAAGGACTATTCCGACCTGCCCAGCGGGCGCTGGCTGACCCACCCCGACAACCGTCAGACGGCCATCTCTCCCATCCGGGGCCAGGGCCTGCTGACCTTTGAGGGAGACTGCGTGGTCCGGCAGCAGATCGATGTGGTGTTTCCGGTGCTCCACGGCGAAAACGGAGAAGACGGCACCATCCAGGGCCTGCTGCAGCTGGCGGGCATTCCCTACGTAGGCCCTCATGTGGCGGCCTCCGCGGTGGCCATGGACAAGACCCTGACCAAGCTGGTGGTGGACCAGGCCGGTATCACCCAGGCAGCCTGGAAGCTGGTCCGGCGCAGCGATATGGGCAGCCGGATGGAAGGGACTCTGGACGCTCTGGAAGCAAGATTCGCCTATCCCATGTTCGTCAAGCCCGCCGGTACCGGCTCCTCTGTGGGCGTCTCCAAGGCTACGGAGCGGGAGGACCTGAAAAAGGCCCTGCTGGAGGCGGGAAAATATGACGATAAGGTCCTGGTGGAGGAATTCATCCGGGGCCGGGAGATCGAGGTGGCGGTCATGGGCAACGAAAGCCCCGTGGCCTCCGTTTGCGGCGAGATTGACTCCGGCGCGGATTTTTATGACTACGATGCCAAGTACATCACCGATACCTCTGTGTCCTATATCCCCGCCCGGATCCCGGAGGATGTGGCGGAAACGGTGCGGGATACGGCAGTGAAGGTCTACAAGGCCATTGGCTGTCAGGGCCTGAGCCGGGTGGACTTCTTCGTCACTTGGCAGGAGAACCGGGTGGTCTTCAACGAGATCAATACCATTCCGGGCTTTACCTCCATCTCGATGTATCCCAAGCTCTTCGGAGCCAGCGGGGTCCCCTACAGCCAGCTCATCGATAAGCTTCTGGAGCTGGCCCTGGAGGCTTCCAAATGAGCGATACACCCGTTGTCCTTTCCATCACCGGCCGGCAGACCTACGGAAATCAGCCCCCGGAGACCATCGAACTGGTCACCGAAGGGACCATGACCTACCGGGACGGGGGCTGGGACATCTCCTATGAGGAGAGCGAACTCACGGGCATGGAGGGGGTCACCACCCTTTTTCGGGTAGAGCCCGGTGTGGTCACCCTATCCCGGGTGGGGAAGCTCAACTCTACCATGATCTTCCGGGAACGGGTGCCCCACGACTCCCTCTATCAGATGGAGTTTGGCACCTTGCTCCTTACCATCAACGCTACCCGGGTCTATTACGATATTGTCCCCGACGGCGGCACCATCGACCTGGTGTATGAGATCTGTATCGAGAACACAGAAGCCGGAGTGATCGACTATCACCTGGATATCCGGGCAAAATAAGCACCGAAAGCGGCGCATCCCAAAAGGGGTGCGCCGCTTTTCTATCGGTTTAGCTTTCCAATTCCAGGGCCAGCTCGATTTCTTCCTCGTCGTTGTTTCCGGTCTCTGCAAATCCGAGGCCCTTGTACAGCGCCAGGGCGGGAGCATTTTCCACGTTGCAGGTTAAAACCACCCGCTTCGAGGCCCCGAAGGGCTTGCTGGCAATGTAATCCAGGCATTTTTCCAGGGCGGCTTTTCCGCAGCCCTTGCCCTGATGGTCCGCATCGATCATCATGTGCCAGATGTTGTATTCCGCCAGATCGTAGTCGTAGATCACCATCACATAGCCCACCATCCGGTCACCGCAGCAGATGCCAAAGGGTGTGCACTGGTGGTAGTACACATAGGCCTGGGCAAGGCTCCGGATGGGGTGGGAAACAAATCGCTCCTGCCCCGGCCCCAGCTTCAGGTGAAAGGCGTCCAGAAAGTTATTTTCATCAATTTTTTGTAAGGTAATTTGGTTCATACATATCCTCCTGTGGATGCAGGGGGATCAGAAGAGAATATCCCCCCGGTTCTTGTTGGTTACGAATGCGTCTTTCAACATAATGAACATCTCCTTTCGGGTGTGGGATATCTATGTAAACGCGGCAGAACCGCGGATGGCTCTATCATAAGCGAAGAGGGCAGAAAAAGTCGAGAAAAACTTAATTTGACGAACCTTGCCAGCTATGGTATAGTGAAACCAAAGAACAATACAGAGGAGAGAGACTATGTTTTTTGGATTATTCAACATCCTGTTTACCATCGCCTTCGTGGCAGTAGCCGTTGTCATCATCGTAACGGCTATCAGAAGCCTGGGCCAATGGGCCGAAAACAACAAATCCCCCAGACTCACCGTCCCGGCAACGGTGGTCGCCAAGCGCACCAATGTGGATCACCACAACGGAAATGACGCCGCGCAGTACCACAGCTCCACCACCTATTACGCCACCTTCCAGGTAGAAAGCGGAGACCGCATGGAACTCCGGCTGGCCGGGAATGAGTACGGCCTGCTGGTGGAAGGGGACAAAGGAAAGCTGTCCTTCCAGGGAACGCGGTTTCTGGGGTTTGAGCGGACGTAAAGATGTTGGGAGAATAAATCAGCTGTTCAGAGAAAAAGGAATCGCATTGAATTTTTTTGTATTGCAAATTGCTATACATATGGTATAATAATGATTGAAAGGTGGTATGAACTATGGCAGCTAAAACCGCAAATGTAGTGGCCCGTGTAGAGCCAAATGTAAAGGAACAGGCTGAGAAAATCATGGATATGCTTGGGATTCCTGTTTCTGTTGTTATCAATACACTCTACAAGCAAATTATTATGACCCAAAGCATCCCTTTTTCTCTTTCTGTTCCTGCTGTGCCTGTTGCCCGGGATGAAATGGATGATTCTACTTTTGATGCAATGATGGAGCAAGCATGGACGGAAGTGAAAGCCGGTAATTCCCGTCCTGCTTCGGATGTATTCGCAGACCTGAAGCGAGAGATTCTGTGATGCCAGGAAAGTATGCGGTAAAGATTTCTGGCTTGGCAGAAAAACAACTCCACGACATTGCTGGCTATATCCGCTTCACCCTACAGGCGCCCAGTACAGCAACGAAGATGTTGGACTTTTTGGCGGAGGAAATTGTTTCTCTGGATCAATTTCCCAATCGTGTGCCCTTGACAGAGGAAGAGCCATGGCACAGTCGGGGACTCCACAAACTGACAGTCAAAAACTTTCTTGTCTACTTCTGGGTGGACGAAGAAACGATGGAAGTACAGGTTGCTAGTATCGTTTATGGCCGCAGAAATCAGCGGCATCAGCTTTCCAAGCTTGATATGTTCTGATCAATACGCGCAGGGACGGTTATGCCTCCGTCCCTGCGAATCTTTCACCCCGCCGCCTCCAGCATATTCTCGATAAAGATCCCGTACCCCGCCGTCGGATCGTTCACCAGCACATGGGTCACCGCGCCGACCAGCCTGCCGTCCTGCAGGATCGGCGAGCCCGACACGAGTGATTGTCATTATGGACAACACGACATGTTTGTATAGACTTTTCATTTGTGCTGTTGAAAGCCAATTGCTTTCTTTTGTGCTGTATGGTAAAATATCCGGAGAAAAAGGTGTGTTTCATTTCATGAGAATGGAGGATTTGCAAATGCTGATGAACAGTGGCGAGTACTTGGATTTGGTACAGAATATCAAGCAGGAAATCCAAAGTGCGCAATATAGGGCAGCGCTGAATGTCAACAGGGAACTGATATGCCTGTACTACGACATTGGGTCAGCCATCAACGAGCATAAAACCTGGGGAAATAAATTTATTGAGAACCTTGCTACAGACATTAGGCTGGCATTCCCGGAAGCAAAAGGGTATTCGGTGCGAAATCTCAAGTATATGGCGAAGTTTGCGCTCCGTTTTCCGAACTTTGAAATTGTGCAAGCGGCGCTTGCACAAATAACGTGGTATCATCACATTGCATTGATGGATAAGGTGAGGACAGCGGAGGAGCACATTTGGTATGCCAATCAAGCAGCTGGGAACGGGTGGTCACGCAATGTTTTGGTACACCAAATTGAGATAGGGCTCTATCAACGCCAAGCGCTGGCTAAGAAAATAGCAAATTTTGAAGAACGCTTACCCTCCCCGCAAAGTGAGCTTGCCGCACAGACAATGAAAGACCCCTATGTGTTTGACTTTATCCCGTTTAAAGAAGATATGATGGAGCGGGATATTGAACAGGCACTTGTGAAAGATGTTACAAAGCTACTGTTGGAATTGGGAACAGGATTCGCCTTCCTTGGAAATCAATATCACCTGAATGTGGGTGGAGATGATTTTTACATTGATTTGCTGTTTTACAATCTGAATCTTCGCTGTTATGTGGTGATCGAACTGAAAACCGGTGAATTCAAGCCGGAATATGCTGGGCAGCTGAATTTCTATCTTTCAGCGGTAGATGGGATCCTAAAAAAAGAAAATGATCATCCCTCTATTGGCTTGCTGCTGTGTAAGAGCAAAAATGACCTGGTGGCGGAATATGCACTCAAGGATATGTCCAAGCCCATGGGCATCAGTGCATATAAAGTAACCAGCAGCTTGCCGGAAGAACTGCAACGGCAACTGCCATCGATTGAAGACATTGAAAAACGGATTCAAAGGGAATAATTTCACGGGGATGGCATTTGCTGTCCCTGCATTCATAAATCGGAATTTGTCGTTTTATTAATTTACATATATGCCTTTTACATAAAAAAGTGTTATTTTAGTTCCGCAACCGTTCGCAACCAAAGAAATATCGTGATAGTTGGTGGTAGCAACCATGAAATTTCGCTATCATGAAGTCACGAAAAGAGGTGATTAAGAGTGAAATATGATTTTTTAGGAGTTATTGTTTTTGGTAATGTACTGCTAATTGGGGTGGCGGTGATAGCGGCATTTATCACTGTGGGAGTTTTCCTCATAAGAGCATTGAGTAGATATGTCAAATCAGGCAATGTCAGAAAAGAAAAGTCCAGTATCAAGAAATCTCTCGGTGAGGTTTTGAAGCAGCATCGTGAAGAGTGTAAGATGACCCAGGAGTTTGTTGCAGAATCTATCGGCGTAAGCAGGCAGGCTGTCTCTAAATGGGAGACCGGAGCATCTGACCCAAGCACTTCCAATCTGCTTACACTTGCAAAATTATTCAACACTACGGCAGAAGAACTATTACGTGAAGTACAATAAGCGTGGAAAACGGATGTAAGACAACTGATTCATTATAAAGGGCTATCAGATATGAAGAATAAAAAGACAAGAAGATTTAAGATAAGATATATCGTTTTTGGATTATTAGGTGTTATGGCTTTAGCGGCACTTGTATTTATGCGTTTTGGAGGTTTTGGCACAGGAGAAAATGTGAATCCAGAAGAGTTTTTAGCTTATGCTGAACCCGTGGAAAATATAACTGTGCCTGAAAGTGCAAAAATAATTGCATTGGGAGAAGCTACTCACGGAAATGCAGAATTTCAGCAGTTGAAGCTGGAAGTGTTCAAGCAGATGGTAAAAAATAATGGTGTTAGGGCGTTTGCCCTTGAAGGTGACTACGGCGGTTGCGAGCAGGTAAACCGATATATACACGGCGGTGAGGGGACAGCACAGGAAGCAGCCGCAGCGATTGGATTTTCCATTTATAGAACGGAAGAGATGGCAGAACTTATCTCCTATATGCGCCAGTACAATGAAAGTGCATTGGAAGGCGAAGACCTTCGCTTTTACGGTTTTGATATGCAGAGGATTTCTTACAGCATGAGGTTTTTGGAAGAAGTCTGCAAAGAACTGGAAGTGGACACAACAAACTTGCAGAAACTTGTGGAAGGTGAAAACTGGAGCAGTGAATGCGATTTATCTACTCGAATTAAAACCCTTACACAAGTGAAGGAAGAATTGGAAATCAAGAGCGGTTCGGGAAATGCAATTCACTTTGTAGATATTTTAATGCAGCATTCCAAGCTTCAAACTCTGACAAATGCTGAAGGTGCTACATTAAGAGATCAATTTATGGCAGAAAATGTACAGTGGATTTTACAGCAGGAGCAGCGAAACGGGCATGAAAACATCTTTGTGACAGGTCACAACAGCCATGTCGCAAAATGGGGCAGTTCTGACTCGATGGGTAAACTTCTTTCCAAGGACGCAGCAAACGGTTACTATGTCATTGGTACCGATTTTTATAAAACCCATTGCAATATGCCGACCCGTTCACCTGAAAAGCGTACAATTCAGGTGTTTTATTCCCATGACCCTTTAGCAAAGGCGGCAAAACTGGCGGGATTTGATAGTTGTTGGTTGGATTTTACTAAAGTCCCGGAAAATTCTGAACTGGGTAGGCAGGCTTCTGAATACACCTATATGGGAACACTTGGAGAAAGCTACTCAATCATTATGCGACTTCTTCCTCCAAGTTATCGAATGTTTCAACCTCCTGCGGAGCTTTATGATAGTATGATATTTGTAACGGATGCGAACCCTACAAAAATATTAGAAGAATAACGTATGCAAAACTTCCAGTTTATCGAACTAGCTCCCCCGGAAAACCTCTCCGGGAGAGCTGTTTTCATAGAACGACAACCACCCGCTATGCGGGTGAGCCGGAAAAAGTTCTACTTAT
>URGL01000017.1 GCA_900547405.1 uncultured Eubacteriales bacterium
GTACTCGTCGGAAGTCCACCACACGGTGTCCTTGGAGTTCTCGTCCATGACGATGTACTTGTCCTTAGGAGAACGGCCGGTGTAAATGCCGGTCATAACATTGATGGTATCCAGTTCGGTCTTCTGGCCGACCTCATAACCGGTCAGGCCGGGCTTGGTCTCTTCCTCGTAGAGTGCCTCGTAGGAAGGATTGTGGACAATTTCCGTAATACCGGAAATGCCATACTTTTCAATTCCGTATGTTTCCATGCTGGGTTCCTCCTAGATTTTTTTCTGGCGTTAAGAACGGGCGGTTTTACCCGCGTTTTCAACACAATTTGGTAAACCCTCAAGAAATTCCCAAGGTCCACCGCATACATATTAGCACAACAGGTCCAGAATGTAAACAAAAAATTCGATAATTTTTTACCGCTTAAAGATATAAGACGAAGCTTATAGATTTTCTCCGCAACTTAATATCAGCTTAATAATTATCCACTTTTTTTCTTCACATTTGATTGGTACAATAAAGGCAAATCAAATATGATTTCTTCATCTTTTTCATTTTCCTCTCCTCTTTTTTTGTTGCAAGGTCCGCAGCCGCAAGGCTGCGGATTTTGTTTTTGTACACCAGATACAATTTATGAATGGTTTTTTCATTGTTTTCCAGCGGAGTGCATAATTCCCCTGCCGGAGGAAGCCTTCCCCTCCGGGGAAGGTGGACCGGGCACGGCCCGGGACGGATGAGGGGCGAACCAGCCCCGCCAAAGGACCAGGCCCCGGTGAACCCCTATGGCATTTTCCTTCCATCCGAGTTTTCCGTAGCCGCTTGATTTTTCCCTCATCCGTCTCGCCTACGGCGAGCCACCTTCCCCGCAGGGGAAGGCGACCTCCCGGCGGGGGAGCTTTTCACGGCTTTTCCCACTTGCTTTTTGCTTGCTCCACCTATATAATATCACCAAACGGGAAAGGAGGGACGGCGGTATGAGAGATATTCTGCCTCGGATGCGGGGGGCGCTGCTGGGTCTGGCCGTGGGGGATGCCATGGGCTATACCGTAGACAGTCTCAGCATTCAGGAGATCCGCCAGAGCTATGGGCCCAACGGCCTTCTGGGCTACGATCTCGTCAACGGCTATGCCGACGTGACCTCCTATACTCAGCTGGCCGCCTTCACCTGCAACGGCCTTCTGCTGGGGCTCACCCGGGGGCAGATGACAGGGAAAATGCTGCCTCTGCACCGGTACGTGGGCTTGTCCAGCCGGGAGTGGGCTGCTTCTCAGCGCCCCTGGGGCCGACCCAGCACCACCTTCTGCTGGCTGCTGCAGCAGCCGGAGCTGTGCCGCCGCCACTGCATGGACACCCGGATGCTGGACGCCCTGAGCCGGGACACTCTGGGCGGCATGGAGGCCCGGTTCAATTCCTCCTCCACCCCCGGGAGCCTGTCCTCCGCCGTGGGGGTAGGTCTCTTCAGCCACCTGTACCCGGTGGAGCAGCCGGAGCTGGACCTGCTGGGCGCGGAAGTGGTGGCCCTGTCCCACGGCAGCCCCTTGGCCTTCCTCTCCGGGGCTGCTCTGACCCATCTGGTGAGCCGGAGCCTGTCTGCTCCGGAGATCCCCCTGAAAAATCTGGCCCTGGAAACCGCCCAGTCTGTGAAATCCCAGTTTGGCCACCAGTACAGCCAGAGCTTTGAGATCTCCAACCTTTTGAATCTGGCCGTCTCCCTGGCAGAGGATTCCCGGCTAAGCGCCGTCACCGCCATGGAGCAGCTCCACTGCGCGAATGCCGCCCAGGTCCTGGCCGGGGCAGTCTACGCCTGTCTGATGAACCCCAAAAGCTTCGACACCGCCATGATCACCGCCGTCAATCACTCCGGCCGCAGCGCCGCCGTAGGGGCCGCCGCCGGTGCCATCTTGGGAGCCCGGCTGGGAGAAAAGGCCCTGCCCGGATTCTACATCGAGTGTCTGGAGCCCGCCGGAGTCCTGGCAGAGCTGGCCTACGACATGGCCAGCGGCTGCAGCATGGAGATGGGCAACAAGCTCTTCGACCTGGACTGGGACCGAAAGTACGTACACGGGGGAAGATGACAAACCCCAGCCTTCCCCTGGGGGAAGGTGCCGCCGCAGCGGCGGAAGAGGGGCGGGACCCCTAAAAATTTAGCTCATCCTATGAAAACAGCCCCCGCCGGAGGTAGCCTTCCCCCACGGGGAAGGTGGCAGGGCCCTGGGCCCTGACGGATGAGGGGGTATCCAGCCCTCCCATTTGTCCAGGCCCCGGAATGCACCTGCTGCTCCTGCGTCAGAAGGCAGGCTTTCACCATTCTGCATACCCACTCTTTGCTTTCAGGTTTTTCCCCTCATCCGTCTCGGCTGCGCCGAGCCACCTTCCCCGTAGGGGAAGGCTTTTTTGGGCGCTCTATTACTTTTAAATACAGAAAGGAACTTGCATTTCCATGGCATCCAAATCCACTGCCCGGGGCATTTCTATGACCCAGGGCTCTCTTTTTCGGAATATTTTTCTCTTCAGCCTGCCCCTGATCTTCTCCCAGCTGTTACAGGTCATGTTCAATATGGCGGATGTGGCCGTGGTGGGCAAGTTCTCCAGCGCCACGGCTCTGGGCTCCGTGGGCTCTACCAGCATCCTCGTCACCCTCTTCACCGGTTTTCTCATTGGCCTGGGCTGCGGGGTCAATGTGTGCGTAGCCCAGCACCTGGGGGCCTGTCAGAAGCAGCGGGTCCGGGAATCCGTCCATACGGCTCTGGTGCTGTGCACCCTGGCCGGGTTTTTCATTGCCTTGGTATGCTTCTTCGGGGCCCGGGTCTTTTTGGAGATGCTGAACACCAAGAAGGATCTGCTTCCCGGGGCAGTGCTGTATCTACAGATCTATGCCTGGGGTATGCCGGCCCTGGGCATCTTCAACTTCGGCAACGCGGTTTTGAGCGCCAACGGCGACACGGAGCGGCCCTTGGTGTACCTGACCGTTGCAGGGATCCTGAACGTCATTTTGAACCTGGTCTTCGTCATCGGCTGTCATATGGCCGCCGACGGCGTGGCCCTGGCCAGCGTTCTGTCCCAGTATGTTTCCGCCGGGCTGGTGCTGTGGCACCTGATCCGCCTGAAGGGGGACTGTGGGGTGGAGCCTCAGGCCATCCGCATTTATGGCGGCGAAGTAAGGCAGCTGCTGGTGCTGGGCATTCCGGCAGGCCTCCAGAATGTGATCTTCGCCTTTGCCAACCTGTTCATTCAGGCGGGAGTCAACTCCTTCGATTCCACCATGGTAGCCGGAAACGCCGCCGCGGCCAATACGGACACCATTGTCTATAACGTGATGGCCGCCTTCCACACCGCCTGCTCCAGCTTCATGGGCCAAAACTGGGGGGCCGGGGACCACAAGCGCGTGCTGAGGAGCTACTACATCAGCCTGGGCTATTCCTTCTGCTCCGGGGCCATTCTGGGTCTGGGGCTGCTGGCGGTGGGAGATGCCTTCCTGTCCCTCTTCACCAACAGTCCGGAGGTCATCGCCGCCGGTATGCTCCGGATGCGGATCATGTGCTGGAGCTATTGCCTTAGCGCCTTTATGGACTGCACCATTGCCGCCTCCCGGGGCATCGGCAAGAGCCTGATGCCCACCATTGTAGTGATCCTGGGTTCCTGCGTTTTCCGGGTGATCTGGGTGTATACGGTATTCGCCTACTTTCAGACCATCCCCTCTTTGTACCTCCTGTACGCCTTCTCCTGGACCATCACCGCCGCGGCGGAAATCTGGTACTTCTTCCACAGCTACCGGAAATTGACGAAAGTCCATAGCTGAGTCTCCCTCTCTCAGCATGAACAGCCAGTGCCTCTGCGGCACTGGCTGAAGGTTTTTACAGTTCCAGGATCCTTGCCGCCCCGATGAGGGCGGCATCTTCTTTTCTGTGGGTCACAAGCAAGACGGTGGCCCTGGGGCAGGACTCCCCAATGGCGGCGGCACTTTTCTGCCGGGCGGCATCGTCCAGGCCCGTAAAGGGCTCGTCCAGGATCAGCAGCTCCGGGTCCGTCAGCAGCGCTCTTGCCAGAGCCACCCGGCGGGCCATGCCTCCGGAGAGCTGAGAAGCGGGGATATCCAGGGTCTCACCGATACCCAGGGATGTAAGCAGGGCCCGGAGCTCCGGGTCCTTTTTGCTGTTTCCGCAGACCATCCGCAGGTTCCCCCCTACCGTCAGGTTTCCGCAGAGCCGGTCCTCCTGGAAGACGGCGGCGATTTTCGCCGGCCGCCCGGTGACGATGCCCTGATCCGGCTTGGTAAGTCCCAAAATAACGCGAAGCAATGTGGTCTTTCCCCGGCCGGAGGGGGCCATGACGCAGGTACGGCTGCCCTGGGGAAAGGTCAGGGAAATATGATCCAGAACCTGTTTTTCCCCGTAGGCCTTGCTGATGTCCTTTAAAATCAGATCCATATCACACCGCCTTTTCGATCCACCAGGCCCCCCGGTCCAGGAGCCACAGAAAGGCTTTTTCAAAGCACAGGCTCAAAATCACGATGATGAGGGTCCAGGCGAACAGGTCGCTGATTTCCAGATACACCTTGGCATCGTAGAGCATCCCGCCGATGGAATGGGAGGTTACGGCGATGACCTCAGCGGCTACGCCGGACTTGAAGCACATGCCCAGCGCTACCCGGCAGCCGGAGCGGAGGCTGGGTGCCAGAGCAGGCAGGTAAATGCCGGGGATCTGCCGCAAAAGCGGGATTCGAAAGACCTTTGCCATTTCTTTCAGCTGTGGATCGGCGTTTTTCAGCCCCTGAAGGGCGTTGGAATAGAGCACCGGCAGCACCATCAGGAAGGAAATAAAGGTAGAGAGCCGCTTTCCCGAAAGCCACAGCAGAGCGATGACAATAAAGGAGGCCACAGGCACGGACTGAATGGCCAGCACATAGGGCCCCAGCAGCACCTCCACCCAGGGAAACGCCGCCGCCAGACCGGCCAGGATCAAGGCCAGCACAAAGGCCAGGAAGAAGCCCAGGCCGATCCGTGAGAAGGTGAAGGCAATGGCCTGCCAGGTGGTCTTCTGGCCCAGCAGTGACCAAAGCCTCGTCAGGGTCTGGATCGGCCCCACCAGCAGCAGCCGGTTATGAATGGCCCTGGCCCCCAGCTCCCAGAAACCTAGGGCAAGGCCTGCGGAAAGCATCCGCAGGCCTTTGGTATTTCTTTTCTCAGGCCCCATAGTAGAAGTCATCCTGCGGCAGGGCTCCGCCTACGGCAGCGGGGTTCTGCTGGAACAGAACCTCCAGGCAGCCGCTGAGGGCGGCCTTCATGTCGCTGCCGGTGATGGAGACGATGTTGCACTGGGGAATGGCCTTCTTGGCAATGGGTGCCTTGACGATCTCGTACTGGCCGCACAGGTCTCCGGCGGCCTCCACATTCTCATTGACCCAGGCGGCGCTGTCCGCGTAATCCGCCAGGAACCGCTCTACAGCGGCAGGATTCTCCTCGGCAAACTGGCCGCGGACCAGGATGCAGGCAGTGGTGCAGGGAGTGCCGCCGCTGACCTTCTGCCACTCCTCAGAGACGGACAGCTTCACCTGGAAACCCTCTCCCAGCTGGGCGGCGGCAGCGGTGACATAGGGCTGAGGCAGCATGGCAATGCCGCTGCCCTGGCCGTTCAGCACCGCCAGGACCTCGCTGGGTTCGCTCTTCCAGTCCAGGGTCACATCGGTGTCCGGGTCCAGGCCGTTCTGGGTCAGGACATAGCGCAGGAAATACTCAGGGGTAGAGCCCTTGCCGGTGGCATAAATGGTCTTGCCCTTCAGGTCGGCCAGAGAATTGATCTCATCCGAGTTATACTCCGCCAGATACAGCACCCCCAGCACGTTGACAGCCAGAGCCTTGACCTTGCCCTCGGTCTTGTTATAGAGGACAGAGGCCAGGTTGGCGGGGACGGAGACAATGTCCAGCTCCCCCTGGAGGAGCAGCGGGGTCAGCTCGTCGGCAGCGCCCTTGACGGTGTAGGTATAGGGAGAGGCCGTGTCCTTGTCAGCATCGTCAAACAGCTTGACCATGCCGATGCCGGTGGGGCCGGTCATAGCGCCCAGGCGAACGGGAACGGCAGCCTCTGTAGGTGCCTCAGTGGCCTCGGTGGTGGGGGCTTCAGTTACGACGGTCTCCGGGGCGGCTGTGGTCTCCGGGGTAGAGGCGGCAGCGCAGGCCGTCAGGGAAATGAGCATTGCCAGCAAGCAAGCCAATGCAGTCATCTTTTTCATAGTCTCTTCTCCTTCTGTTGAATGGGACCATTGTACAATAAAAAAGCCCGGGAATTCCGTTGCGTCCGCAACATTCCCAGGCTTTTCGCTTATTCCTCGAAGGTCAGCACGTCCTTATACTTCTCTTTGAAAATATCGTAGACCGCATTCAGGATGGCCTCGTCCTGGACGGAAATGTAGTTTTCCGTCTCCTCGTCCACAGGCTCCACCTCCAGGATCACCACGTCCGTGGCCGCCTCATCGGCAGGCAGCAGAAGCAAATACTCCTTGCCCTCGTAAGGGATGCAGTCCAGGTATTCAAAGTCGGTCTCTACGCCGTTTTCATCGGTCAGGGTCAGGATGCCGCTTTCTTCGTCCTCGTTCTCAAGGATTTCTTCATTGTCCATTGTTCACAAGCTCCTTTCGCTTTTGGGGCCATTATACCGGAGATTTTCAGAAAAAGCAAGGGTCACATTCTATTGAAAATTCAGGGAGATTCCTCCCTAAATTTTCAATAGTGCTTGATTTTATCTCTTAGATCAGGTATACTTATTGAAAATAAAGGGTAAAATTCCCCTGAATTTTCAATAGGAGGGTCTGCCATGGAAATCAAACGGGATCGGTATCTCCATAAACTCATTGCCAGGAAGCACAATGGCCTTATCAAGGTGATCACCGGTATGCGGCGGTGCGGCAAGTCCTATCTGCTGTTTGCGCTTTTTAAGCGGCATTTGCTGGAGGAGGGGGTGCCGGGGGATCATATTATTGAAATTGCCTTTGATTCCTTTGAGAATAAAAAGCTCCGGGACCCGGAGGTCCTGTACCCAACCGTGAAGGAGCGGCTGGTGGACGATGGGATGTATTACATCCTCCTGGATGAGGTGCAGCTGCTGGGGGAATTTGAGTCCGTGCTGAACGGCTTCATGCGTATGCCCAATGTGGATGTCTACGTCACCGGAAGCAACGCCAAATTCCTTTCCAGGGACATCATCACGGAATTCCGGGGCCGGGGTGATGAGCTCCACATGGCCCCTCTGTCCTTTGGGGAATTTATGTCTGTGTATCCCGGCAACCGGTACGACGGCTGGAATGAATACGTGCTCTACGGCGGTCTGCCCCCAGTGGTGCTGCTGCCTACAGTGGAGCAGAAAGCGGAATTTTTGAAGCGGCTTTTTGAGGAGACCTATATCAATGACATTGTGGGCCGCCACAGGATTCGCAATCGGGAGGAATTCGAGGAGCTGATCGATATCCTCTCCTCCGGCATCGGCTCCCTGACCAATCCCAAGAAGCTGGCGGACACCTTCAAAACCAAAAAAGGGAAGTCCATCAGCGTCAACACCATCAAGAGCTACCTGGACTATCTGTGCGATGCCTTTGTGGTCAGCCGAGCAGTCCGGTACGATATCAAGGGAAGAAAATACATTGATTCTCCTCAGAAATACTATTTTACCGACGTGGGTCTGCGAAACGCCCGAATCAATTTCCGGCAGCTGGAGGAGAATCACACCATGGAAAACGTGATTTTCAACGAGCTGCTTGCCAGAGGCTACGGCGTAGACGTGGGCCTGGTGAATGCCACGGGCAGCGACGGAAAAAAGAAACAGCTGGAGGTGGATTTTGTCTGTAACAAGGGCTCCAAGCGCTACTACGTCCAGTCCGCCTTCGCCATCCCAGACGAGGCAAAAATGCGGCAGGAATCCAACTCCCTGCTCCGGATCGGGGACACATTTAAAAAGATCATTGTGGTAAAGGATACCCCAGCCCCCTGGTACACGGAAGAGGGGATATTGGTCATCGGTATCCATGATTTTCTGTTAACAGAAAACAGCCTGGACCTATAACCCCAAAAGAAGGGAGTCAGATCATCTGCTCCGGATGGAACACCTCGTCAAACCGCTCTGCTGTCAGAAAGCCCAGCTTGACGCAGGCATCCTTCAGGGAAATGTTTTCCCGATAGGCCAGCTTTGCCGTTTTGGCGGCGTTTTCGTAGCCGATGTAGGGATTTAGGGCGGTGACCAGCATCAGGGAGTTGTGGAGGTTGTGGTCCATTTTCTCCTTGTTGGCCCGGATGCCGGCCACACAGCGGTCGTGGAAGGATACCATGACCTCCGCCAGGAGCCGGGCGGATTGGAGGAAGTTGTAGGCCAGCACCGGCATGAAGACGTTCAGCTCGAAGTTTCCCTGGCTGGCCGCCAGGGAGACGGCGGTGTCGTTGCCCATGACCTGGACCGCTACCATGGTGACGGCCTCACATTGGGTGGGGTTTACCTTGCCGGGCATGATGGAGGAGCCGGGTTCGTTCTCCGGGATGAATATCTCTCCCAGGCCGTCCCGGGGGCCGGAGGCCAGCCAGCGGATGTCGTTGGCGATCTTCATCAGGTCCGCCGCCAGGGCTTTCAGGGCCCCGTGGGCGAAGACCAGCTCATCCTTGGAGGTCAGGGCGTGGAACTTATTGGGGGCAGTGACGAATTTCTTCCCGGTGAGAGCCGTGATCTTCTGGGCCACCAGGGTGTCGAAGCCCTTCGGGGCGTTGAGCCCGGTGCCCACGGCAGTGCCCCCTAGGGCCAGCTCCCGCAGAGGGTCCAAAGAAAGGGCAATCAGGGTCTTGTCCCGCTCCAGGCTGGTCCGCCAGCCGGAAATTTCCTGGGAGAAGGCAATGGGGGTGGCATCCTGCAAGTGGGTCCGGCCGGATTTGACAATGCCCCGGTTTTCCTCCTCCAGCCTCTGGAAAGCAGCGGTGAGGACATCGATGGCCGGGAGCACCTTGCTTTCCAGGCTCAGCACCGCGGCAATGTGCATGGCCGTGGGGAAGGTGTCGTTGGAGGACTGGGACATATTCACGTCGTCATTGGGGTGCAGCAGCTTCTCCCCCGCGATGGCGTTGCCCCGCCCGGCAATGACCTCGTTGGCATTCATGTTGGACTGGGTGCCGGAGCCGGTCTGCCAGACCACCAGAGGGAAGTTGTCGGCAAGCTCTCCGGAGATCACCTCATCCGCCGCGGCGGAGATGGCGGCCAGCTTCTTTTGAGTCATCTTTTCCGGACGAAGCTCAGCGTTTGCCTGGGCGGCGGCCTTTTTCAGAATACCGAAGGCGTGGATAATCTCCTTTGGCATAGTCTCCTGACCCACGCCAATGGGAAAATTCTCGTGGGACCGCTGGGTCTGGGCCCCCCAGTATTTGTCCGCGGGGACCTGCATATCCCCCATGGAGTCGTGTTCGATGCGATAGTCCATGTCGTTCCTCCTGTTTTTTCTTTCACTATACACGTTCCCCACTTCCCTGTCAACGGCGGTTTTCCCTTTACTTTCCGGCCGGGATGGGGTAGAATAGGGAAAACGCTTTTTACCTCATGGAGGACCCATTATGTTTGACAATCCCAGAAAGGAATTGGAAAAGCTCCAGCAGGAGCTGCTGGCCGCGGAAGCGGAGCAGGACGAGACGGCAGACCTGGAGCAGGAAGAAGATTACGGCACCCCGGTGGACTGGGACGAGGGCGACCGGGAGCCGCTGTCGAAAAGCTATACGGATTCCGATGACGACACCCTGATCTGGCAGACGGAGGAGCTGGAACCGGAGGAACCGGAAGAAGAGGACTTTTCTCAAAAGCCGGAAAAGAAGCACTACGTCGGCCTGAAATTTGCCATTGCCCTGGAGCTTCTGGGCATTGCGGCCCTGTTCTGGTGGTGGTATCTATGGATCCGGTAAAGTCCGTAGGCCGCTTTGCCCCCACCCCCTCCGGGCGGATGCACCTGGGCAACCTGTTCTCGGCTTTGCTTGCCTGGCTTTCCGTCAGGTCCCGGGACGGCGAAATGGTCCTGCGGATGGAGGACCTGGACACCCAGCGGACCAGCCGCGAATACGCCCAAATCCTTCGGGAGGACCTGCAGTGGCTGGGCCTGACCTGGGACCGGGAGACCCCCGCCCAGAGCCAACGAGCCGAAGTCTATGACCGGTACTTTGATATTCTGAAAGAAAAGGGGCTGCTGTACCCCTGCTATTGCACCCGCAGCCAGCTCCACAGCGTCAACGCCCCCCACCTGAGCGACGGCACCTATGTCTACCCCGGCACCTGCCGGGATCTGACGGATGCCCAGCGGGCGGCCATGAGCCGGGCCCCTGCCTGGCGGGTCCGGGTCCCGGACAAGCTCTGGCAGGTGGAGGACAAGATCCAGGGGCACTATGGGTGCAATTTGGCCACAGACTGTGGAGACATGGTAGTCCGCCGGGCCGACGGTGTCTACGTCTACCAGCTGGCCGTCACCGTAGACGACGGTCTGGCCGGAGTCACGGAAGTAGTCCGTGGCTCAGACCTATTAAGCTCTGCCCCCCGGCAGATGTACCTGCAGGAGCTCTTCGGCTTTCCCCACCCGGAATACGCCCACGTACCCATGCTCCTGGCCCCCGACGGCCGCCGCCTGAGCAAGCGGGACCGGGACCTGGACCTGGGGGCATTGCGGCAAAATTACAGCCCTGAGGAGATCATCGGCGCCCTGGCCCACTGCGCCGGACTGTTGGAGCGCAGGGAGCCTGTTTCTCTGGAAGAGCTCCGGGGAGAGTTCTCCTGGAAAAAAGTCCGGAGGGCCGATGTCCGGCTGGATGGGCTGTAAGCAAGCACAAAGAGGCTGTTGAAAAGCTTGGTCACCGCGGTGACGGCTTTTTAACAGCCTCTTATGGTATTCAGCTCTCTTACAGTGCGGCCATCTGTGCCGTCAGATTCTCTGCACTCAGTCCCAGGTCAGACAGGGCAAGCCCCGTTTTCAGGTAGTCCACTCCATTGATAACACCACAAATGGTCAAAAATGCTTCGGTCAGGGGTACCTGGACGCGGCAGGCTCTGCCCAGCGCTGCCAACACAGCAACCCCACAGGCAGCATCCTCAGATACATACCGGTGTGAAAAGCTGCTGGGTCCGTCCAGGTCCCGAAAAACGTCCAGATCATGGACGTTTTTGTCCAGGAGCTTTCGCATCAAGCCCTCCGATGGAGGATTGTAGGTCTCAAATCCTAATGCGGCAAAAACCAGGTCCCGTTCCTTTTCCAGCGCGTCGAAGCAGCGAATGGCATTTTCTCCCAGGCCGTCCCGGAAAAACGCAAAGCGCTCCCCCATACGTTCGATCTGGGTGCCGTTCAGCACAGCACCGGACAAATGTGAAATCACATTTGGGGAATTGAGAGAAACCTCCAGAACATTTTTTCCGGGAATCAGGGTCAGCATATCTCGGAACGCCTCCACCAGCGCCCCTGTTTCGGCGGCAGGCAGAGCGGATGCCCGTAGCGGCTTCAACCCACCGGCCACAATGACTTCTCCAGGAGCTGTCCGGCGGCAGGCCCATAGGTTTCCGGATATCTCTCCCACAAGCACTCCGGACTTTCCCGCCTTTTCCAACTGCCGTCTAAGGACAAAGCTGCCAAAATTTCCAGGGCTGAACAAAAACGCCTGACCGGGATGGGCGTGCAGGGCACACAGGCGGCTGATTTCCTCCTGACGGCTGAATGGCACACAAATGAGCACCCGATCCGCTTCCAACGCCCTTTCAAAAACCTCCGTAAGAAGTTCCGGCATGGCACAGCCACTTTGACCGGAGTTTCCTCGGAGCAAAATCCCGTTCTGACGGCAAATCTGGGGATAGTCCTCCGTATGCTCTGGCGTGTCGCAAAGGATCACCGGATATCCAAGCCTGGAAAAATAGGCCGCCGTTGCCATTCCGGAGGATCCTCCGCCGATCACCGCAATGGTATTGCTCTTGTTATTCATATTATCATCCTTGCAGCGGCCCCTGAAACAGGGGCCGCGATTGATTTAGGCCTTACTTTTTCTGACTTTTCTTGTAGAGGAAATAGGACCATGCTACGGTGATGGCAATGAGAACCAGCATGATATACAGGCCGTTCTTGCTGTACCAGGCCTGTCCAAAAAGGATGGCTGCCAGACAGCCGAGGATGAAGGGAACGATGCCCACCTTCCAGTCAGCCATGATCCGCTGGAACAGCATAGCGCCCATAACGGCAGGAAGCACATTGTTGAAGCCGGGTGCCAGCATCGGACTGGTCAGGACCGGATAAATGACGTGGACGAAGGCAACACCCAAGGCAACCTCCAATGTGGTGACCAGAGAGCAGGTGCCCACGGCCAGTGTCGCAACAACGTCTCCCTCTTTGGTGCCCATCTCTACACCCATAATCTCCTGGCAGCTGACAACGCATGGAATCTTGGTCTGAGAAACGTTGCCAGTGGTAAATCCCATATAAGTACCGCCGGCACCCAACATGGGAGCAAAGGTAAAAGGCTCAATAATTTGGTTGGCGCCAAAAGCCACCAGAATGGCAACGCATCCGGCACCTACCGCTGCCCAGTCCGGAGACACATGGTATCTCAGGCAGACACCAATGATTGGCAGGTACATCGTAATCAGTGCAAGGGTCGTAGACAGTCTACCCCAGCGGTGGATCTTGTGATCATACTCCGTAAAAGCCGCAGTCTCTTCCGCAGCTACAGTGCGCAGTTTATCAGTAGACATGATGGTTCTCCTTTCATCCGCCAATAATGCAGCAGACAATAACGCCTGCGATAATGGATACGGACAGTGCAAAATCGCCCAGGACAGGGACCTTCTTCTTCAGCAACATACAGCCCAGCATCACGAGTCCACCGGTCACAGCTGCCGCGAAAGGAAGGATGGGGGTGAAATTGGTAAAATAGGGTACGTTCAGCCGGGCAATTACCGCGGCAAATGCGGCTGATGTACCGATTAGCAGGAATTTATTGGTGGTCTTAGCCTTTTTCAGGACCTTGTCATATCCCTTCAGCGTCAGGATGGTATTCAGCGGCGCAATGCTCATGCCGATATTCATGACCAGCATAATGACCACGAAGCCGCCCAGAGTCAGTGCGGTATAATCAGAGAACCCGGCGGCCTCCAATCCGATACCGGCAGCCATGGGCTCATAACCGCCGGCACCAATGTTGCTCAGCCGGAGCCAGGGGAAGAACTTGCCCAGGCTGGGAGCCATCGCGATCAAAAGCGATACCAGGGACAAAGCAGGGATCACAGAAATAGAGGCAGCTGTCGTAATACATTTCTTGAGCTTTGTCTTATCCATGCCGATTTCCAGGCCCTGCTTCCAGGCCATGGCCATGAAACGGATGGACTGGACAACGATCACACAGATGGGCACCAGGCACAGCAGGAACATAAAGCCGCTGTTGGCAATATCCAGGTAATTCATAGATTTTCTCCTTTCGGTTCCCGAAGTAATTCAAATTTACCGTTTTTGGCGGTCATTGAAGGTCATCAGCGGGAAAATCTCCCGTTTCTCCATGAGCTTTTCGCAGAGTTTCTCATCGCTGTCATTCATGCAGTTCAGTGCGAAGTCTCCCAAGAAGTCGATGGATGCATCCGCGTTGGCGGCAAGAACGCCCTGATTATTGGCAAGCCGGATATTTTTCACCGCCAGTCTGGCTGCGTCAATGGCAATGCCGGTAGAAGAAGCCATCCGCAGAGCGCAGGCAAGTTTTGCACCGTCGCAGACAACGCCGAAGACATTGGGAATCAGGTTTTGGATTGCGATCTCCACCTGGGCTTCCGTGCCGCCCAACAGCAGTGTAGTACCCGCGGCAACGCCCATAGAAGCTGCCACCTCGCAGGAGCACATGGTCGGTGCTTTACCGATCCGGTGAATCACCGCAATAGCCACCAGACAGCTCAGAGCCAATGCACGCTTCTTGGTCTCCTCGTCAACCCCCAGATCCTTGGCCTGGCTGACAATGGGCATAGTAGACGCAACACCCACATTTCCCTTGCCGCCTACGCTCATGATGGGCAGATTCACACCTGCCATCCGGCCCTCGCAGGCCGCAGCCGCTGCAGCCTTTGCATGGGTGACAGGCGTGTCCTCACCAGTCGCCAAAATATTCGCACCGATCCGGATGCTGACTTCCTCATGAGAAAGAACGTAATCCGTCATAGCGGAATTCATCTTGGCCGCATCCTCCATGATGTCCAGCTTTTCCAGAGGATATGTAGTAGCAAAGTCGTAGAAATCCTTGATTTTATACTTCATAATCGGGGTATGGCCTGCCCGGTTATTGGGGTCCGGCTCAACGTCCAGCAGTACCTGGTCATTGTGAGCCTTGTAGATCAAACCATCCGGTGCGCCCTGGGTCACGGCCACACCAATGCCCCGGTCAGTTTCCACAACCACCCGGCGGGAACCGCCCCTTGCTTCCTCATCAGAGGCGAACTCCGTGCGGATCTCCACCAGCTCGGCCACCTTCCGGGCCTTTAGCTCCCCTTCAGGAGTCACTGAGTGGAGCACCTCCAGCTTCGCCTTGGGGTCGCCGCACACAGCGCCCAGCGCATAGGCCATTTCCGCACCCAGGTATTCCGTACCGGGGAAGGCCACATCATCAATCTTTGCCGCGGCGCCGGAGCCGCCATAAACCGTGATCTTTTTGATTTCTCCGCCACCAGCGGCATCATAGGCCTCTGCGGCTACATAGCAACCGCCAATAGGGCCGGTGCAGCCCAGAGCAGGTCTGGTTTCCTGACAAAGGATTCGGTAGAGCTCCTCATAGTTATTCATCTGATATACCTCCTGTTTATATTTTCTCCTCTATCGCATCTGACATTGTTGTCCAATGTCTTACAATTTAATAATATCGTCAGATGTTAAATTGTCAAGTATTTTCTTCTTTATAAATGCAAAATTGGTCATAGTATCAAAAATAGCATCCATTTTTTGTGTAATATATAAATTTATCTTTCGCATACCGCCAATTCATGGAAAAGGGCTGTTCTTTTTGTGGGAATAATGATATAATCGCCGCAGCTTTCAGAAAGGATACCGATGCTGCTATGAAATCTCAGAAGGTGATATGGCCTGAGCATTATCCGGAATTTTCCTGCATAGGGCCGGCCTGTTCAGACAATTGCTGCCATGATTGGCCCATTGATTTGGACCGGGACACCTACCTGGCCTATCAGCAGATCCAGGACCCAGAACTTTCCACACTCTGCCGTCAATATGTTTCCAAAATTCAGTCTGGCGGTACAAAAGCACAATTCGCCAGAATTCTGCCAGGCCCCCAGGGCCGCTGCCCCTTTCAGGATAAAGACGGAGGCTGCAAATGGATCCGCCGCGCAGGCCCGCAAGCTCTTGGTATGGTTTGTACTTTGTATCCCAGGCGGAAAACAGAATTCCTGCCAGGGACATGGGAGCTCTCCCTCTCTCTGTCCTGTGCTCAGGCGGTGCGCATCGGTGTGCTGACCCCGGATCGGGTCCGCTTTGTTTCTACGGAAATCACACCGGAAATTCCTCTGTCCCAAATGGATTCAGTGGGCATCGGCCCCATGGGAATTGTAACCGCTCCGCCTAACTGGGCCCCAGCTCTCCGGTATGGGATTCTGGAGCTGATGGGACGTCGGGACCTTTCCATACCCTGCCGCATCCTGGCAATCCTGCTTCTTTTGGACCGAGTCAGCAAAACCAGCAAAGACGCCCCCCTTCTTCTTCAGTTGGTCTCCGCATTTGTCAGGATCGAGCCGGAATCAGTGGAGCGGGCCTATGCATCTCTGCATTTTCCGGAATCCGCTGTTCTGGCGGCCTGGCAGCTTCCTATCAGCCATATTTTGGCGGGCCGTCCCGGCGGTCTGCCAGATACCCTTCGTAGCTGGCTCCCGGAAGGAGGCCTTCTGGACCATCAAGGCGTCCGCCGGTGCCTGGAGCTGGTACAGCAAACAGGGGATCCCTTGTTATCCCATCACTGCCGGGAGGTGGAAAACTACTTCCGGAATCACTTATTTTCCGCTATGTTTCCCTTCTTGGGAAGCCCTACAGACTTTTCCATGGCAGCAGCTGCCCTTGCCGAGCAGTATGCCTTGCTCCGGCTGCTGACGGCCCTCGCCGCTCAGCGAAGCAAAGACTCAGAGGAGATCCTGGTCACAGCAATCGTTCACCTCTCCCGGATGATCCAGCATACTGATCATCCGGCAGAACTTTTCCGCCTGGGAAACGCTTTGGGCCTGGACCCGGGAGCCTTGCGGAACTGCTTTCTGTGACGTCCATTCCATTGACCGACAGAAGCAACATGCAGCAAGTGCTGGCAGAATATAAAAATCAGCAAAAAAGCAGAGGATCCGCTCCTCTGCTTTTTATATGAAATCAAATTCAGATTCCCAGCGCCTCATACACGGAATCAAAGTAGCGCTGCATCACATTTTTTGCCTTTTCCGGATCCTGTTTTGCGATGGCATCGATCATTTCCCCATGATATTCATTGCTGGCACCGAAGCTGTGCCCTTCCTCCACATTTCTGGCGATAACCTCCCGAATGGCGTTCAGTAATTCTACGATTACCGGGTTACCGGTGCATTGAGCAATCCGTGCGTGGAAAGCGATGTCCCGCTTTGTCAATTCCTCCGGGGGCAATCCAGGCTCCTTCATCATCCAGTTCGCCCTTTGCAGCTCCAGAACATCTTCCGCTGTCGCTCGTTGGGATGCCAGCTGCACGGCGCTGAGTTCCAATATCTCGCGCAGCTCGATCAAAGAATTCAGGTCTCCCGTAGACATATTAATAATCATATTCAAAGGGTCCACAAAACAACCCTTCATCATATCCGCAACAAATGTCCCCTCATTCCTGCGAACTATCATCCGTTTTGCAGCCAGAACCTTCATACTTTCTCGAATAGTAGAGCGCCCCACCGAAAACTGCTCAGACAACTCCGCTTCTGTCGGAAGCCGATCCCCTGGCTTTTTCTTAGACACCATCTCCTCTAATTTCTCCAGAACAGTGTCTGACAAATTCACGCGAGAATTCACAGCAGCCATTTTCATTTTCCTCCTATCATCCGCAATTATTTCTTTATTTATAACTTTTTTCTCCCATATTGTCAACTGAATTTTTGATAAATCTGAATTATTTTTTATAATTTCGCAAAAAAGCTTTACATTTCTCAAGAATCATTATATGATAATATCGTTAATTGTCAGACTGCGAAAAGGAGAACGCTTATGAAAAAGGCCATCACTGTACTCGCCCCGTCCTTCGTCCTGACATCCATTTTGGCGATTGCCTCCGGGCTGTCCGCTTTCGCTGCAGCCTTTCCGGAACTTTCTCTGGCCACCGTGCAGATGCTCACTGCTCTCCCCTCTCTGATTGGTATGCCGATCATCCTGCTCTCTGGCGCGCTTTGCAGCTGTTTTTCGAAAAAAGAAATCGTCACTGCATCCGTCTCCCTAATGATTGTCGGTGGTTTGGGCCCCCTGCTGTTTCATAATGCCTTTTACCAACTGGTCGTTTTCTCTGTACTGTTTGGCATTGGCTTCGGCGGTATCTCTCCGCTGACCACAGCTCTGATCCGGGAGCACTTCTCCGCAGATCAACAGCAAACCATGCTTGGCTACCAATCCGCCGTCATTGGAATTGGGGGTGCCTTATTTTCCTTTTTGGGTGGAAAACTGGCATCCGACTGTTGGTGGCACGCTTACTTTGCCTACCTGCTGCTCCTGCCTGTGCTGTTTCTGATTCTGCTGCAGCCCGCGGGGGAACCACAGACTCAGCGACAGTCGGCCTATAGAAGCATATGCAGCGGCGATTTACCTTTCTACCTCTGCCAGAGCGTCCTGTTCGCAATGCTATTTTTCGCCTTTCAGAACAATCTTGCCCTCCTATTGGAGCACAGAGCTCTTGGAAATACCTCCGTCAGCGGTCGGATCCTTGCTGTGCAGTCCACCGTCGGTATTCTTTCCGGGGTGCTCGGCGGAAGGATCCTTTCAAAACTCAAAAAATTCGCCCTTCCCGCTATTTTTCTGGTTTCCGGCCTTGCCATGCTGCTTTCCTATTTCGGCAGCCACATTTCCTTCTTTTATCTAGCCGCCGCTATGCTTGGCTTTGTATTTTCTCTTCGTATGCCAGCAGGATATCTAAAGGCCACTGCCTCCGTAGATCCATCCCAAGCCACCATGGCGATTGCCCTGTACTGCGGATCCAGCTCCCTGGGACAGTTTCTCTCTCCCATCTGTGTCAATGCTTTGAGCGTCTCCTTGGATGGGCGGCTGGGACTCAGTGCCCTGGCACTGCTAGCCGCCGGAGTTGCATCCGTGTGCTTTGAGCTCAGAAAGCATTCCTGATCTTTCTTTGGTGCCGCCGCTTTCTCGTTCACAAATTGCCATGGAACTCTTTACAAATTATTCACTATACCGCCTTGGTTTGCGGTATAATGGGGGTAAATAAGAAGAAACGCCCCAAGGGGCGAAAAGGAGAGGATCACCAATGGCAGTATCTGTATTGATCGTAGAAGACGACCGGAATATTGCGGAGCTTTTGCAGATGTATCTGGAAAAAGAGGGCTACGCCGTGACCATCGCCGCAGACGGCGGCCAGGGGTTGGCCAAGTTCCGGGCCATTAAGCCGGACCTGGTGCTGCTGGACGTGATGATGCCTGTCATGGATGGCTGGGCGGTCTGCCGGGCTATCCGGGCTGAGAGCCAGACTCCCGTCATCATGCTCACCGCCAAGGGCGAGACCGATGACAAGGTAGCCGGTCTCAAAAACGGCGCCGATGACTACGTCACCAAGCCCTTCGAAATGAAGGAGGTCCTGGCCCGCATCGAGGCGGTGCTGCGCCGCAGCACCGGAGCCACTGCCGAGAAAAAGGCCCGCCGTCTGGTTTTCGACAAGCTGGTCATTGACATGGATGCCTTCGAGCTTACCGTCAACGGCAAAAAGGTGGACACGCCCCCCAAGGAGATGGAGCTGCTCTACTACCTGGCTTCCTCCCCCAACCGGGTCTATACCCGCAATCAGCTGCTGGACGAGGTCTGGGGCTTCGATTACTTCGGTGACTCCCGCACGGTGGATGTCCACGTCAAGCGCCTGAGAGAAAAGCTGGAAGGTGTCTCTGACCAGTGGAACCTGAAAACCGTCTGGGGCGTGGGCTATAAGTTCGAGGTGCAGCAGTAAACTTCTCTGTCATTGCCCTCCGGTGACCCAGGTCACCGGAGGACAATGACAGTGTTTTTTCCTTTCCCGCACATTTTTCCCGCTGCCGAATAGCATGGATTGAGCGGTAAAGCTCAAATAAAGTATGCGGAGGGCTTATTATGTGCGGTAACAACGGTTTTTGCGGCGGCAACAACTTCTGGTGGATCATCATCCTGATCCTCCTGTTCTCCTGCGGATGCGGCGGCAATAACGACTGCGGATGCACCAACAACAACCATACCGGCGGGTGCGGCTGCTACTAAGGCCAAAAAATCCGGGGCATTTCGCCCCGGATTTTTTTAGCTCTGGTACTCGGAGAAGGGGATGTAGGAAATGGGCCGGACATTGGCGTCCAGCTGTGCAATGATGGCTTCGGCGCTTTCGGTGTCCAGGGCCTCGTAGGTGCTGGGGTCCCAGTTTTGGTCTTTGACATAGAACCAAGGATTCTTCTCGTCCACGGAGAAGTCGCTGACCAGGCCGTCCTGGAAATGGAGCTCCCCGTTTTCAAAGGTGAAGAGCATGGTGCCGGACTGGGCCGCGGAATTGGAGCCCTGGTTGATGAACACGCCATCGGTACCCAAGCGGTAGCTGCTGCGCTCTCCGGCATCGATGACCTGAGTCTCCACGCCGTCCTTCATGGTGTACATGGCGTAAATCTCAGGCGCGCCCACTGCGCCGAGCAGCAGCTCCATGCTGCCGTCGCCGTCCAGATCTTCCAGGCTGTAGCCCACCTTGGTCACATCGCCCACAACGCCCACCAGGTAGTTGAGGCCTTTTTCCGTATACTGCTCCGGAGTGAAGCCCTGAAGCAGAGCATCAAAATAGGCATCCAGGATCTCGCCGTAGAGGGGCTTGGCCAGCACGGTGGGCTCCTCGGTGGTCTCCACTGCTTCGGTGGTTTCGGGTGCCGCCGTCGTTTCCGGAGGTGCCTCGGTGGTCGCCGCGGTTGGCTCGGTCTTGCCGCCACAGGCAGCCAGGGAAAGGGACAAAACAAGGATCAGGATCCAAGCAATCAACTTTTTCATATGTTCAATCCTTTCGTCGCATTCTCCCACCAACATACCATTTTTCCAGAGAAATGTCAACGGAAGCGGCGAAGAATTAATAAAACATTATTATTTGGGGCAGGCGATCTCCATCACGTGCTCAATAGTCTCATGAAGCGTCTGGCTTTCCGGGGTGTCGGCAGCTTTGTAGTAGACCTCTTTCCCCTCCCGGCGGCTGACGATCAGCCCGCTGGTCCGCAGCTTGTTCAGGTGGTGGGATACGGCGGGGCTGGACATATCCATCAGCGAAGACAGATTGATGACGCACTCCTCGCAGTGGCACAGCAGCCAGAAAATTTTCAGCCGGTTGGGGTCGTCCAGCTTCTTAAACAGGTCCGCCGTCCGTTCAAAGGACTCCATCGGCGGCATTTTTTCTTTGTGATGCTCAAATACTCCCCCATGATCGTGGGGCAGGCAACAGTCGGACATGGTGTGCTCTCCTTTTGGGTGATGCGTTTTCCTTTTATTATAGGACGGTTCCGCCAAATTTACAAGTAAAAAACAAGAGCCCAGCGGAAGCAAGGCTCTTGTATGCGTTTTACACGTTGCTCAAATCGTCGTCCTTCATGCACAGGTGGACGGCGCCGACCTTGAAGGTCTGGGGCAGGGCCAGGATCCGGGGGTTTGGGCCCACGTATTTCTTCATGGCATCGGCCAGGGCTTCCTCAAAGGTGGCCCGGGTCTTCAGGCCCATGCCTCTGGCAATGCCGGGCTCCTGAGCGCCCACGATGTAGATGGCGGAGGTGTTCATCTCGGCGATATGGCCGCAACTCATCATGGAGAAGCCGTGGAAGGGGTGGAAGGCATTGGCAAAGCGGTACTTGCGGATGTATTCCTCATTGGTGGCAAAATACTCGCCGTAGCGGTTCATATCCGCCAGGGTGTTCATGTGGTCATGCTGGAACATTTCGTAGAGCTCCCGCAGGTAGGGCCAGCGCTCGTCATGGAAGTAGCCGTTGCAGATGGAGGAGCAGATGATCACGCAGTTGTCCTTCATGACCCGCTTGTGACGGATGACCTGGGCGGACAGGGCCTGCATCATCTGGATGGGGTTGGTGCCCATGCCGTCGCCGTAGTGGAAGTTCTGGGGCATACCGAAAACCATTACATCGTACTTCTCCTCGGCGAAGGGCACGTAGGTCCGCTTGTTGGCCAGCTTCCAGCTCTCAGGCATCATGACGGCGGCATAGCCGGAATAGATGGCGATCTGCCGGGAGTAGGTGTCCAGGACCGCGTCACAGCAGAAGAAGGGGTGGCCCATCTTCTCTTCCATGTGCATGCCGATCTCGTCAAACTTGGTCCGCATCAGGCTGTGGCCGGAGACAGGGGTGAAGTCATCCCGGTGCATGACCTTGGGCACGTGGTGGGAGGCAATGCTGCGCCAATGGGTAATGCCTGTGGAGCAGTGCTTGTAGCCGCCGGAATAACCGCCGTAGGGGTTGCCCTGGACGTGGCCGATGAGGATGGGAATATCGCAGTCGAAGACGTACTTGTTCATGAGAACAGGGTCGCCCCGTTTGGTGGTGCCCAGGTCTACCATATGCTCCTGGTCCTCGGAGTCATGGCTGGTGATCTGGTTGGTCCAGTAGAAGTCGTTAAAGAGCTTTTCGCCCAGAATCTGCCGCATTTCCGCTTCGGTGGAACGGGGGTGCAGACCGTTGGAGAACAGCAGCAGGATGTCCTCCTTCCGCACGCCGCCGGCATAAAGCTCCTCCAGGCAGGCGGTGATGGAGACCTTCCGGTGGGAGGTGGGCTGGCAGCCGCCCTTGACAATGTCGGGAATGACGATGACGGCAGTCTTCCCCGGAGCCGCCAGCTCCCGCAGAGGCGCCATACCCATGGGATGGCGCAGAGAGTCCAGAGTGGCGGCGTAGAGGCTGTCCCAGTCCTGGGGCAGGCACTGAGGGTCGGGCACGGTCTTACCGGGGATGAAGACCTCGGTGCTGTCCGGCAATTCCGCGGACATCAGGCCCTGGCCGTATTCAAAATCCAGTTTCATAGCTGTTTCTCCTTATTTTCCAAGATAGGTGCGGATGATTTCCAGATATTCCTCGGGATAGAAGCCGATCTCTCCCTGGAACCGGGTCAGGGCGATGAGGCCGCCGTCAATCTCCGGGATGGAAGCCAGCATTTCCGCGTTGTCCACTTTCAGGCCGCCGCCGTAGACCACATCGCAGCCTCCGGTGACTTCCTTCACAAACCGGGCGATCTTCTGGATGTAGTCCCGGCCAGCCGGGGTCTTGCCCGGGCCGATGGACCAGATGGGCTCGTAACCGATGACCACCTTGGTCTTGTCCACTCCCTCCAGGCCGATTTCCAGCTGCTCCCGGAGGACCTGGTCCCACCGGTCCAGCTCCGTATCCTTCTCGCCGATGCAGTAGAGGACAGTCATGCCGTTTTCCACTGCCAGCTTGATTTCCTGGTTCAGCAGCCGGTTCACTGCCCTGGTGTCCACCACACCAGCCTCCGCCAGAATGCCCATTTTGTCATTGCGCTCCTCGCAGTGGCCGATGATGGTGGCCTTGACGCCCATGGCAAGCATGGCCGAGACAGGCCGATTGGTGGTGAAGGCACCGAAGTTGCCGCCTGGGGCGGTATTCATCCGGTAGACGCTCTGGCAGCCTACCTGCACAGGGCTATCTTCACCCCGGGCAGCCACGGCGCTTAAAAGATGGGCCTCCGGCAGGTACTGGACGAACTCCACCTCGGCAGGGTCGTAGGTCTTCAGGGCCTCCTGGGTGTTTTTCACGATGTAGCCGCCCCACTCCCCCATGGGAGCAATGCGGTTCACGCCGCCGTAGCAGACAGGCACATCAAAGCGCTTCAGGTTCAGAAAAATATGTTTCATGGTCTATTACCTCAAAATCGCATAGTCAGGCATTTTGTCCATCATGAGGGGCATGGCGTAGTCGAAGAACCGGTCGTCGATCTTGTTGCCCTCCAGGATCCACTCCAGAGGGAATTTCTTTTCCACATTGGCAACCTTCTCCAGGGGAGCCAGGAAAAGGTCGAAGGAGTAGCTTTCCCCCCGGTGGGCATCAATGGCCACCATGTAGTCCGTCTGTCCGGCCAAAGCCGCTTCCACCGCTTTTTTGCCCACGGCATAGGCTTCCAGCTGGTCCACCCTGGAGGCATAGGGGATAGCCGCCCGGCCCAGGAGCCCCGGCTTTTCTGCCCGGGACTTGATCTTCAGCTTCTGGATGATGGAATCCGTCACATGCTGGGCGGTGCCGCCGGGGACCATGTGACCAAAGCCGTCCACAATGCCGGTGGAGGCCAAGGGCTTTCCGTCCAGGCCGCAGATCCCCTCGGAGACGGTGACCAGCAGGCCCTTTCCTTTGGCCCAGGCGGACTCGATGTCAGAGAGCATCCTGTCTTCGTCCACCAATTTTTCCGGCAGGTAGGTCAGCACCTCGCAGTTGGTGGCCCGGGCCGCCAGCGCCGAGGCAGCGGTGACCCAGCCGGCGTTCCGGCCCATAAGCTCCAGCACCACCACATGGATGGGCAGTCCCGAAGCATCCAGGGCCAGCTCACAGGCGGCCTCTCCGGCGTACCGGGCAGCGGAGCCGAAGCCGGGGCAGTGGTCCGTAATGTCCAGGTCATTGTCCATGGTTTTGGGAATGCCGATGACCTTGACATCCAGGCCTTCCTTCTGGGCCAGCTTGCTGACCTTGTTGCAGGTGTCCATGGAGTCGTTGCCGCCATTGTAGAAGAAGCAGCCGATGTTGAATTTTTTCAGCGTCTCAATGACCGTGGGATAGTCCGCATCCGTCAGCTTCCGGCGGCAGGAGCCGATGGCGGAAGCGGGGGTGTGGGCCAGCTTGGCCACGGTGGAGGCCGGGACCTCTGTCAGGTCCAGCAGATCCCCCTTGAGAATGCCCTCGGCACCGAACCGGGCGGCGTAGATCTTATCCACCTTACCGCTTTCCCGGGCGGCTTCAATCACGCCTTGCAGGCTGGTATTGATCACGGCGGTAGGGCCGCCGCCGTGGGCCACCAGAATATTCACGCCCATAGCCTTACCTCTTAGATTCCGGCCTTGCGGTACCGCTCGGCCATTTCGTCCAGGGATACGTTCTCCACCAGAGGGGCCTTGCCGTAGGAGTCGAAGTCCACGATCAGGGTGCCCACGGCCTCCTTGACGCCCTTTTCGATGGCCTCCACAATGAGGGCCACGTCCTCGTTGGGCACCAGGCCGTACATGACGGTATCCATAATGGGGGTCAGGAACACTCTGGGGTCAAAATCGGAGGTCTTGGTCTGGAGCAGCTCATAGATGGGCTTGATGGTCTCGTGGTCCCGCAGCTCCGGACGGTACCAGAACAGCTCCCGCAGATTCCGGGTGACGGCCAGACGGATATCGGTATCCACGTTGATTTTGGCAATGCCCAGCTTGGAGACCTCTTTCAGCTGCTCCTTGGGAATGCCGTAGGCATTGGTAATGGTGCCCCCCAGGGCGTTGATCTCCTTGACGATATACTGGGGTACCGTGGAGGAGCCGTGGGACACCAGGGCGCAGAAAATGCCTTCATGGAGCAGGCACTCCTTGGTGGCAATGGCGATCTGCTTGCGGATCACCGCATGGGCGCCCTTGTTGGCACCGTGCTTGGTGCCGTAGCTGATGGCCAGAGCATCCACGCCGGTGGCCTTGATGAACTTGACGGCATCGAGAGGGTTGGTATAAGTAGAGGTCTCCGCAAACACATGGTCCTCCACACCGGCCAGAACACCCAGCTCGCCTTCTACGGTAACGCCCCGCTCATGGGCCAGCTTCACCACTTCCCGGGTCAGTTCGATGTTCTGCTCAAAGGGCAGGCTGGAGCCGTCGATCATCACGGAGGTATAGCCCCCGTCCATGGCGGCAATGCAGGAATCGACGGTCTTGCCGTGGTCCAGGTGCAGCGCCACGGGAATGGGGCTGTGCTCGGCATACTGCCTGACGGCCTTGGCAATGTTGTTGGCACCAACCTTCTTGTCCTCCAGGGTGCCGTTGGCAAAGTCGGTACGGCCCCCCATAAAGGCGTTGGCCAGGTCCGCGCCCTGAATGATGGCAGCGGACCGGAACATCTCATGGACCTCAATAACGGCCTTGGCCTGGGCCACAGCGTTGACGTTGAAGGCGCCCTGGGCATAGTTGTATTTTTCGGTAGCCTCCAGAATGGCTCTCATAGGTACTAGGGACATAATACTTTCTCCTTTTCTAAAGCCTTCCCCTCTCTTGGGAGAGGGTTTTTCTTTTTTTAGTAGGGCTGCTTGGCTGCGTTGGCGTTCAGATAGATGCAGGCATCCGGGTGGTTCTGGGCCAGACTGGCAGGGAAATGGGCGGTGACATCGCCGTAGGCCGCCTGGCGGACCACGCTGCGGTGCCAGTCACGGAATACGCCCAGGCGAAGCTTCCGGGCACCCAGGATCTGCTTGATGCCGATGGTCACGCATTTTCTCGGCATGGCATCGATGGCACCGTTCAGGTCCCCGATGGCGTTGGAGGTCCGGGTCTCCCGGCTGATGGTCAGCACTCTGGTGGGCAGCTGAGCAAACTCCTCGGCAGTCAGCTCGTCCTGGGCCTCATTGAAGGCCAGATGGCCGTTGATGCCAATGCCGCCGAAGCAAATGTCCACGCCCCCCAGCTCCTCGATCTTCCGGTCGATCCTGCCGGGGTCTTTGGGATCCGGGAAAAAACGCTGACTCTCGGGCATGACCAGCTCCGGGTCGATCTGAGAGTAGACGGTCCGGTTCATAAAGCCGTGGAAGGACAGGGGGGAATCAAAGTCAATGTAGGTCTCGTCATCGTTCAGGTACTCGTCCATGTTGAAGAACCAGCAGTTCTTCAGGGACACCCGATCCCGGTTCACCAGCCGGACGAAGATGGGATACTGGCCCACAGGACCTACCGGGCAGATGAAGACGGTCTTCTCTCCCCGGGCGTTGTGCTCTTTGATGGTGTTCACCATCTCCAGAGCCATTTCATAGAAGACCTCGCCGGAGTCCCCCAGCTTGACCAGAGGGATCCTGGCATCCTTGCCCAGGTCCTCAGCGGAAATACGGAAATACTCGTACATTTTTACACACTCCTTATTTTTTTTCAGTGTGGATCACACAATTCAGCACAGCCAGAGCCGCGGCTCCCACCGCCCCGTCCAAGGGGGTGCAGTCGCAGTAGGCCACGGTGCCCAGGGTATAGTCGTTGCCGGTGAACTCAAACTGCCGGCGGATCTCCTCCAGGAAATCCTGGCGGACGGCCTCGCTCCGGAACAGCTCTCCATGGAGAAACAGCTTCTCAGGATTCATAAGCACCGCCACATTCAGGGCCGCCACGGCCAGGTGCCGCAGGGCCAGGGTCAGCATCCGGCACACCGCCGGGTCTCCCAGCTCATAGGCCTCCAGCAGATGGCGCAGTGTCAGCTCCTCCGGCCCCTTGGCAAAGGAGCGGAGATTGGAGTGAGGGTCTGCCTCCCAGATGGCCCGGCCGTTTTCCAGCAGGGCGGACTCGGTGATGATGGTCTGCAGGCACCCCCGCTTGCCGCACTCGCAGCGCTTGCCGTCCAGCACGGCAATGGTATGGGCGATCTCGCCGCAGCCGTAGGTGGTGCCGATGAAAAGCTCGTCATCGATGATGTGGGCGCAGTGCATACCCTGGCCTACATGGAGCAGGGCAAAATTGGAGGGAGCCTCCTTGGGATGGTTCAGGCTCTGGGCCACTGCCATACAGCGGACATTGTTCTCAAACACCACGGGGACGGAAAAGGCCTCCCGGATGATCCCGGGGTCCAGGTCCGACCAATAGTGGCCGCTGCCCACAAAGCCCGTACCGGCCCGGCTCATGTGGCCGGGAACCCCCACGCCGATGGCGGCGATTTTCTCCACAGGAACGGCACCGGAATCCAGGCACCTTTGGATCAGCTGGATCAGGGCCTCCGTAATATACTCCTTCTCCGGGTCGTGGGGCAGGACCACAGAGTATTTGATATTCCCCCGAAGGTCGCAGACCGTGCCGGACAGGGCGGCATAGTTGAACTCCACCCCCACTACATAGCGATAGTCCGGCTGGACATTCAGGGCAATGCGGCTCCGGCCGATGGTGCCCCGGTCCTCCTCCATTTCTCCCAGCTCCGTCAGGATCCCCTCCCGCAGCAGCTCCGTCACAACGGCCGTAATGGTTGCGGAGGTAATGCCCGTCAGGTCGCTGGTATCCTTTCGGGAGATCCCAGGGTTCCGGAAAATGCACTCCAGGACCCGGTCCCGATTGGGGGATCGATTTTCCTTCTGTTTATACATGATATTTCCCTTTCACTCTCCTTCGGGAAGGGTGAATCCCGTGTAATGAATGGCCACCTCGATGACCCGGAACACATCCAGCCGCCGTTCCCGCGCAAGCTCCCGGCTCCGGATGAAGGCGCAGAATTCCCGGAATCGCCGGTCCGCCTCTTCTTTCTGACCAAGGCACAGGGCTTCCAGGGCCCCGGAAAGGAGGACCGTATACCGGCAGTGGAACCGAAGATCCTCCCAGTTTTCGCCCTCCGGTATCTGGAAATTCCCGGCAAGCTCCCGGATCTTCCCATAGTTTTTCGCCAGGTCAGGCTGATACCGGGGGCCGTGATTGTTGAAGTAGTCCGTGCTGCTAAGGCTGGACAGTTCTTCTAAGAAAGAAAGGGCTTTTTCCCATTGGGGACCAAACATGGCGGAAAAATAGGTCTTCCGCATGGTCTCATAGGGGATGGACTCGTCCAGCAAAGACAATCCCATCACATAGTTGGGAAACCCCGTCGGGTTCATGGCCCGCAGCTCCTGGCAGCTCATATAGCCGTTGGAATGGAATGCCTTCAGGGCATGGATATCGTCGTAAAGGGTTTTCGCGATCTTCATATAGCCAAAGTCCCCGTAGTGGGCCCGGCCCAGGGGATAGTCGTAGAAGAAGCTGTCCCCGGAGAATATCTTCTGCCAGTTGTACAGGTGGGTCAGATTCTCCTCTACCGTCTCCGGCAGAGCCATGGCGTTGCGGACGTAGGGCGTTACCTCTACCGGCGTGAAGGATGTGGGGTAGGCCTTTTCAAAGGTCCGGCTGATGGGTGCGAACATGAGGCAGAACCGGTCCGGGTTCCGCAATCTCGCCGCTTTCGGCGCATACAGAAGCTCCTGATAGAGCAGAAATACAATTTTGGTAGGAAGTCCCGCCTGGGTCAGGGCCTCATCCACATCGTTGAGGATCTCTATGTATTGGTCCGACACCGTGGTCTTTTGGCAGTCCTGGCAGGTACACACATTGTTGAAGTCGTCCGCCAGCCAGACGTGGAGGTAGTCCATCCCAGGGGTTTCCTTGGCGTAGCGCACCACCTGGTCCACCAGCCGCTTCCTGGCCTCGGGGTTGGCGTAGCACAGGTTGGTATTGGCGGGGATGCCCTTCCAGAAGCGGCGCTGGCCGTTTACCAGGGCTACCAGGTCTTTTTGCTCCGGTTCCCGGTCCGTTTTGTGCCAGCCGGTGCCGGGGAAGCCCAGGGCCTGGGCGGTCCAGCCGTGGCCCACCCGGTGACAGCGGATGCCCCGGAGGGCCATAGCCTCCTCCACCTGTCGGTCCAGGCCGTCCAGCTGCTGCCGGGTCAGCGCCTCCGGCGGCAAGCTGGGATTGTAGGTGTGCAAATACCAGCGCTCAAAGAAAATATCCGGCTTTTGGAACTGCAAAAAGAAAGCGTTGAAGCCGTTTTTCGGCAGCCAATCGATAAAATCCAGAGTTTCCTCCAGGCTATCCGCTCCTTCAATGCAGATGCCCCGGTGGGCATAGCTGGCGGTAAACGCCTTCTTCTCCGCTTCCAGGTCCTTATGGCTGTGAAGATCCGGCACGTAGGTGCCGCCCTTGCCGGGGTAGAGGAACACGAAGCCAATGGCGCGCAGGTAGTCATAAACCCCCAGCAGCACATTTCCCGGGGTGCTGCCCGTAAATCGGGCCTTCCCGTCCCGGACGCAGTAGCTGTAGTCCCCGCCGCCGGACAGTCCGGTTGCGATCTCAAAAGTCCGGCCCCACCCTTTCGGCAGCAGGGCCAGATGGTCCCGGAGGGTCCGCTCCGCGAAGGCCAGGGTTTGGTTCTCCATAGATACACGCCCTTCTCTACATACTTTGATTACATTTTATAATCAAACAGTCCGGGGGTCAATCCTTTCTTTCTCGGTATACTTCACAAAAATGTGGGCCTCTTTTTATGGTATGTGCATAAAGTTCATTTTTATTCCATTTTCCATATTGAATTTTGTCAATATTTCTGCTACCATGCAGATAACCCCCCGCGGGGGATGCGGATATTTGAATGGAATTTCAAATTAATTACAGTCACCACGCATCCCCGGGAATGATCGCCTTTAAGGAGTTGTTGCTATGAAAAAGAAGAAAAAGGGCATACAGATCAGCGATAAGGTTTGGCTGCTGATCTCTTTGCTCGCCGCCCTGCTGCTGTGGTACTGCCTCTCCCTGGGAGCCAAGACCGGCCGCAGCTTCCCCTTCATCGACAAGGTCGTCCCCGCCGTGGGCACCATGATCCAGCGGGGCGCGTTCTGGAAGGACATCAAAAGCAGTCTTGGCTGTGTCGCTCTGGGCTTCCTCCTGGGCTTCGCCACCGCCCTGCCCATCGCCTTCCTGATGGCCTGGTACACCCCGGTACAGAAGATCATTGAGCCCTGGATCAATTTCATCCGCAACATCCCCGCCCTGGGCTATGCCCCCCTGATCGTCATCATCTTCGGCGTTGGTCAGAAGCCTGCCGTGATCCTCATCTGGATCTGCACCTTCATGACCATGAGCATCACCATCTATCAGGGCATCAAAAACATCGACACCACCCTCATCAAGGCCGCCCGGGTCCTGGGTGCCAACGACTTTGATATTTTCCTCAAGGTCATCTGCCCCGCCACCGTGCCCTTCATCATCACCGCCGTCCGCCTGGGCCTTTCCGCCGCCCTGACCACCCTGCTGGCTGCCGAATCCACCGGCGCTCAGGCCGGTATCGGTATGCGGATCCGGTCTCTGGCAAACTCGTTTGATTCGCCCCCCATGCTGATGTACATCATCCTTCTGGGTATCATCGGCCTGATTCTGGTGAAGATCGTTGACATTATCGAAAGGAAGCTGACAGGATGGCAGGAGAAAATTTGACCAAGCTGAAGATTGACAACGTTGTCAAGGAATATGTGGGCAACAAGGGAAAAACCGTTGCCCTCAACGGTGTCAGCCTGGATATTAAGGAAAACGAATTCATCTGCGTGGTCGGCCCCTCCGGCTGCGGCAAGTCCACCCTGCTGAACATCATCGCAGGCCTTCTGGAGCCCACCTCCGGTGCCGTGTACCTGGACGGCAAGAAGATCGAGGGCACCGGCGTAGAGCGGGGCGTGGTCTTCCAGGGCTATGCCCTGTTCCCCTGGCGGACGGTGCTGAAAAATGTCATGTTCGGCCTGGAAATGAAGCGGATGCCCAAGGACCAGGCAGAGAAGATCGCCAAGAAGTACATCAAGGCCGTGGGCCTGGAGGGCTTCGAGCACGCCTATCCCAAGGAGCTTTCCGGCGGCATGCGCCAGAGAGTGGCCATTGCCCGGGCCTACGCGGCAGACCCTGAGGTGCTGCTGCTGGACGAGCCCTTCGGCGCTCTGGATGCCCAGACCAGAGTCCAGCTGCAAAGTGAGCTGCTGAACACCTGGGAGCACGAGAAGAAGACCTGCTTCTTCATCACCCACGATGTGGACGAGGCCATTATCCTGGCCCAGCGGGTCATTATCATGTCCGCCCGTCCCGGCCGGATCAAAAAGATCGTGGACATCGACATTCCCTATCCCCGGACCCAGGCCACCAAAACCGATCCCCGGTTCCTGGAGCTGAAAACCGAGATCTGGAACGAGGTCTACCAGGAATTCCTGGAAGTCCGCAAGTAATGTGAATTTACCGGCACCAAAGCCGGAAATGAAAAAAATGGAGGAACCTTTATGAAGAAACTGTTTGCCCTGCTGCTCGCAGCCGCTATGGTCCTGTCCATGGCCGCCTGCGGCGGAAAGACCGACGCCCCCGCCACCACCGCTGCCCCCGAAACCACTGCCGCTCCCGCCGCCACCGAGGCTCCCGCCGAGACCGAAGCCCCTGTGGAAACCGTGAAGCTGAACGTGGCCTATATGCCCAACTACGCTTCCCTGTGGTCCGTTCTCACCGCCATGGACAAGGGCTACTTTGCCGAGGAAGGCATTGAAGTCACTCTGTGGGAGTTCGCTGACGGTCCCTCCGAGATCGCCGCTATGGAAGGCGGCAGCATCGATCTGGCTTACATCGGCCACGGCGCCCACAAGCTGTGCATCAACGGCCAGGCCAACATCTTCCTGCCCTCCTCCGTCCACAGCACCGACCGCATCATCGTCCTGCCCTCCTCCGGTGTCACCTCCGTTGACGACATCGCCAACCTGAAGGGCAAGAAGATCGCCTACAACGGCGGCTCCTCCTCTGAGACCGCTCTGCAGGGCGCTCTGGCTGCCGCCGGCCTGACCATGGACGACATCCAGGCCTACGAAATGGACGCCACCAACATGGTCGCCGCCATGATGTCCGGCAACGTGGATGCCTGCACCGCCTGGAACCCCTACTCCAACCAGATCATGGGGAACTGCGAAGGCGCTCTGGAGCTGGAGTTCGCCACCAACTCCGTGAATATGTCCAGCTGGATCTGCCTGCCCAGCTATGCGGAAGCCAACCACGATGTTCTGGTCCGCTTCACCCGCGCTCTGCTGAAGGGCATGCAGTTCGCCTCCCAGCAGGAAAACTGGGACTACGCCGTGGAGCTCTACGCCAAGCAGTGCGCCAAGGACTTTACCGCCTGCCAGGTTGAGACCGGCGACGCCACCTGGTTCTCCGCCGACTACATCAAGCAGGGTCTGGCCGATGGCACCTTCACCGACCTCTACACCCGTCAGCAGCAGATGTTTATCGACAACGGCGCTGTGGAAGCTCCTGTGGAGCTCAGCAACTACATCCTCTTCGACGTTATGAACGAGGCTCTGGGCTAAAAACATTCTGAGGGCCGCCTCGCGGGAGGCGGCCCCCTTTTTGGATTTCAGGAGGACAATATGAACTACTATATTCAAAACGGCTCCGTCTATGCGGACCGCCAATTCCAGGACCTGACCCTGCACATCGTAGACGGCAAAATTGAGTTTGCCGGAGCCGTCCCTGCCGGGGCAGAGGTCATCGATGCCCAGGGGGCCAGGATCGTTCCGGGCTTTATCGACACCCATATGCACGGAGCCGTTGGCGTGGACGTAAACGGAGCCACTGCCGAGGATCTGGAAACCATCGGCGCCTTCCTTGCCCGGCACGGCACCACTTCCTTCCAGGCCTCCGTACTGACAGACACCCAACAGCAGACCGAATGGTGCATCCGGGAGTTCAACCGTTATCGGGAATCTCCCCGGAAGGGCGCGGAGCTGGTAGGCATCCACCTGGAAGGCCCCTTCCTGGCAAAGGAATACAAGGGAGCCATGCCAGAGCATCTGCTGCAAAACACCAACATTGACCTGGTCCGGCATTATCAGGAGCTGGCCCGGGGCGGCATCCGTTACATCACCCTGTCCCCGGAGCTCCCCGGGGTGCTGGACATGATCCCGGAGCTCAAAAGAATCGGCATCACCGTGGGCATCGGCCACTCCGGCGCTACCTACGCCCAGGCCATGGAGGCCATCTCCCTGGGGGCCACGGTGGGCACCCATGTAGGCAACGCCATGCGGCTGTTCCACCAGCACGAGCCCGCCATCTTCGGGGCCGTCATGGAAAGCGACCTATACTGCGAGACCATCTGCGACGGCCGCCATTTGGTCCCCGGCACAGTGCGGATGTACTGCAAGTGCAAGGGCCTGGACCGCATTGTGGCCATTACGGATTCCATTATGGCCGCGGGCCTTCCGGACGGCAACTACCACCTGGGCGTCAACGACGTGGTGGTCAAGGACGGAGACGCGAAGCTGGCCAGCGACGGCACCCGGGCAGGCTCCACCCTGACCCAGGACCGGGCTCTGAAAAATATGCTTGCCTGGCTCCCCTATTCCCTGGAGGAGATCCTTCCCACTCTCACAGAAAACCCCGCCAGGGAAATGAACCTGTGGCAGACCAAGGGCTCCATTGCTCCGGGCAAGGACGCGGACCTGGTCCTGCTGGACGAGCAGGCCAATATTCTCCAGGTTTACACCCGGGGCCTCCGGGTATAGGCCGCCATATGCCAAGTACGCCGTTTTCCTCTGGGAGACGGCGTACTTTTCCGCGCAAAAAAACCGCCCCGAGTATTCCCAAGGCGGTGCTCTGAGAGCCGTATTCAAAGAAGCAGGAATCGCTGGGACTCCTGGAAGAAGCGGTGAAACTCTTCTTCGGTGCACTCCGCGTGAACGGTGATGGGACCGGAAAGCCGAAGGCAGAAGATCTCCATAAAGCTCTTTCCGTCTACGGTACGAAATCCGTCGGATAGAGACACCCGGCAAAGGGGCGCTGACAGGGTCACAAAATCGTTTACATCCCGCACAGAGTGAAGGCGTATCACAAAATCATGCATAAAAACCTCCTGCGGCTGTACAAACGACCGGCTTTCATGTATAATATGATTGCCTAAGGGCCAAACGAATAATATGCACGTATTATACTGATATTTTTGAAGAAATGCAATTGTCGGTTTGGCTAATAATAACAAGGGAGCGCCTGCAAAATTGGCGATTTTAACAAGATGCGAATTGCTTTTTATACCCTCGGATGCAAAACAAACCAATATGAGACCCAGGCCATGGAGCACCTGCTGCGCTCTATGGGCCACGAGATCGGCCGTTTTGACGAGAAGTGCGATGCCTACGTGATCAATACCTGCTCTGTCACCGCCATTGCCGACAAGAAAAACCGGGCCGTGATCCGCCGGTGCCGCCGGGAGAACCCGGAGTCCGTCATCGGCGTCTGCGGCTGCTACACCCAGCACGCCCCGGAGGCTGTCAAGACATTGGGCGTTGATGTATTGGGGGGCTCCGGCGGGCGGCAGGAGTTCCTGGCGCACCTGCTGGAGGCCCTGGAGGGCAAGGCCCACCAGGACACCCTGGACAATGCCCTGGGCCGCCGGGAATTTGAGATCCTGCCCCCCGGCGGGCTGGAGGAGCGGACCCGGGCCATGCTGAAGGTCCAGGACGGCTGCGTCAACTTCTGCGCCTACTGCATCATCCCCTATACCCGGGGTCCCGTCCGCTCCGCCCCACTGGAAACCGCTCTGGAGCAGGCAAAGGAGCTGGCCGCTCAGGGCTACCGGGAGATCGTGGTGACAGGCATCGAGATCGCCAGCTGGGGCGTAGATCTGCCGGGCAAGCCCCCCCTGACGGCACTGCTGACGGCCCTGTGCCAGGCGGTGCCCCAGGTCCGCATCCGGCTGGGAAGCCTGGAGCCCAGGGTCATTACCGAGGACTTCTGCCGGGAACTCCGGGGTTACCCGAACCTCTGCCCCCAGTTCCACCTGAGTATGCAGTCCGGCTGCGACACGGTGCTGAAGCGGATGCGCCGGAAATATGACACCGGCCGGTACTACGAAAGTCTCCGGCTCTTACGGGAATATTTCCCCGGCTGCGCCGTGACCACAGATATGATCGTGGCCTTCCCGGGAGAGACCGAGGAGGAGTTCCGGATGAGTCTGGACTTCATCCGCCGGTGCGCCTTCGCCGACATGCACATCTTCCCCTACTCCCGCCGCCCGGGCACCCCGGCGGACACCATGCCCGGCCAGCTGGGCAACGCCGTAAAGGAGGCCCGAAGCCGGGAAGCCATTGCCCTGGCTCAGCAGATGAATACCGCTTACCGGCAGGCTCTGGTGGGCACCACCCAGCAGGTCCTTTTTGAAGACCGGCATCTGGCCTATTTCACCGGCCACGCCCCCAACTATGTCAAGGTTTATGCCGTAGGAGAGGACCTCCACAATGAACTCCGGAACGTAAAAATCACCGGTCTCTATGAAGACGGTGTGTTCGGAGTGATTGACAAATGATTTCCGCCCCTCCTGTCCGGAGGGGCCAGAAAAACTTTGGAGGTAACCATGATCCGCAAACTTTTCCCCGGCTTTACCTGGAAGCGCATGCTTCTCATCATCCTCGGGGCCGCCATTGTCTCCTTCGGCCTGTACAATATCCATCAGCAGTGCGGCGTCACGGAGGGCGGAGTCCTGGGCACGGTGCTGCTCATCCACCACTGGTTCGGGCTCCCGGCCTCCGTCATCACGCCCGTGCTGGACATCAGCTGCTATCTGCTGGCCCTGAAGGTGCTGGGCGGGGACTTTATCCGCTGGTCCATCCTCTCCACCGCCTGGGTCTCCGGCTTTTTTAAGCTCTGGGAGAGCTTCCCGCCTATGCTGCCGAACCTCTCCGCCTATCCTCTGGCAGCGGCGCTGCTGGGAGCCCTGTTTGTCGGCGTTGGGGTAGGCCTCATCGTCCGGCAGGGAGGCTCCTCAGGGGGAGACGACGCTCTGGCTCTGTCTATTTCCGCCATGACCGGACTGCGGGTGTCCAAGGCCTATCTCTTTACGGACCTGACGGTATTGACTCTGTCCCTAAGCTACATTCCCATTCGCCGCATTGCCTATTCTCTGATTACCGTGACCATTTCCTCCTGGCTCATCGACCTGATCCAGGGAGCGGGTAAAAAATAAATCAAAGAACCGGAAAGAGCGCAATGTTTTTTGGGGATTTTTACTTGACATTTATCCTCCCCGCCGATACAATAAGATAGGATGTGAGCAGCCCCAAAGGCTGCCCTATTACCGGCGCGTATGCCGGGGTATGCGTTTTGCGCCTTGTGGCGTTTTGCGATAGATTGACGAAAGTCAAATTATAAGCTCAATTTCACATGGGTACGATCCGCAGCCCTCCTGCGCCAATTTAAGGAAGGAGGTGCGTTGTGGAATTATGGAATGGTATCAGATTCTATTGATCGTTCTGGGCATTTTGGTGGCTGGCGCCGCCGGTTTTGCCATCGGTATTGCCTATCGGAAGAAGGTGGCAGAACGGGAGATCGGCTCTGCCGAGGAAGAGGCCACCCGTCTGATCAATGAAGCCATCCGAAACGGTGAAAACCGGAAAAAGGAAATGCTTCTGGAGGCCAAGGACGAGATCCATAAATCCCGCACAGAAAACGACCGCGAAGTCAAAGAGCGCCGTGCCGAACTGACCAAACAGGAACGCCGGCTTGAGCAAAAGGAAACAACCCTGGACCGTAAGACCGAGGCCTTCGAGAAGAAGGAAGAGGAACTGAACAGACGCATGACCGCCCTGGCCCAGACCCAGTCTGAGGCCGAGGAACTGAAGGCCAAGCAGCTGGAAACTCTGGAGCAGCTCTCCGGGCTGACCCAGGACCAGGCAAAGGAGTATCTGCTCCAGAGCATTGAAAACGACGTCCGTCACGAAGCCGCTATGAAGATCAAGGAGATCGAGCAGCAGCTGAAGGACGAGGCGGAGGAAAAGGGCCGGGAGATCATTGCCACCGCCATCCAGCGGTGCGCCGCGGACCACGCCGCCGAGACCACCGTCTCCGTGGTGCCCCTGCCCAACGATGAGATGAAGGGCCGCATCATTGGCCGGGAGGGCCGGAACATCCGGACCCTGGAGACCATCACCGGCGTGGACCTGATCATCGACGACACCCCCGAGGCCATCACCGTCTCCAGCTTCGATCCCGTCCGCCGGGAGGTTGCCAGACTGGCTCTGGAGAAGCTGATCGTAGACGGACGCATCCACCCCACCCGCATCGAGGACATGGTGGAGAAGGCCCGGAAGGAGGTAGACCGCACCATCCGGGAGGAGGGCGAGCGTGCCTGCTACGAGACCGGTGTGCACAACCTGAACCCGGAGCTCATCAAGATCCTGGGCCGCCAGAAGTACCGTACCTCCTACGGCCAGAACGTGCTGAACCACTCCATCGAGGTGGCTCACATCGCCGGTCTTATGGCCGCCGAGCTGGGCGTAGACGTGGCCCTGGCCAAGCGGGCCGGTCTATTGCATGACCTGGGCAAATCCATCGACCACGAGGTCGAGGGCAGCCATGTGCAACTGGGCGCGGATCTTGCCCGGAAGTACAAGGAAAATCCCGTCATCATCAACGCCATTGAGGCCCACCACGGGGACGTGGAGCCCAAGACCGTCATCGCCGTGCTGGTTCAGGCCGCCGATGCCATCTCCGCCGCCCGTCCCGGTGCCCGGAGAGAGAACGTGGAGAATTATATCCGCCGCCTGCAGAAGCTGGAGGAGCTCACCAACTCCTACCCCGGCGTGGACAAGTCCTACGCCATCCAGGCCGGCCGGGAGGTCCGGATCATGGTCAAGCCCGAAGTGGTCACCGAGGACAATATGATCCTCCTGGCCCGGGACATTGCCAAGAAGATCGAGTCCGAGCTGGAATACCCCGGCCAGATCAAGGTCAACGTCATCCGGGAAACCAAGGCTGTGGAGTACGCAAAGTAAAATTTTCTCCCGAATCCCAGCAGGGATTCGGGAGATTTTATGTAAGGATATTCTGGATATGAACATAACAAACGATTTGAAAGGCAAACTCTGGGGTGTGGGCGTAGGCCCGGGGGACCCGGAGCTGCTGACCCTGAAGGCCATCCGGGTCATTTCCCAGGCGGATGTGATCCTGGTGCCGGACAGCTGCAAGTCCGACAATGTGGCCCTGGCCATTGCCGGGGAATATGTGAAGGGCAAGGAAATCCGGAAGGTCTCCACCCCCATGATCCGGGATCAGGGTGCCCTGGACCGGGCTTTTGAGGAGGCGGCGGATACCGTCTCCCGGCTCCTGGACCAGGGAAAGCAAGCGGTCTTTCTCACTCTGGGAGACCCCTGCGTCTATTCTACCTATATGTACATCCATGAGCGGGTGCGCGCCCGGGGCTATGCCGTAGAGGTCGTTCCCGGCATTCCCTCCTTCTGCGCCGCTGCGGCACGGCTGAATCAGTCCCTCTGTCAGGGCTCCGAGCCCCTGCTGATCCTCCCCGCCTCCCACAACCGGCTGGAGCTATTGGATGTTCCTGCCAACAAGGTCCTGATGAAGGCGGGAAGCGCCATCCTGGAGCTGAAGCAGACTCTCCAGGAGCGAGGGGAACTGGAAAAGGCCTCCATGGTAGAAAACTGCACCATGGAAAACGAGCGGGTGTATCCCCATATGAAGGACCTGGAAGACCCCAGCGGATATTTCTCCTTGGTCATCGTGAAGGAATAATTTTTCAAAACCACCGCCCGGCCCCCTCGTCAAGGGTGCCGGGCGGTGGTTTTTGGCGTGAAAAACCATGCCCCGCGTCTTCCTGCAGGAAAACGCGGGGTTGAGGAAAACATAATAGGTCATTCAAAGAGCTTATCAAAAAAGCTCCGGCCTTTTGGGGAATTGTTTTTTTCCAGGGAGCCGTCCAGCTTACGCAGCAGCTCCTTTTGCTCCCGGGTCAGCTTGGTGGGGGTCTCTACCACCACGGTGAAACGGAGATCGCCCCGGCGGCGGGAGTTGTTGAGCTCCGGGATACCCTTATCCCGGATGACGAACTCCTTGCCGGTCTGGGTGCCCTCCGGGATGGTGTAGGGCACATTGCCCTCCAGGGTAGGCACCTGAATTTCAGCGCCCAGGGCCGCCTGGGTGAAGCTGATGGGCACGGCGCAGCGAATATCGTAGCCGTCCCGGACAAAGGTCTCGTGGGCCCTCACCCGGACCTCTACCAGCAGGTCTCCGTTGGGGCCGCCGTTGGCTCCTACGCAGCCCTCGCTCCGGACCCGCAGGGTCTGACCGTTGTCGATACCGGCAGGCACTGTGACCTTGACCCGGTTGTTCTTGCGGACCTTGCCCTTGCCCTTGCAGGTGCTGCAGGGGGTCTTGATGATCTTGCCCCGGCCGCCGCACTGGCTGCAGGTGGTAGCCGTCTGCATCCGCATACCCATAAAGCTCTGGACCACCTGCTCCTGGCCGGTGCCATGGCAGCGAGAACAGGTCTCGATCTGCCCGTCGGCAGAGCCGGTGCCGTGGCAGGTAGGACAATTTTCAATTCTGGGGGCACTGACCTCCTTTTCGCAGCCGAAGGCCGCCTCTTCAAAGGTCAGCTCCAGCCGGGCCATGACATTCTCGCCCCGGCGGGGGGCGTTCTGGCTGGCGCTCCGGGAGGACGTGCCGCCGCCGAAGAAGTCTCCGAAAATGTCTCCGAAGTCAAAACCGGCACCGCCAAAACCGCCGCCGAAGCCGCCGCCGGCATTGGGGTTAAAGTTGGGGTCCACACCGGCGAAGCCGTAGGAATCGTACCGGGACCGCTTGTCGGCATCGGACAGGACCTCATAGGCCTCCCCTACCTCCTTGAACTTCTCCTCGGCAGACTTGTCGCCGGGGTTCCGGTCCGGATGGTATTTCATTGCCAGCTTCCGGTATGCCTTCTTAATGTCATCGGCGCTGGCGCTTTTGTCCACGCCCAGCACCTGATAATAGTCTCGTTTATTTTCAGCCACAGTTTTTCACCTCGATAAACAGCACAGGGAGGGGCGGCGTTGGGGCCGCCCCTCGAAGTCTCTTTATTAGTCCACAGTCTCGTAGTCCGCGTCGACCACGCCGTCGTCGCCGGGCTTATTGCCGCCCTGGGCTCCGGCCTGAGGACCGCCGGCCTGGCCCTGAGGACCGGCCTGCTGGTACAGCTTCTCGGACACGGCATAGAAAGCCTTCTGGACCTCGTCGGTAGCGGCCTTGATGGCCTCCACATCGGTGCCCTTGTTGACTTCCTTCAGGTGATCCACAGCGGACTGGATCTTTGCCTTCTCGTCGGCAGAGATCTTGTCGCCCAGCTCACCCAGAGTCTTCTCGGTCTGATAGGCCACCTGATCGGCAGCGTTGTGAGCATCCACCTCGTCCTTCCGGGCCTTATCCTCGGCGGCGTACTGCTCCGCCTCGTGAACGGCCTTGTCGATGTCTTCCTTGCTCAGGTTGGTGGAAGCGGTGATGGAGATCTGCTGCTCCTTGCCGGTGCCCAGATCCTTAGCGGAAACCTTCACAATGCCGTTGGCATCGATATCGAAGGTAACCTCGATCTGAGGCACGCCACGGGGAGCGGGGGCAATGCCGGTCAGCTGGAAGCGGCCCAGGGTCTTGTTGCCCGCGGCCATTTCCCGCTCGCCCTGGAGGACATGGACCTCAACGGAGGTCTGGCCGTCCGCGGCGGTGGAGAAGACCTGGCTCTTGTGGGTAGGAATGGTGGTGTTGCGCTCAATGATCTTGGTGCAGACGCCGCCCAGAGTCTCAATGCCGAGGCTCAGCGGGGTGACATCCAGCAGCAGCAGACCCTTGACGTCGCCCTGCAGGACGCCGCCCTGAATGGCAGCACCGACAGCCACGCACTCATCGGGGTTGATGCCCTTGAAGGGCTCGCAGTTCAGTTCCT
>URGL01000018.1 GCA_900547405.1 uncultured Eubacteriales bacterium
GTTGTTGGCAACGGTCTTCTCGTAGATGCCCAGCTCATGCTCGGCAGCCAGCTTGTTCTCTTCCATAACCTTGAACTTGGAGCCGGGGACCTTGCAGACGGGGCACACGAAACCCTCGGGCATGGTTTCAGCTTCCAGAACATAACCACAAACAGGGCAAACAAACTTCTTCATAATAAAACTCCTCCGTAATTTAAAATTTGAATTTTTTGAATCTCGAGCCTGGGGCTTCTTGCCATAGCCCTGGGCGGGATTGCTTAGGATGATTTTGCCTGGCTTGCTTCCAGGCAGTCCCGGCACAGGCCGGTAAGGGTAAGCTGGGTAGAATCTACCCGGCAGCCCAGGCTTCGCTCGAAGCCGGAGTAATCCGGCTGCTCCACCTGGAATAGGTCCTGCACCGCGCCGCAGCCGGTACAGATGAAATGCACATGGGGCTCTGTATTGCCGTCGAACCGCTCGATCCCATCCACCGTGCCCACGCTTACCGCCAGGCCCTGGCTCTTGAAGAGGGCCAGATTCCGGTAGACCGTGGCCAGTGAAATGTCCGGGTGCTCCTTCTGCAGCAGCTGATACAGCGCCTCGGCGCTGGGGTGGGATGTGGTAGAGCGAAGGCAGTGCAGGATGGCATTTCGTTTGCGAAAGGTTTTCGATGTCTCCATGCGGATCTCCTTACGTTCTTGATTTGTGATTGATTATCATTTACGGGGATATCATAGCACGAAGACTGACCTTTGTCAAGAAGAAAATGAGAATTATTTTTATTTTCTTTTTTGGGCGGGAAATTACATCTCCGGCTGGGTCTTTCTCGGAGGCATGCCCCGGTCCCCGTCACGGATGACGAACAGGAAAATAGGCCGCAGGAATTTGAAGAAAATGCTGAGCACCAGGTAAACGGTGGCATTCTGAGGGTCGCAGGAGGCGTAGATATCATAGAGGGCCATAAAGCCCAGGATGGTCCTGGCCAGAGCCACACCGCCGGCCAGCAGAGCCATGATCACCATGGTGATGATGGCCGGAGCCCAGGCATCGGAGGCAACGCACCAGAACACCGTGCCGACCAGGCCTCCGGTCAGGGCCAAGGTCACTACCTCCAGTACCAGCAGGACCACCCGCTTGTGCTTTACCTGACCCAGGGTCAGGTAGCGGTACTGGTCGGAAAGAGAACCCATGAGCCACAGATTCGCCACCGGGATCCAGGCCAGCCAGGGGCAGTGGAGCCCCCGGCGCTGGGCGATGGTGTAAAGGCTCAGGGCCGTAAAGACATAGATGGCCAGGCTCACCAGGGGCACCACCCCGCCGCCAAGAACATTGGCGATGAGGTACAGGACCCGGCTGGGATTGTAATAGTTTGGGAAATCAAAATACATAGATGTCACCTTTCTCTGTAAAGCAGCCCCCGCCCTCTGTGCTTTCCGAGGGTGACCCCCAGGGCCGGGTATGGAGGGGACCCCTCCAGGTAAAAACCGGACCCGGTTCTGTGGGAGGGCTGTCCCCCCTCATCCGTCAGGGCTTCGCCCTGCCACCTTCCCCGGAGGGGAAGGCTTTGAGGCGCTTACTTGACCAGCTTGCAGACCAGCTCGGTGTAGGCGTAGGGGTCCTCAATGGGCAGCTGGGCCATGAGCTGGGCCTGGTAGCACAGGAGCTGGGCGTAATCCTTGGCCTTGACGGGGTCAGCGGTCATGAGCTCCACCAGCTGCTTCACCGTCTCATGCTCCGGGTTCAGCTCCAGCACACGGGACACGGGGTAGGCAAACTCCGGGTTCACCCGCTTCATATATTTCTCCATCTCGAAGCTCATACCGGCCTCGGGAACCATTGCGGCAGGATAAGCGCCCAGGTTCTTAGAAAGCTTGACTTCCTTCACCTGGTCACCCAGGGACTCCTTCACAAAGGTCAGGAAGCCCTTCTTCTCCTCGGCTTCCGCCTCGGCGGCCTTCTTCTCCTCCTCGGACTGGAGACCCAGGTCGTCTGTGGAGACGTTGCAGAAGCTCTTCTCCTGGTAGGTCATCAGAGTCTGGGGCACAAACTCGTCCACATCCTCGGTAAAGAGCAGGGTGTCGTAGCCCTTGCCGTCCAGCATGCTCACCTGGGGCAGCTTTGCCAGCAGCTCCTTATTCTCGCCGGGGGCAAAGTAGATCTTCTCCTGGCCCTCAGGCATGGCATCCACATACTCCTTCAGGGAGATCAGCTTGTTCTGCTTATGGCTGTAGAACAGCAGCAGATCCTGGCAGCTGTCCTTGTGAGCGCCGTAGTCGGACACCGCGCCGTACTTCAGCTGGCGGCCAAAGGCGGCATAGAATTCCTCATACTTGGCCCGGTCGGTATCCATCAGGCTCTTCAGCTCGCTCTTGATTTTCTTCTCAATGTTCCGGGCAATGATGGTCAGCTGACGGTTATGCTGCAGCATCTCCCGGCTGATATTCAGGGACAGATCCTGGCTGTCTACCACGCCCCGGACGAAGCGGAAATGCTCCGGCACCAGGTCCTCGCAGGAGTCCATGATCATCACACCGCTGGAATAGAGCTGCAGGCCCCGCTTATAGTCTTTGGTGTAGAAGTCGTAAGGAGCCTTGCCGGGGATATACAGCAGAGCCTTGAAGGACACCTGGCCCTCGGCGCTGAAATGGATCACCCGCAGAGGCTTATTGTAGTCGTAGAACTTATCCCGGTAGAAGGCGTCATACTCCTCCTCGGTGACATCCTTCTTGTTCTTCTGCCAGATGGGCACCATGGAGTTCAGTGTCACCACTTCGGTATAGGATTCATACTCGGGCTTGTCCTCGGGGGAATCCTCCTTCTTCCGGGACTTCTCCACCTCCATGCGGATGGGGTAGCGGATGTAGTCGGAATACTTGGTGACCAGATTCCGGATCTCATACTCCTCCAGATACTGGCCGTAGCTATCCTCCTCGGTGTCGGCCTTCAGGACCATGATCACGTCAGTGCCGGGGTTCTCCCGCTCCGCTTCCTCGATGGTATAGCCGTCGGTGCCGTTGGACACCCATTTATAGGCCTTGTCGGCACCGTACTTCCTGGAGATCACGGTGACTTCGCTGGCCACCATAAAGGCGGAGTAGAAGCCTACGCCGAATTGGCCGATGATGTCGATATTCTCGTCCTTTTTCTCCATGGCCTGCTTGAAGCCCAGGGAGCCGGACTTGGCGATGGTGCCCAGGTTCTCCTCCATCTCCTCCTTCGACATACCGATGCCGTTATCGGAGACGGTAAGGGTCCGGTTCTCCTTGTCCCGGGTAATGGTGATGGCGAACTGATCCCGGGTCAGCCCCACCTTGTCGTCCGTCAGGGCCGTATAGGCCAGCTTGTCGATGGCATCGGAGGCATTGGAGATGATTTCCCGCAGGAAAATCTCCCGGTGGGTATAGATAGAATTGATCATCAGGTCCAGCAGCCGCTGGGATTCCGCTTTAAACTGTTTCTTTTCCATAAGTCATATCTTCCTTTCCGGAATGCATATTAGCACTCGAATCATATGAGTGCTAATATTATAGCGCACTTCCGAAAAAAAGCAAGGGGCAGAAAAAAAGTTCTTTCTTTATTTACAATTTTGTGGTAACATTAAAATGTATGAGTATGCGTATCAAAGCCTTCCCCTGGGGGAAGGTAAGGAATTAAAGGAGATTATGGAATGATCACAGTCAGCAATTTAGGAATGCAGTTCGGCGGCCAGTGGCTGTTTCAGCATGTAGATCTACAATTCTTGCCCGGCAACTGCTATGGCATCATCGGTGCCAATGGCGCGGGCAAGTCCACCTTCCTGCGGATCCTCACCGGGGACCTGGACTCCACCACCGGCTCTGTGGAGATCGACCCCACCAAGCGGGTCTCTGTACTGAAGCAGAACCAGAACGCCTACGATGACTTCACCGTTATGGATACCGTCATCATGGGCAACAAGCATCTTTACGATGTGATGAAGGAAAAGGATGCCATTTACGAAAAGCCGGACTTCACCGATGAGGATGGTCTCCGGGCCGCGGACCTGGAGGCAGAGTTTGCGGAACTTGGGGGCTGGGAAGCCGAGTCCGACGCTTCCCGCCTGCTGCAGGGTCTCGGCATCGGCACAGAGCTCCACTACGAGATCATGGGCAGCGTGGACCCCCGTCTGAAGGTGAAGGTGCTCCTTGCCCAGGCGCTTTTCGGAAACCCGGATATTGTCATGCTGGACGAGCCCACCAACAACCTGGATATCGAGGCCATCAACTGGCTGGAGGATTTCCTGCTGGACTTCCCCGGCATGGTCATCGCCGTCTCCCACGACCGGCACTTCCTGAATACCGTCTGCACCCACACCGTGGATATCGACTACGGCAAGATCAAGATGTATGTGGGCAACTACGACTTCTGGTATGAATCCAGCCAGATGGTCCAGGCTATGATCCGGAACAAGAACAAGAAGAACCAGGAAAAAATTGAGGAATTGCAGCTGTTCATTCAGCGCTTCTCCGCCAACAAGGCCAAGGCCAAGCAGGCCACCGCCCGCCGGAAGCTCCTGGACAAGCTGAGCGTAGAAGAAATGCCCTCCTCCACCCGGCGGTATCCCTTCGTGGGCTTTATGCCGGAGCGGGAGCTGGGCAAGGATGTGCTCACCGTCAAGGATGTGTCCGTCACCGTGGACGGCGTGAAGCTCCTGGACAATGTGTATTTCTCCGTGGGCCGCACGGACAAGATCGCCTTTGTGGGCGAAAACGAGCTGGCTCAGACCGCCCTCTTCAAGGTCCTCATGGGCGAGCTGGAGCCCGACGAGGGCAGCGTCAAGTGGGGCGTTTCCACCATCCGCAGCTACCTGCCCAAGGACAACTCCCCCTACTTCGACGGCAACGAGGAGGAGCTGGTGGACTGGCTCCGGCAGTACTCCGCCAAGAAGGACGATGTATACCTCCGGGGTTTCCTGGGCCGGATGCTTTTCTCCAACGAGGACGTGTTCAAGCATGTGAACGTTCTCTCCGGCGGTGAGAAGGTCCGGTGTATGCTGAGCAAAATGATGCTCTCCGGCGCCAACGTGGTGCTGCTGGACCAGCCCACAAACCACCTGGATATGGAATCCATCCAGGCCGTGAACAAGGGTCTGGAAGCCTTCACCGGCGTGGTGCTGCTGGCCTCCCACGACCACGAGCTCTTAACCTCCACCTGTAACCGAGTCATCGCCTTCCAGCCCGACGGCACCATTGTAGACCGCTACGGCACCTACGACGACTACCTGAACTGGCTGGCGGAGCAGAAGAATCAATAATTGTGGCAATGACACCTGAACAGGAGGATTTTTTAAGTGGAAAAAATCTTAGACATCATCACCCATAAAATGCAGGCGGCCTTTGAGGCGGCAGGTTACGACCGCTCCTATGGCCGGGTCACCGTGTCCAACCGGCCGGACCTGTGTGAATATCAGTGCAACGGTGCCTTAGCCGCCGCCAAGCAGTACCACTGTGCCCCCATCCAGATCGCCAAAGCGGTGGTGGCCCAGCTGAACGCCCAGGACTACAGCCTGGTGGAGGCGGTGAACCCCGGCTTCATCAACCTGAAGCTCTCCGGCCATTTTCTGATGGCCTATCTGGAGGAAATGCGCACAGCCCCCAAGTTCGGCGTGGACCAGCCCGGAGAGGGCAAAACCGTTGTGGTGGATTACGGCGGAGCCAACGTGGCAAAGCCCCTGCACATCGGCCACCTGCGGCCCGCCATCATCGGCGAGAGCCTGAAGCGGCTCTACAAGTATCTGGGCTACAACGCCATCGGAGACGTACACCTGGGGGACTGGGGATTGCAGATGGGCCTCATCATTGCGGAGCTCAGTGAGCGGCAGCCGGATCTGCCCTACTTTGACCCCAATTTTGAAGGCGAGTACCCCAAGGAAGCCCCCTTCACCGTCACGGATCTGGAGGAGATCTACCCCACCGCCTCTGCCAAAAAGGCGGACCCGGAGTTCTCCCACAAGGCCCACCAGGCTACCCTGGAGCTGCAGCAGGGCCGCCGGGGCTACCGGGCCCTGTGGCAGCACATTATGAATGTGTCTGTGGCAGACCTCAAAAAGAATTATGACAACCTGGATGTCCACTTTGAGAAGTGGCTGGGTGAAAGCGACGCGGATCCCTATATCCCCGCCATGGTGGAGGACATGAAGGCCCGGGGCATTGCCGTCCAGTCCGAAGGAGCCTGGGTCATCCCCGTGGCTCTGGAGGGAGACAAGAAGGAAATGCCTCCCTGCATTCTCGTCAAGTCCGACGGCTCCTCCATCTACGCCACCACGGATCTGGCCACCCTGGTCCAGCGGATGCAGGACTGGCATCCGGACAAGGTGCTCTATGTGACCGACAAGCGGCAGAACCTGCACTTTGAGCAGGTATTCCGGGCCGCAAGAAAAGCGGGCATCGTGCCTGAGACCACGGAGCTGGAGCATGTGGGCTTCGGCACCATGAACGGCAAGGACGGCAAGCCCTTCAAGACCAGAGACGGCGGCGTCCTGCGGCTGGAAACCCTGATCTCCGACATGACCGACTTTGTCCGGGCCAAGGTGGTGGAAAATCGGATCGTAGGCGAGGACCAGGTGGAGGACACCACCTCCAAAATCGCCATGGCCGCCCTGAAATACGGCGACCTGAGCAATCAGCCCACCAAGGACTACAACTTTGATATGGAGCGCTTCGCCGCCTTCGAGGGCAACACCGGCCCCTATATTCTCTACACCATCGTGCGGATCAAGAGCATCCTCAGCCGCTACGGTGCCTGGGAGAATCTGCCCATCCAGGAGCCCGCAAATGATTTTGCCAAGGACCTGATGCTCTCCGTCACCAAGCTGGGCCCCACCCTGGAGCAGGCTCTGAAGACCTCCTCCCCCAACCTGGTCTGCGCCTACATCTATGAGCTTGCCGGCTGCGTCAACAAGTTCTACCACGAGACCCGGATCCTCAGCGAGGAGGACGAGAAATTGAAGGCCGGATACATTGCTCTTATCGGTCTGGCCAAGAACATTCTCGAGACCTGCATCTACATTCTGGGCTTCTCCGCCCCGGAAAAAATGTAACTCAATATCCCAACAGCTCGGCAATGGCCTCCCCCAGAATAGGTGCGGAGGCCATTGCTTCTGCCCGGGTGTTCCCGGCCCCGCCCACCTCAATGAGCAGGCAGCCGGGGCTCAGGTCCTGATTGAACCGCTGGGGCCGCAGGCAGGTAGGCCGGGTGAGGCCCGGACTCAGCCGCTCCAGCAGGGCCTGGAGCTTTAACCCCAGGGACAGATTCTCCCGCCAGTTGGGGTGGACCAGTCCCCGGGCATCGGTGCCCACCACCACCATGAGCTGGGCCGCCGGAGCATCCGCCACATTGGCCAAGGGCCGGAGCTGCCCCGCCGCCGTTTCCCCCGCGTCCCGGTGAAGGTCGATCACCAGCGCCAAAGAGGGGTTGTCCTTCAGATATTGGGTCACCGCCTTCCGGGCATGGCTGTAAGCGGCATTGTAGGAGGGGTAATCGTGGAGGGTCTCATCCCGGAGGACTTCAATCCCCCGGTTTTCCAGTTCCCCTTCCAGCAAGGCTCCCAGAGAGAGCATGTTGTACCGCTCATCCAGAGTCCGGTAAGGGGCGGACTCTTCGTAGTCCTCTCCCCTTTGGGTATAGCTTTCCGTGGTGTGGGTGCTGTAGATCAGCACCTTGGGTCCGGTCAGGTCGGGAAAAGAAATGTCCTTTTCCAGCAGCACCGCCGTATCCGCCTCCAGGCCGGAGGTATTGTAGAGGGACACGGTGTCCGCCGGGCCAAACACCAGCGCCTCCTTTGTCGGCTGTGCGGCAGGGGGCTCTGTGGTTTCCTCCGGAACCGTCTCCGCCGGGGCGGACTCCGGAGGGTAGTCAAAGCACTCAGAAGCAGGAAGAGACCGGACTCGCCGTCCGGTCTCTAAGTATATGACGAAGCTCCGTACTTCTTCGCTTTTCAGGAAGGATACCGCTTTCCCAAAGACTCCCTCCGAGCCCAACCGCAGCACCAGGGCACAGAAAATGGCCCAGGTGCCCAGGCGGAGACTTTTTTCGTAGGATGTCATGGCTGTACCTCCTTTGCGTTCATCTCCCTGACCTTCCCCTGGGGGAAGGTGCCGCCGCGGCGGCGGAAGAGGGGCGGGACCAGGTCGGACCACGCACCGCCCCACACCCGTCACGGCTCCGCCGTGCCACCCTCTCCCGGGAGAGGGTTTTGATTCCCTTGCCACTTGGGTCTCGTCCTCAGGGTCACCCGCAGATCCTGGAAGAACTCCCGCATGAGCTCTTTGGCCTCTTCGGCCAACAGTCCCTCCTCCATGGCCGGGTGGTGGTTGAACTTCATGCCGAACAGGTCACATACAGACCCGCAGGCACCGAACTTTTCGTCCCTTGCCCCGAAGACCACCCTGGGGATCCGGGCCTGGATAATTGCCCCGGCGCACATGGGGCAGGGCTCCAGCGTCACATACAGGGTGCACTTCCATAGCCGCCATCCTCCAAGGGTCCGGCAGGCATCGTTGATGGCCTCGATCTCCGCGTGGCACAGGGCGTTTCTTCCCTCTTCCCGGCGGTTCCGGCCCCGGCCCACCACCTGGCCGTCCCATACAACAACGCAGCCCACCGGGACTTCTCCGGCCTCCCTGGCCTCCCTGGCCAAGGCAAGGGCCTCTTTCATATAGTCCTGGTCTTCCATGGCATCGCCTCCTCATTTCTCTCCATGATACTGTATGGGAGGCGCTTCCGTCAAGAGTAAGCATACCACCTTCCCTGGGAGAAATCCCCCGAAAGCCCCCGCTTTACTTTGGGTGGATTTTCTGGTATGATGGAGCAAATAAAAACCCTCTTCTGGGAGAGGGTGGACCGGGCAAAGCCCGGGACGGGTGTGGGGCGGTACAGCGTCTGACCTGGTACTGCCCCTCCTCCCCCGCCGGGAGGCAGCCTTCCCCTACGGGGAAGGTGGCACGCCTATGGCGTGACGGATGAGGGGAAACACGCTTTCCCAAAGAACGAATCCCGGTCTTGATCGTTAGGGGTCCCCTCCACACCCGCCGCCGCAGCGGCACCCTCGGAATGCACAGAGGGCAGGGGCTTCCTATGCCGCAGTCCACCTTTTCTAGAGGAGAATATTTCTGGAGGTACCCTTGAAAACTAAAAAAATGGTGCTTTTGGCCCTGCTCACGGCCATTGCGCTGACGATTTTCATGATTGAAGCCCAGATCCCGGCTCCCATTCCCGTGCCGGGGGTCAAGCTGGGCCTGAGCAATATTGTTACGGTCTTCACTGTCTGTCTGCTGGGTCCCGGGGCAGGTGTGGCCGTGCTTTTCGCCCGCATCTTCCTGGGGGCGGTTTTCGCCGGGAATTTCAGCACCATTCTCTACTCCGCCGGCGGCGGCGGTCTGGCGATCCTCACCACCATCCTGCTGAAAAAGGTGCTGAAGGACAATCAACTTTGGGTAGCCGGATGCCTGGGAGCCGTGGCCCACAGCATCGGGCAAATGATCGTGGCCATCTGGGTAGCGGGCACCCCCCAGCTGGCGCTGTACCTGCCCATTATGATCGGCATCAGCATCCTCACCGGAGCCTTCACCGGCTTCTGTGCCCAGTTTTTATGGAATCGGGGGAACCGTTTTTGGAAAACTATTTTGAAATGAACCTGCCCAAGGGGCAGATCGACGCCATCTCCAATCTGGGTCTTGCCCACATCGGGGATGCCGTCTACGAGCTGCTGTGCCGGAGCTGCCTCTGCGCCCAGGGCCATACCAACGTGCTGGAGCTTCACAAGCGGACCGTAGCCATGGTAAAGGCTCCGGCCCAGGCGGAGTTTATCGACCGGATTCTGCCCAGCCTGACCGGTGAAGAGCTGGACTACTACCGCCGGGGCAAAAACGCCCACGTCCACGCCGTGCCCAAGGGGGCCACCCCCGCCCAGTACGCCAAAGCCACCGGCCTGGAGGCCCTCTTCGGGCGGCTGTACCTGGAGGGAAAGACAGAGCGGATCAACGCTCTGTTCTGCCTGGGGCTGGAAGGAGGAGAAAGCCATGGCCTTTGATGCCCGATACCTTTCCTGCGTGCTGGAGGAGCTGGAGAAAAAGTGTGCCTCCGCCCGGGTAGAGAAGATCTACCAGCCCAGCCGGGACACCCTGATCTTTCTGCTGCGCTGCCAGCAGGGCCGGGAAAAGCTGCTGATCGCCGCCAACCCAACGGCCCCCCGGCTCCACCTGACCGCCGCCTCCCCGGAAAATCCCCCGGAGCCCCCTATGTTCTGTATGTTCCTGCGCAAGCACCTTTTGGGTGCCCGGCTCGCCTCCGTGTCCCAGATTCCCATGGAGCGGGCGGCCTTTTTCACCTTTGACTGCACCGACGAAATGGGCTACCCCATCCAGAAAACCCTGGCCGTGGAACTCATGGGCCGGACCTGCAATGTTTACCTTCTGGGCCCCGACGGCAGGATCCTGGACTGCCTGCGCCGGGTGGGCCTGGACGAAACCAGCCGCCCCGCTCTGCCAGGGCTCCACTACCAAAAGCCATCGAAGGTGGAAAAGCAGGACCCCCTGACCCTGGAAGAGGCAGACTTTGAAGAGATCCTCCGCTCTCCCGGGGCGGACCTGCTGAGTGACCGGCTTATGGACACCCTTGGAGGCCTCTCCCCTCTTGTCTGCCGGGAGGCCGCGCTGTACGCCCTGGGAGCCACCGATGCCCGGGTCTCCGCCGGGGCAGACACCGCCGGGGCAAAGCTCCTGGAATTTTTCCGGCTGCCTCCCGCCCCTTACTTCTGGGCGGACCATACCGGCACCCCCAAGCAGTTCGCCTTCTGCCCCATCCATGAGTACGGGGACTGTCAAAAGGCCGAGAGCTTCAGCGGGCTCCTGGACAGGTTCTATACCCTGCGGGACCGGAAGGATGCCATGCGTCAGAAGGGCCAGGCCCTGCGCAAGACCGTTACAAACCACGCCCAGCGGCTCCGCCGGAAAATCGCCCTTCAGGAAAAGGAGCTCACCGCCACCTACGACCGGGAGCGGCTGCGGCAGCTTGGGGATATCCTCACCGCCAACATCCACCGGGTCAAAAAGGGAGAGACCAGGATCCTCTGCCAGGACTTCTACGATGAGGATATGAAGGAAATTGAGATCCCCCTGAGTCCCATCCTCTCCCCCCAGCAGAATGCCGCCAAATTCTATAAGGACTACACCCGGATGAAAAACGCCGAGAAGGAGCTGACCCACCAGCTTTCCCTGGGCCGGGAGGAGCTGAATTATCTGGAAAGCGTCCTGGAGGAACTGAACCGGGCCCAGCAGGACGCGGAGCTGGAAGAGATCCGTCAGGAGCTCTATTCCGGCGGCTATGTCCGCATGGACTCCAACCGGAAGCGGATGAAAGCCAGCAAACTTCCCCCCCAGCGCTTTGAAAGCACCGACGGCTTTCCCATCTATGTGGGCCGGAACAACCGCCAGAACGATGAGCTGACCTTCAAGCTGGCCCGGAAGGACGACATCTGGTGCCACGCCTCCAAAGTCCACGGCAGCCACGTCATCATCTCCTGCGGCGGCCAAATCCCGCCGGACAACACCGTCACCCAGGCCGCCCAGCTGGCCGCCTACTACTCCGAATCCACCGGCGGCCAGAACATCCCCGTAGACGTGACCACCGTCAAGCAGGTCAAAAAGGTCCCCAGCGGCAAGCCGGGGATGGTGATCTACCACAGCTACCGGACAGCCATCGTGAACCCATACCCGGATGTCCGAATCGACCCGCTGAACGCGGAGAAGGGGTAAAGAACTGTACAGCAAAGGAGGGAAGCTCTCGGAATCGGGAGCTTCCCTCGTCTGTAGTTTGGGGGGATTGAATTGCCTCAGCAAGTTGTCGGCAAATTGAACCATTAAAGTCATAAAAAAGAGAGCCAGATTTCTCCGACTCTCTCAAGTATGCATCCGCAAACACATACCCCAATTAACCCTTATATTATACCACGCTTTATAAGAAAATGCAAGTATTTTGAAAAAGGAAAAAAATTTTATCTAAAGAGCATTCTTCAAGATGGCTACCCGCCCCTGCAAATCCGGGTGTATTACTTGCGATGACACCGCAGAACTTACCGCACTCCTATAAGAATCCGTTACTCGTTCAAATTCACGTATAAAAGCCTTGATCTCAGTCTTAGGTACTTTGAGAAGCTTTAGGTAGTAACATGTTAAAATCAGGTAGTCTCCAATTGTCTTAAAGTTAATATATGGCAGACCGATTTCTTGTTTGAGCGTTTGTTTCATAGCCGGACTAGCGTCTATTTTACGAAACCGTGTGTCAAAAATCACAGCATTGTGGGCAACCGCATTTCTCAGATCCTTAAGTGTGTATAAATATTTATACACCAGTTCCCTATTTGTGTCACTAGAAAGGTTAATGCCAATCTTTTTAGAAATTGCTTCGCGCGTATCGATTGTGAGGCAGGAAAGGAAAAAACCGAAATCCCCCAATGTCATTATTTCAATGAGCGCCCAAATTGGCACATCGCTATAACTTACATTGTTGTAGAAATGTGTTATTTTGGGATTTCCACTCGTATACCCCTTATATAAATAGGATTGTACCATACTCTGAAGACTTAACTTGTTTTTCTGAAATTTGCTTTTTTCTTCGATACTGCATGTAGTAGGGGCATTTTTATAGCCGCAAACCGCTCGGTCGAAAACATCTTGAATATTCTCAGATCTAGCCTTATCCAAAACACACTCCAGTGCAATGTTTTTTACTGCAGTTTCAATATACATCATTTTTCCATAAAACAACGTTTTCAACTGAGAGTCAAACTGAATAGTTGCATAGACCTCTTCGTATGTAGTGAATGGAAGTCTATTATTCGAAGTCTTGAAAAAACGGTATCCTTTATATCCATGATAGTAGCCAGTATTCATTAGCTGACGTTTTTGGCTGCTTCCATTAATTGCAATACCGCTGTTTCTCAGATGCCGCATTAGGCCATCAATAGTCTTGAAACTCATTTCAGCTATCCTCCATACGCTTTTTATGCTTTTTATTATAGCGCATTTTTGTAGAAATACAAGCTTTGACGAAATTTGTAGAAAATGCAAAAACAGGCGAAATTTTTACGCATCAAACTGCACAAATTGGGGAGTAAGAAACACAGCACGTTATACAAAACAACTGTTTTTTGTTCAAAAATTGTGTAGGGAACGTAGACTTTAGAAAACGGCAGTGATATAATACCATCCAAAAGATTCCATTGCGTATTTGTGCAGCTGCGTAAAGGATCCATCCAAGATTGGCTTGTTTCCAAAAGTCTGCACAAAGCAAAGTGTTCTGAAAGATTCAGTGACCATGGGAAAGAGGAGAAGCTTATGACAGAAAAGGAACTGCGCAGACTCAGCCGCAGGGAATTGCTTGAAATGCTGATCACGCGGACAATGGAGAACGAAAGGCTGACAGAGGAATTACAGCAGGCACGAAAGGAATTGTCAGATAGGAAGTTCATTCAGGAGCATGCTGGCTCCATGGCGGAGGCGGCGCTGCAGCTGAACGGCGTATTTGAAGCAGCAGACAGAGCAGCCAAGCAGTATCTTGAAAATATTCGCCGCATGGCAGAGGAGAGCGAAAAGTGAAACCTATTCGGAAAGAACCGGTGGATTATCCCAGCGTGGAGCAGCTTGCAGCAGAGTTGAAGCGGGTCAAGTACCGTTCGCGATACCGCGCTGTTCTGCGCAGCACCCTTTACATGCTGATTGTCGTGGCGGCAGTCGCCGTTCTTGTCGCTACGATCTGGATGCCGGTTCTGCAAATATATGGAGCTTCCATGACGCCGACGCTGAACGAGGGAGATATTGTTGTTTCGATCAAAGGCTCCGATTTTCAGCCGGGGGATTTGGTGGCGTTTTATCTGGGAAACAAAATACTGGTCAAGCGCTGCATTGCCGGCCCCGGTCAGTGGGTGGATATCGATGAAGACGGAAACGTCTATGTGGACGATAAACTGCTGGAGGAGCCCTATCTGACGGAGAAATCCCTTGGAGGCAGCAATATTGAGCTTCCCTATCAGGTGCCGGATAATCGGTACTTCTGTATGGGAGACCATCGGTCCACCTCTGTGGATTCCCGGCATAAGGAGGTTGGCTGTGTGTCTGAGGAACAGATTGTGGGGAAAATTGTATTCCGGGTTTTCCCCTTTGGCGGATTTGGAAAACTGAAATAGGATGGAGGGAGTTGTCGGATGGATAAATTGCTCCAGGGGGATGCTGAGCGGTATGCCAGTGCACATAAGCGAAAGCGGCGTTGGTATCAGGTTACGACCTGTCTGGCTGCGGTGGTTGTGTTCTGCACGACCTATGCTCTGATCCTGCCAGCCATCACATTGGAAAAACAGTGCGCTCTTCCGGAGCACACACATACGGAAGCCTGCTATACATCGGAACGGGGGGACCTGATCTGCACCCAGTCCACAGAGCCCCAGCATACCCATACCGAAGAATGTTATCAGGAAACCCGGGATTTGGTCTGCGGTATGTCGGAAAGCACCGGCCATACACACGGAGCAGAATGCTATGACGAGGAGGGCAATCTGATCTGCGGTCAGGAGGAGTCTCAGGGCCATGTCCATGGGGAGGAGTGCTATGAAGCATCCCGGCAGCTGATCTGCGGTCAGACAGAAGAACCAGCCCATCAGCACACGGAGGCGTGTTATTCCTGGAATCAGGTCCTGACCTGCGGTATGGAGGAGCATACTCACAGCGAGGCTTGCAGCGCCACCGAGCCGGAAGAACCGGAGGAGCCGGAAGAGCCGGAAGAACCGGTATTCTGCGGGAAAGAATCCCATACCCATGGGGAAGGCTGCCGGGATGCGCAGGGAGAACTGACCTGCACCCTGGAGGAGCATACCCACAGCCTGGCCTGTTACGCAGATCCTGGGGCGGATGTGGAGACGGCGGAAATCTGGGAGCAGACCTTTGGGGATGTGACCCTTACCGGGGACTGGCGGCTGGATACCCTGGCCATTGCCCAAAGCCAGCTGGGCTATGCCGAGAGTACAAAGAACTATGTTGTGGCAGAGGACGGCCAGACCCTGATGGGCTATACCCGCTACGGTGCCTGGCAGGGCGATCCCTACGGCGACTGGAACGCCATGTTTGTGGCCTTCTGCCTGCACTACGGGGGCGCAGAGAATATCCCCACGGACAAAGACTGCGGCAGCTGGGCTGCGGCCTTGGCCGATGCGTTTTTACCGGCCCAGTCCCATGAGGCGGCTCCCGGAGACCTGGTGTTCTTTGACCGGGACGGCGACGGCACAGCGGACCGGGTGGCCATTGTGGCAGAGGTTACAGAGGGGGGCTTTACCGCCATTGAGGGCAATGCGGAACACGCCGTAGGCCAGAGAGCCTATGAGGCGGCAGACTCTGTGATCCTTGGCTATGTGGTTCTGCCCCAGGGGCCGAAGGAATTTACCCTGACCGCCCAGTCAGAATCCGGCATTACCGTGACCGTTACCGGCGACAGCGCATCCCTCCCCTTCCCGGCCAGTGAGATCACGCTGACTGCGGCAGATGTGGCGGAGGAACAGGGCCAGGCCATCCGGGAGCAGCTCCCGGTGGAGGAAGGCACCGAGCCGGAGCGGCGTTTCCTGCTGGACATTTCCCTGCGGCACGGCGAGGAGGAGATCGAGCCGGTGGGACCCGTCACCGTGACCTTCAGCGGCCTGAATACCCAGGGGCTTTACCCCAAGGTCTATCATATTGATACGGAAGCCAACAAAGTCACCGACATGGAGGCGGAGAAAACCGAAACCGGCGACGTGGCTGTGGTTACGGATCATTTCTCTTGGTATGATATTTCGCTTGTGGCCGCCGGAGATATTGACGGCAGCCAGCTCGGAAGTATCGCCGACGGCGGTTCTTTTCGGCTAACGTCGGGCACCACCTGGAGTGAGCCTATTACCATAACGAAGGATACCGTCCTCGATTTAAACGGTTTCGGTGTTTGCTACCAGGGAACAGGGAGTTTCCTTGTCGTCAACAGCGACGCGAAGCTCACCATTATGGACTCGAAAGCCCCTTCGGAGACCGTGACCACGGACAGCGGCAGCCTTTACGGCAATAAGGCGAGCCTGGAAAATGATACCCTGACGTATTACATCACAGAATCCGAGGCCAATGACACCGGTACCACGGAAACACTGATAAAGCATGAAGTCCCCCTCGCCAACGCAGGAAAGATCCTGTGCGGGAAGCCTTCTGATCAGGTAATCAAGGTTGAGACCGGCGGTACATTGGAACTACTGAGCGGTGTACTCCAAGGCGCCCACGTCAGTCATATTGTCTATGTGGAGGGCGGAACGCTGAACGTAAGTGGCGGCTATATTGTGGGCGGCGGCAGAGACGGCATGCCCGGCGGCGGTATTTACGTTGACAACGGAACGGTGAATATCCAGGGCGGTGTCATTGCGGCCAACCGTGGCAGTTCCGGCGGCGGTATCTTCTTTCAAAAGGGAACGCTGAACATCTCCGGCGGTGCGGTGACGGGCAATGAGATCAATGGACACGAGGATAACGGCGGCGGTATCTACGTCAATAGCGGTGGTACGCTGAATCTGTCCGGCGATGGCTACGTGACCAACAACTCTAAGCGTTGTGAGTGTGGAACATGCCCGGGCGATACGAACAACAAGTACGGCGGTGGCGGTATTGCTCTGGCAAACGGTTCTAAAATGGAGATGACCGGCGGCTATGTGACCGGCAACTATTCCAGTCTGGCAGGGGGCGGCATTTATGCGGGCTTCTATGAAGGGGAAGGTGGAGTCGATTTTACAGTAAGCGGCGGCACCATTGCCAGCAACTGCGCCCAATATGGCGAGGGCGGCGGCCTTCGTATCGGCGGCGGTACCAACGGCGTGATTCTGGCAGATGGTACAGTTTATATCACCAATAATAGTACGCTTACCCCCGATGACTGGGGCGGCGGCGGCATTTTCGTTCAGGAAAACGGCCACCTGGCGATCATGGACGCGCTGATCTTCGATAACCGCGCGGAAGGTTTTGGCGGCGGCGTGGGCGCCTGTCCTACAGGCAAGACCCTGATCGTCAATCAAGACGGAGCGGCCATTTACGGAAACGCAGCTAAAGGCGAAAACATGTCTGACGGCGGCAACGGCAAAAACTATGATACCAATTTGGCGAAAGCAAGCACGGTCTTTATGCAAAACGGCTTCACGGATTACTTCTGTGTCCGCTCAAGAGACAACGCAAACGACCCGATTTCTCTTGTCACCGGCCAGATGGCAGGTGGCGGCGCGGCGAACTGGACGGGAAGCTGCGACGAACAGGTTGTCAGTATCGGCAAGAGTGGCTATGCGGCCGCGAAGTATCTGTTCGGATTGAATGCGCACCCGGATGATGCCGCCAAGAGCCAGGCAGTCAATGCCGCGAAGGTCATTATCACCGGCAACTATTCCGGTGTCCACGGCGGCGGCATCATGACCAACGGCGGCCTGATTCTGGGCGACCCGGGCGAAACCAAGGTGGTAACGTCCACACCGGAACTGGATATTACCGGTACCAAGGCCCTGCTCAAGGACGATGTACCGCAGACCAGCGGGCGGGACTTTATATTCCAGCTGACGGACGATACTGGAGCGGTTGTCGGCACGGCGAAGGCCGATGCCACTACCGGTGTATTTACGATTCAAGACATAGAGTTTAGTCATTCCGGATCCTATACCTATAAGCTCAGCGAGGTCGACGATAAGAGACCCGGTATCACCTACGATACGACAGAACATACAATCGTGGTGAATGTTGCTAAGAAAGATGTTACCCTTTTGAATGTGACGTTCACAAGCTACTATGTGGAGTCTGTTACTGTAGATGGCACCGAAAGCGGCGGTTCCTCCGGCTCCGGCTCCGGAACGGGTTCCCAGACAGGGAAGTTCAGGGTGCGCTATCAGGACACGAATAACTGGGACAACGTGAACGTGTACGTATGGGATGCTAATGGTGAGAAAGCCGGTCATTGGCCGGGAGCAGCCATGACACAGGATACGGACGGCACCTGGTATTACGACCTGACCGTTACCGGAAAGGGTTCTTACAATTACATTTTCAGCAAAAATGGTTCTTCGCAAACAAAGGATATTGTAAATATCCTCTATGCACCGGGAGGAGAAGCGGTGTTCAATTTCAGTGGCGTAGTATCAAACACCGCCACCACCGGCTCCACGGAGACTGGGGGCGTTAGCCGGGGGGCCAATCCGGATGGGTCTTATACCCTGGTGATGAAAGACCCCACCTTTACCAACAGAATGACGACCCCGCTGAATCTGCAAATCACGAAGACGGACAGCGTGAACGCCGAGAAAAAGCTGGAAGGCGCAAAGTTCACCCTGAAAGAACAGGGGAAGGAGACCTCTGTGGAGGTCACCACCGGTAAAGACGGCATTGCGACCTTTACCGGCATCCACCGGGGCGCGACTTACGAACTCCGTGAGACACAGGCACCCTCCAATTACATGGTAGCGGGGCCCTGGATCCTGGAAGTGAGGGCGGATGGCAATGCCACACTCTACCCGGCTACGGAGAAGGACGGGACGTTGGAAAAGACCAGCGAAACCGACACCGGAACGCCTTTGAACGTTACCGACGGCACCGACTCCAAGGTGTTATTGCTTCCCATTCAGGACACCCCTTGGGGGTATGAGCTTCCTGATACCGGCGGGGCCGGGACAACCTCTTATACCACAGGGGGCCTGGTGCTGATCTTCGGCGCGGCGACCCTGTTGTATATCCATTGCAAGCGTCGAAAGGAGGATGAGGTATCTTCCTGATACGCGGAAAGCCACCATTCAAATTCAAAATTGTGATGAAAGAAGGAGCATGAAAAATGAAACACGCAAGAAAACTGACCAGCCTCCTGCTGGCCCTGGTCATGGTCTTCGCCCTGGCCGTCACGGTTGCCGCCGAGGAGACAACTGGAACCACCGGCACGGGCAGCATTACCGTGGATAATCCCCGTGAAGATCAGGAGTACAAAGCCTACAAGATTTTTGATGTGGTCTATGATAATGCTGGTCACTATTCTTACACCATTGAGGGCGGTGACAGCGGAAGCCCATGGTACAACACTGTCCACGACTATGCCATTGACGCGAACGGCCTGAAACTGACCCAGGTTGGCGACACGAATACTTATGTCGTTACGTTCGGCAAAGTCATCTTCAGCGCCCCCAAATTCGCCGATGCTTTGAAGAAAGCCTTGACTGATGGTTCTGTCACTGACAGTGGAAATCCGCTGACTACAAGTGGAACGACTGTCTCTGTAACCGGCCTCCCTCTGGGCTACTACTTCGTCACCAGCTCCACCGGCGCACTGTGCAGCCTGGACACCACCAACCCCGACGTCACCATCCACGATAAGAATAACATACCTTTTGAGAAGACGAAGACAGTCGAAAAGAACGGCTTCAATGTGGGCGACACCGTTCCGTTCATCATCACCGGCGAAGTGCCCGAGCATACCATCTTTACAACATATACCTACGAAATCACCGATAAAATGAGCGATGGGTTGACTTTTAATGAGGACAGTGTTACTGTAAAGGTTGGGGGTACGCAGCAGGCTGAATCGAATACCACGTATACCTTTAACAAAGGAAATGCTGGTGATGGTTATACTTTTAAGGTAACCATCTACGTCAAGAATTACAAGGTTGGCCAACCCATTGAAGTTATCTATACCGCTACCGTCAACGAGAAAGCAGTAGCGAAAATCTCCCATAACGAAGCAAAGCTGACCTACAGCGATGATCCTACCGATGAGACCCATAAGACCACCACGCCCCCGCAAAAGGTAGACGTCTACACCTCTAAAATCGCCATCTTGAAAGTTGCCGATGGCTCCGAGGCAACCAAGCTGAAAGGCGCAAAATTTGTCCTGTACAAGGAAGAAACCACTGGGGGTACTACAACTATCAAGTATTACAAAAAGTGGGATAAAACAACCAATGAGGTCACCTGGGTTGACAAGATTACTGATGCCACTGAAGTAGAAACCGATGCAAATGGCAAAGCCTTCTTTGATGGCCTTGCCAACGGAATCTACCATCTAGTAGAAACCAAGGCCCCCGCCGGCTACAATCAGCTGGATCAGCCTTATACAGTGAAGGTAAATGAGAAGAATACCCCAGTAATCAACGAAAACGAGCTTACTGTCACCGCTACGGTCTCGAACAAAACCGGCGCAGTCCTTCCCTCCACCGGCGGCATGGGCACCACCGTATTCTACGTCCTCGGTGCTGTCCTGGTCGTGGGGGCCGGGGTGCTGCTGGTCACCAAGAAGCGCATGAGCCAGGGCGAGGTCTAAGCGGGGCGCTGCCGCTGATCCGTTTCTTCTAATTCCCTCAAAACCCGTGCCGGGGAGCATTCCTCCCCGGCACGCAGCCACAAGGAGAACCCTGTATGCGAAAACATCTGTCAACCATTGTTTTACTTTTCATATTGCTTATAGGGCTGTCCCTGTTGCTGTACCCCACCGTCAGTGACTACTGGAACTCCTTCCACCAGACCAAGGCCATTACCACCTACGCCGAAGACGTGGCCGCCCTGGATCAGGCCAGTTACGAGGCCTTCTGGGAAGCCGCCAGGGCCTATAATAAGGGGCTGCTGAGCCGGAACAGCGGCTATATGCTCTCCGAAGAACAGCAGGCGGAATATAAACGCCTTTTGGACATCTCCGGCCAGGGGGTCATGGGATATATCGAGATCCCGGAAATCGACGTGAGCCTGCCCATTTACCACGGCACGGAGGATTCGGTTTTGCAGGTGGCCGTGGGCCATCTGGAATGGTCCAGCCTGCCGGTGGGCGGGAAGAGTACCCACTGCGTGCTCTCCGGCCACCGGGGTCTGCCCAGTGCCAAGCTCTTTACCAATCTGGATCGACTCCGGGAGGGGAACATTTTTCTCCTGCGGGTGCTGGACGAGGTGCTGACCTACGAGGTAGACCAGATCCTCATCGTAGAGCCCCAGGATACTGCCGCACTGGAAATTGTAGAAGGCCAGGACTACTGCACCCTGGTGACCTGCACCCCCTATGGCATCAACAGCCACCGGCTGCTGGTCCGGGGGCACCGCATTGACAATATCGAGGAAGTCAAAACCGTCCGGGTCACCGCCGACGCCATCCAGATCGAGCCCATGCTGGTGGCCCCCATCGTCGCCATTCCCATTCTGCTTATTCTGCTTTTGTTACTGCTGCTGCCCCGGCGCAGAAAGAAATAGGAGGTTTGTTATGAGAAAATGTCTGAGAAGTCTGCTTGCGCTGCTGCTCCTGCTCTGTCTGCCCCTGTCTGCTGCCGCCCACCCGGTGCCCGATGCGCAAAAAGACGGCCAGTGCAGCATCACTGTGACCATGACCTATGGGGGAAAAGCCCTCCCAGGGGGCACCCTGGCCCTCTACAAAGTGGGGGATGTGGCAGAGGAAGACGGCAACTATTCCTTTGTCCCCGTGGCAGCCATCCGGGATGACTTGTCCCAGTTTGGAGACATCCAGTCCCCGGATCTGGCGGGGAAGCTTTCTAAGCTGGAAGACAAACTGACCCCGGTGACCGCCCTCCCCCAAAAGGTGGGGGAAGACGGCAAAGTGACCTTTCCGCACCTGCCCTTTGGCCTGTATCTGGTTGTGCAGAAAACCGCCTCTGCCGGGTACGGCAAAACAGAGCCTTTTCTGGTGAGCCTTCCTTACCTCTATGAGGGGGAATACCAATATGACGTGGCCAGTGAGCCGAAAACCGACCTGGAACGGGAGGTGCCCACCAAGCCTACCAGCCCTCCAACGAAACCCACCCCCTCCTCCGGCGGCGGGAAGCTGCCCCAGACCGGCCAGCTGTGGTGGCCAGTGCCGGTGCTGACCTGCGGAGGACTGGGCTGCATTGTGGTGGGTCTGCTCCGCCGCAGGAGGGACGGGGATGAAGACTGACCCAGGAAGAATTTGGATCAATACGGGGCTGCTGCTGCTGACAGCGGCCCTGTTCCTATGGGCCTATAACGGGCAGGAGTCCCGCAGAGCCGGAGACTCTGCCCAGCAGGTCATCACGGAGCTGACCCAGTCCCTGACCCAGCAGCCCCCAGCGGAAGCCGGTGCTGAGGCGGAACAGGAAGAAGCCCCGGCGGTAAAGCTGCCGGAATACCTGCTGGATGCCCAGCGGGAGATGCCGGAAAAAACCGTGGACGGCCGGGACTATATTGGCGTACTGAGCATCCCCACACTTCAATTGGAATTGCCGGTGATGAGCCGGTGGAGCTACCCCAATCTCAAGGAGGCCCCCTGCCGCTATTCAGGCTCTTTGTACCAGAATAATCTCATCATCTGCGCCCACAACTACGCTTCCCATTTCGGCAAGCTCAAAACCCTCCAACCCGGGGATACCCTGCTCTTTACGGATATGGACGACCAGGTGGTCTCCTTTCAAATGGTAGAGCAGGAGACACTGGAACCAAACGACGAAGAAGCCATGACCACCGGTGACTGGGACCTGACCCTGTTCACCTGCACCCCCGGCGGCCAGACCCGTGTCACCGTCCGCTTCCAGCGGGTAGCCCCGGGCTACAGCCAGGAGTGAGACATGACGAAATACCCAATTGACAGGGAATGAGAAAAGGCAAAGGGGCTGCCCACCGAAAATGTGAACGCCTGTGAAAAAGTCGCTCATTTTCTGTGAATGCTCTTGAAAAAGTCGCTCATTTTTTGTACAATGTCTTTTACAAAGGAGCGTGAAGCAAATGGGTGAACTCTACTTGAATCGAAAAATTGATCTATTCTTGAGTGAGTGGAAGAAAAATCCGGAACGGAAGCCTCTGATCGTGAAGGGTCCCCGACAGGTTGGTAAAACGGAATCGATCCGACGCTTTGCTGCCCAAAACTACGAAAGTGTTATTTACATTAACTTTGTCGAGGAGCCAAAGTATAAGCTGATTACGGAAGATGGCTACCGGGCAGAAAACATTGTCAAAAATATCTCTCGCATGGATCCATCTAAACGGTTTCAGCCAGAGCAAACAGTCCTTATATTTGATGAAATACAGGACTTTGCGTCAATTGCCACGTCTCTGAAATTTTTCAAGATCGATGGCCGCTTTGATGTAATATGCAGCGGCTCCCTGCTCGGAATCAATTACAGGGAAATCGAAAGCAACAGCGTTGGGTATAAAACAGACTACACCATGAGTTCTCTGGATTTTGAGGAATTCCTGTGGGCAAAGGGGTATCGCACAGATGCAATTGGGGATATGCTTCGACACATGGAAACCTTGAAGCCGTTCAATCAGTTGGAAATGAATCTGTACAGTGGTTTGTTTCTGGACTATTGCATCCTTGGCGGTATGCCGGCAGTTGTTCGGCAGTATATCGAAAGGGGAACATTTGAGGGTTCATTGGAAACGCAGCATCAGCTGCTGGAGGATTATCGGGAGGATATTCGCAAATACGCAGATGGGATGGACCAGGGGCGTATCCTGAACGTCTTTGAGCAGATACCAAATCAGCTGGCGAAGGATAACAAGAAATTTCAGATTTCAAAAGTCGCCCACGGAGCCAGATTTAAGGACTACCGTGGATGTATCGAATGGTTGCGGGATTCCGGGATCGTGCAAATTTGTTATTGCCTGAATCATCCAGAGCTTCCGCTTCGAGGAAACTATGATGACAGCAAATTTAAGCTCTACTTTTTCGATACTGGATTGTTTGTGGCAATGCTGGATGACGAGGCGCAGGAAGATTTGCGGGCCAACAAAAACCTGAATGTATATAAGGGAGCGCTTTATGAGAACATTGTGGGCGAGGCCCTGGTAAAAAGTGGGTATCAGCTATTTTACTACAAAAAAGAAGATTCTACCCTTGAGCAAGACTTCTTTGTACGAACACAGCAAAATCTCATCCCAATTGAAGTAAAAGCAAAACGGGGTACTGCAAAATCGTTGAAAACGCTGATTTCCAGCAAAAGCTATCCCGATATCGCTTATGGTATCAAGTTGACAGCAGGAAACATTGGCTACAGCGATCAGATACTGACATTCCCATACTTCTGCGCTTTTCTTTTAAGGGAATACCTGAAACAGGGGGTGCCGCGTATTCCAGAACAGGAATATAGGGATCATTCATCTGAGCAAAATGATTGACCCCGTGATGTACCCGCAATAATAGAAACCAAGAATTGGCATCTGCCTTCACTGGCAGGTGCTTTTTCACTTTTCATTCACTTCACGGCGTGAAAATCACTCATCTTCCCTTCAATGGAGGCCATCTCAAAAAATCTACTGCTTTTCCATTCTCCCCCACCTTTCCCTCAAAAATCCACACATTTCCCGCCCGTTTCGGCGCAACCTATGACTGCGGAGAAAACCCGCGAAAAGAAACGGAAAGGAAGAGAATCACTATGAAAAACAGCAACGAACTGAACGTTCCCCAGGCCCGGGAAGCTATGGACAAGTTCAAGATGCAGGCTGCTCAGGAAATGGGCGTCAACCTGAAGCAGGGCTACAATGGCGACCTCACCAGCCGTGAGGCCGGTTCCGTAGGCGGCCAGATGGTCAAGAAGATGATCGAGGCCTACGAGAGCGGTATGCAGTAAAGAACGCGGGAGGGGGTTTTGAAGCGGCAACGGGTTTCGTTTCCGACAAAATCACATACCCCCGCGCAACACCGGAATGGGGCTTGTCCCCATTCCGGCTTCTTGTATTTATGGAGAAAAGGTGCTATGATATAAAAAAAACGAAACGGGGAACCTACATGATCCAGCCCATTACCTTTGCTCAGGGAAAACATATTTTAGATACGGTGCCGGGGAGCACCCTGGTGGATGTGCGAACGGAGGACGAGTATGGGGCCGAGCACGCCGCCGGGGCGGTGCTGCTGCCGCTGGAGGATATCGAGGACACGGACTTAGACAGCATCCTGCCGAATAAAGACGCACCTGTGCTGCTCTACTGCCGCACAGGCCGCCGGTCCGCCCTGGCGGCTGCCCAGCTCTTTGACCAAGGCTACACCCGTCTCTACGACCTGGGCGGCCTTAACGGCTGGCCCTACGGCATGGAGTACGGGCTGCTGTGACAAAAACCGGGAAAGCCTTTGGGGCCTTCCCGGTCTTTTATACATTTCGAAAAACCTCTGCCAGGATATCCAGATACCTTTGGGCCAGCTTGGACCGAGGCGCCGCCGCCCGCTCCAGGGCCAGGAGGCGCTGGTGCATATCCCCCAGGGGGATACAGCGGAAATGGTAGCGCTCGTTGGTTGCGGGGGGCATCTTGCAGCCGATGCCGTACATGTTGGTTTCGGAGATCAGCCGGTTTTTCAGCATCCGGTCCGCCACGGTAATGACCCGGTCCGGATTGATCTGGAAAATGGAGCTCAGAGACTGGGACTCCAGAAAATACCGGTTGTTGTAGTCCACGTAGGTATAGTTCCGGAAATCCGACAGGCGGATCTCCGGGGCGTGATACAAGGGGTGCTTGGGGCCGATACGCAGAACAATGGGGATATCGGCAATGGGGGTGATCCGCAGGCCCTTCTGGCGGCACTCCCGCTGGAGCTTGTCTTCGCTTTCCGGACTTTGGAGCACCATCACCAGATCCAGGGAGGCAAAGAGGAGCTTATCCATGGCGCTGGTTGCCTCTTCGCAAAAATAGGACATCTCCAGCTCCGGCCGGTCTTCCAGCTCCCGGCAGAGCTTCGAAAAGGCATCGCAGACCGGAGCATAGGATATGCCCCCCACCCGCAGCCGCTCGGCATCGGCCTTGCTGCTGAGCCGGACCATTTTATCATAGCCCTCCACCATCTGAGCCGCCAGGGACAGGGCCTCTACGCCTTTTTCCGTGGCCTGAACCCCCTTGCTGTTGCGCAGAAAGATGGAGTAGCCCAGTTCTTCCTCCAGAGCCCGGATGATACCGCTGAGATTGGGTTGGGCCAGACCGAGGACCGCAGCCGCGCCGGAAATGGACCCCGCCCGATAAACGGCCAGAGCGTATTGAAGCTGTTGGATCGTCATAGCTGCCTCCTGACCGTTGATATGCGTCAAAAAGGGGACTGCTCCCATTTTGGCGCCTTTCTTACCACTTAACCTATTTATTTTATCAGAATTTCTGCCATAAATCAAGTACGGATTCCGTATCCGCAATTCTTAAGAATCTTAAACAATCCGTTAATTCTTACCGCATAAGGTTGAAATTCCTGGAATTCGCAATATAATAGTATGTAAATCTTGTTGGCACATAAGGTGGTCTCTCTATGAATAAATTCAGCCTTTGGCTGAGGCAGGCAACCAGCCGCTTCTATGCCGGATTCCATAATTTTATGTCCGGCCGCTATGGTTCAGACCGATTGAATATGGTGATCCTGGGTCTTGGGCTGCTTGCAAGCATCCTCTCTTCCCTCTTCGCCAGGTCTATTGCGGGCACTGTTTTCTGGTTCCTCAGCTACGCCCTGATGATCTGGGCCATCTTCCGTGCTCTCTCCCGGAATACCTATAAGCGCTATCAGGAGAACAGAACCTTTCTCCTGTTTTTCGACCGTCTGAAGGACCGGAACAACCGCTACTTCGACTGTCCCAAATGCCGCCAAACCGTCCGTGTCCCCCGGGGCAAGGGGAAGATCTCCATCACCTGCCCCAGATGCAAAGAAAAGTTTGTGCGGAAAACGTAAAATTTCGCCCCGGAAAGCATGCGCTTTCCGGGGGATTTTCTTGCCCTTTAGCTCTCCATCTGCCGTCCCAGAAAGCCCGCTACGGTTTTGGTCAGGTTCTGGTCGCTAAGCCCCAGAGGCTTGTCGTTTTCGCCCAGCAGCAGCAGAACGCTTCCCATCAGGTCTCCTTGGGACAGGATGGGAGACGCCGCCCCCAGGTGGTATTTCTCTTCTCCCCGGGAGGCCGGGATCGGGTTCTCTCCCGCATGATACAGATAGTTCTTCCGCTGCTCCATCAGCTTCTCCAGCTCCGGCGAGTTGGGCTTATCCAGCAGCTCCTTCCTGGGTGCCCCATGGAGGGCAATGATCCCGTCCCGGTCCGCAATCGCCGCAATGTGCCCCGTAGCCGAGGAAATGGATTCACACATCTGGGCCGCGAACTCCTGCAGGTCCCCCATAGGTGAATACTTTCGGAAAATCACGCCCCCGTCTTTCTCCGTGTAGATTTCCAACGGGTCACCTTCCCGGATCCGCAGTGTTCTTCGAATTTCCTTAGGGATCACGATCCGTCCCAGGTCGTCTACCCGCCGTACAATGCCTGTTGCCTTCATGCTCTCTTCTCCTTTAAAAGCGCCTAAGCGCGGTTTCGTCCGGTAGAAGTATTTGCAGAGAATGGGGAATTATGTATGGAAGGAACGATCTGTGATTGTGTCGAAGACAACCTTGGCATACCCAGCTGCCCCGCCTGATGGAACAGCGGATGGGTACGTAAACAGTCCCTCTACAGTTCCACAGTCCTCCCCGAAAGAGACCGTGGAATTTTTCTCTTGAAATGTTCATCAATAGTCCGTACAATAAAATTGCCCTTCAAACCGGGGACTCAAGCGCTGGGTGCGGCGTGATTGTGAAAAGGATGGTCATGATGAAAGAAAACAGAAAGCTGATGCGGGAAATCCTGAAGGATGTTCGCCGGGATATGACTGATGAGGAAGTGCTGAATCTTCTGGCAGACAGCAAGATTTCCGAGAACCCTGCCGGGGAAACATACTCCCTGGGTCAGCGGGCGGCAGATACCATTGCCCGGTTTGCCGGAAGCTGGGCCTTTATCTTCTCCTTTACCGGGGTGCTGGTATTGTGGATGGTGATCAATGTGGTGTTGGCCGCCCGTGCCTTTGACCCCTATCCCTTTATTCTTCTGAATTTGGTCCTCTCCTGTGTGGCGGCCATTCAGGCACCGCTGATTATGATGAGCCAGAATCGGCAGGAGGAAAAGGATCGCCGCCGGGCGGAAAACGACTACAAAGTGAATCTGAAAACCGAGATCATGATTGAAGATCTCTACGACAAGGTAAACCTGCTGCTGGCCAGACAGGCTGAGCTGGAAAAGGGCTGCAAAGAACCGGAAAAAAAGCCAACATGAGACCAAGGCGCTGTGAAAAATACAGCGCCTTTTTTGTATCCCCCCGGGGGGCTTCCGGAATCGTTCTATATCTGATAGAATCCTATCAAGAGCGAATTCCGGAAAACTTGTCCCCATAGATTCAGGCGAAAACTCGCTGCAAAAGGAAAGGAAATCAAAAAGATGAAAAAAATCGTTACCATGCTGCTGATGCTGTCCATGCTGCTGATGCTGGCCGCTTGCGCCGGCGCGCCAGAAGCAGCGCCGACGGCTTCTCATGCAGACGAAACCACTGCTGCCAGTACCGTCTCCGAAGAAACCACGCCGGAAAGACGCGTGATCACGGATAGTATGGACCGGAATGTGGAGATCCCCTATTCCGTGGAACGCATTGTGTGCGTTGGTGTCGGCGCTCTGCGCTATACCTGCTATGTAGGCGGTGCCGACCGGGTCGTTGGCGTAGAGGATTACGAAACAAAGCCCGGCATGAGCCGACTGTACAATTACGTGAATTTTGATCTGTTCCAGAATCTGCCCGTTACCGGAACAAACGGGGAGCCCTTTGTAGAGGAGATCATAAACGTGGATCCCCAGGTGATCGTTATGAGCAGCTACGCCAGCCAGGATCCCGACGAGCTGAGCCAGAAAACAGGCATCCCCGTTGTCGTTGTTCCCGGAAGCGACACCACCCTGGATGAGAAAGCCTACGTTACCATCCGCATTCTGGGAGAGCTCTACCAACTGGAGGACCGCGCCGAGGACCTGACTGCCTACCTGAAGTCCATTCAGAAGGATCTGGATGACCGGACCGCTTCCATTGCCGAAGACGCAAAGCCCACCTGCTACGTGGGTGGCGTTTCCTTTAAGGGGCATCACGGCTTCGAGGGCACGGAGGCTTACTATGGCCCCTTTGAGTTGATCCACGCAAAAAATCTCGCGAATACCACTGGCCAGACCGGAGCTTTTAACATCGATGTAGAGCAGGTCCTCTCCTGGGATCCCGAAATTATTTTCCTGGATTTTAACGGAATGAACCTGATCAACGAGGACTATGGGGCCCACCCCGAATTTTATAACGCCTTAACCGCCGTTCAGGAGGGAAAGGTCTATTCTCAGATCTCCTTCCGCTCCTCCGCCTCCAATCTGGAAACCGCCCTGGCAGACGCGTACTACGCCGCCTGCGTCATGTATCCCCAGCAGTTTCAGGATATCGATCCCGTAGAAAAAGCTGGCGAGATATTCACCAAGCTGCTGGGCAGCAATCCCTATCACGATCTGGAGGAAGCCGGCTATGCGTTCTGCCAGATTACCATTGGTGCGTAAGCACGAGCTGACGGACTATCGCAAAAATCAGGCCCGGAGCATTCTGTTTTTGCTGCTCCTGACGCTGCTGCTTTTGGTGTCCGTCCTGCTTTCCCTCCGTGCCGGGTCCTATAACACACCGGTAACGGAGCTGATCAAGGGAATTTTCGGGAGATCCGCGGATAAAAAGATCAATCTGGTCATTCGGAACAACCGGATGCCGCGGATCTGCACCGCCATTGTGGCAGGCGCGGGACTTGGGCTGTCTGGGTGTATTTTGCAGGCCATTCTTCACAATCCCCTGGCATCCGCCTCCACCCTGGGCGTATCTCAGGGTGCCACCTTTGGCGCGGCGTTTGCCATCGTTACCCTGAATCTGACCGGCGGTGTTGGCATTTCCCTGTGGTCCTTCCTTGGCTCCATTGCCGTGGCAGTCGTGATCCTGGGCCTGTCCCGGCTGAAGCAGGTCTCCGCGGAGGGGATCGTGCTGGCCGGTGTGGCGATCAGCTCCATGCTGGGCGGCGCAACCACATTGATCCAATATTTTGCCAACGAGATCCAGCTTGCAAGCCTGGTATTCTGGACCTTCGGAGACCTGGGCAGCACCGGCTGGAGTGACCTGCGGGTCATGTCCGGCATGGTCCTGGTCCTGCTTGCGTATTGCGTCAGCCATCGCTGGGATTACAACGCCCTGCTCAGCGGCGAGGAAACCGCCGTAAGTCTGGGCATCCATGTGCAGAGGCTGACTCTGACGAACATGGTCCTGTGCTGCCTGACCTGCTCTATCATCGTATCCCGGGTGGGGCTTATCAACTTCATCGGGCTGGTGGCTCCCCATATTGTCCGGATGGTGGTGGGCAACAACCACGTATACCTCATTCCCGGCTCCGTTCTTGCCGGCGCGGTCCTGCTTCTGCTGGGAGACCTCTTTGCCCGGGTGGCAATGATACCCATCATTCTGCCCATCGGCGCCATTACCTCCTTTTTGGGCGGGCCCCTGTTCCTGTATCTCCTGTTCAAGGGGGGCACGCGGAAATGATAGAAGTAAACCATATCTCCTACCATTACCACAGTGGCAAGGACGTTCTGAAGGATGTGAGCTTTGCCCTGGAGCAAGGGCAGTTCCTGGCGATCCTGGGGAATAACGGCGTGGGGAAAAGTACGCTGCTCAAGTGCCTGAATAAGATCCTGCGGGCGGATTCCGGCCAAGTGCTTCTGGATGGGGAGAATATCCTGCAAATGAGCAACCACCAGGTCTCCCGGCGCATGGCCTTCGTGGCCCAGACGGTTCCAAGCACGCAGATGACGGTCCACGATGTGGTCATGCTGGGAAGACGGCCTTATATGAAATTCGGCTTTACGGAGAAAGACCATCAGATCGTCCACAGCGCCATGGACCGGCTGAACCTGGATCCTCTGCGGGGACGGTTCTTAAATCAGCTCTCCGGCGGCGAACGGCAGAAGGTCATGCTGGCAAGAGCCCTGGCCCAGCAGCCGAAGCTGCTGCTGCTGGATGAGCCAACCAGCAGTCTGGACATTCACAACCAGTATCAGGTGCTGCAAATTGTGCAGGAGCTTTGCCATCACGACGGCCTGACCGCCATCGTGGTCATTCACGACCTGAATCTGGCCCTTCGGTTCTGTGACAGATTCCTGCTGCTGCGTCAGGGCCAGGTGTACGCCAACGGCGACTACACCGTTCTGAGCCCCAAGGCATTGCAGGACGTATATCAAATTGACGGCCACGTAGTAGAAGTTGAAAACCAAAAGATGGTTTTGGTGCGGCAATAAATTGCCTGAAAAGAAAGGATAGATCTGTATGGACGAGAATAAAGCATTGTGGAAAAAATGTGTGGAATTTCACGGTCATGAATGCGGCGGTCTGACCATCGGCTACAAAGCATCGCTGTACGCCATTGCGCTTTTGGGTCTGGGCCTGGGCGGCGGCGGAAACGCGGGATGCCTGTCGGCGGATGAGGAGGTCGTATGCATCAGCGAAAATGACGCCTGCGGTGTGGACGCGATCCAGGTCATCCTGGGATGCAGCATCGGCAAAGGAAATCTGCTGTTCCATATGCGCGGCAAACAGGCCTTTACGTTTTTTGACCGAAAGAGCGGAAAGTCTCTTCGCCTGGTCCTGAAGCCGAAGCCGGAGGGCATGACCCGCCAGGAATCCTTCGCCTATTACCAAAGCTGCGCGCCAGAGGATATGTTCCAGGTAACGGAGGCAAAGATCCAGCTTCCGGAAAAAGCGCGGATCTTTGATTCCTATGTCTGCGACTGCTGCGGCGAAAGCACCGGAGCCAATTGGATCCGGCTGGCCGGTGAAAAAAAGCTCTGCCTGGATTGCTACGAAACCTATAACCGTTTTGATGTATAATCGAGTAAGAGGATCTGCATAGCCCCGGCCGCGGCACAAATCGTACCGATCACTTCGGTGGTGATATTCTTGTTATCGGCAAAATACGGAGACTGTTTTTTCTCTCCCGGGCATATATAAAACTCATCAAAAATAATACTCCGCTCCGAAGTTTCCCGTCCGTCATGCTGTGGGGTCCTCCGGGTATCGGTAAATCCCAGGGTGTTCGTGAGATAGCGGATAATATCAAAGCCAAGACAGGGAAAAAAGTTCATATCACCGATGTCCGTCTACTGCTGTTTAATCCCGTAGACCTTCGCGGTATCCCGACAGCAAATGCAGATAAAACACTTGCGGTTTGGCTCAGGCCCCAAATCTTTCAGATGGATGCCGGTGATGATACGATCAACATTCTTCTGCTTGATGAGATCAGTGCTGCTCCGCAATCTGTACAGGCGGCTGCGTACCAGATTACTCTTGACCGCACAATTGGAGAACACAAGCTTCCAGAAAACTGTATTGTAATTGCCGCAGGTAATCGCGTCACAGACAAATCGGTTGCACACAATATGCCACGCGCTTTGGCAAACCGTCTGCTGCACATTGAAGTGAAAGGAGATGCCGACTCCTGGCATGACTGGGCAGTCAGTGCCGGAATCCATCCATATGTTATCAGCTATCTGGAGTACAACCCAACTGCGCTTCCACTTTATTCGTTTCTAATAAAAAATAGAGTCTCACTCTGCCCCTCATTCCATCAAGCACTGAGCCCCTCGACTGGCTGCAAAGTCAATCGAGGGACGTACTTTTTTGGGGTAAGTATGTTTGCAAATCCTGCATAGCCGACGTATTTCTACCACGTAGCTTATTTTGTAAGCCTCATTGGTTAAAACCCTGTTTGTGCATTTTGCCGTAATTATTTTTCATCCAAGTTTACTCCCATTATAATTCACAACAATACGAAAGCAACGTTGTTTACAGGCAACAATTACTGATACACGGCATTACCGTTTCGGGGGCTTACCTTTCCTTGCTATACTCCTCCAGCTTCCTTTGCACAAAAGGATCCTGAAACGGGAGGCGTATAGGAACATAATTTTTTGCATTGGCATCCATGTGGATGCCAATTTTCCTTCTGTAGTCATTTGGCGTCATACCAAAATATTGTTGGAACGCAGCGTAAAGACCTTTTGCATCTGGAAAACCTGCGTTGACCGCAATCTCCAACACTGTTTTGTCTGAATTGTTTAATTCATATACTGCTTGCGCGAGACGTTTTCTTGTCAGATACTCGTGAAAACCCATCATCATATGCTTTTTGAAATAGGAAGAAAGATAACATGGACTCATATCCACGGCCTCTGCAAGCGTTTTCAATGTGCATTCCTGACGGTAGTTTTTGTCAATTTGCATAAGAATTTTATTGAATTTCCGGCTCTGCTGCGGTGTCAGTCCGCTCGCAATACGAGCAGTTGGCTCCGAAGCAAAATACATCATCAACGTACCAATAACCATCATCAATTGGGATTCAGCGTAGATTTGACTCCCGAGGCTCGTCTCAGAGGATGCTGTCCGATAAAAAGACGCAAATGCATTTCGAATACGGAAATAAGAGATATCACGTTCTTTTGAACTGTCGTACAGGCACCTGATATGCTGTGCAGACGAACTTATACCCTCCAGATATTTTTGCGAAATATGCATAACCGCAGCTATTGTGTCGACTGTTTCCATCATTGTAGCATGTCCTTCATTTGGCTGAAGGACAATAATATCCCCTTCTTTTAGCAAATAAGTACCGCGCTGAGTAAAAATTCGGAGGTTTCCCTGCATTACAAACATGATTTCAAGGGATGGATGCCAGTTAAATCGGAAAAAGCCTACACGGTACATATAGGCTTCACAGATCATATTCCCCTGTTTGTCTTGCAGCAGGGCACAGACTCCTTTGTCCATGGGAAGCGTGCCGATTGGGTTGTGCCGACTTGCCTTTTTCATGGAATTCACCCCTATTTTTATAAAATATAATTTTAGGATAATATCTAATTCTGAATTCTAAAATATCGTAACATATAAATTGAAAATATGCAAGGTATAAGCAACGATTTTTTAATATACTAACCTTAATTTCTCTAATAATAAAGCGAAAATTGGAATAGATCAATCTAAAGTAATGGGATTATTGGGTTGAGTACGGAGACGAAATCCTTTACAATTCAGCTTGTGCAGTACGGCACTCTATAAAATACATTCCAAAGGAGGCTAAGATTGTATGAAGGTAACAAGCGTAGAAATCATCGAGGCAAAGCACTATCTCTTTGTCAAGGTCCATACGGACGCAGGTATCACCGGCCTTGGCGAAGCGGGCAACTGGGGATTTCTCCAGGCTACCAAGGGAGCCATTGAGAAGTTCTCTGAATTCTTGATTGGTCAGGATCCTTTCCGAATTGAGCATCATTATCAGAACATGTACAGGGCCATGTATTTCCGTGGCAGCGTTTTGATGAGTGCAATCAGCGCTCTGGAGATTGCTCTTTGGGACATCAAAGGCAAAGCTCTTGGCGTTCCGGTCTATGAGCTGCTGGGTGGAAAAACAAGGGATAAGATTCGCACCTATTGCAGCGGTCTAAGCAACTTCAACATGACAGCAGAGGAGATGTCCGCAGAGTTTAGAGTCCTGAAGGATCGGGGCTTTACTGCCAGCAAGGTATTTCTTCCGGTCAATGAGGTTTACGGGACCGGCCACGATGAATTCTACAACAGCAAGGTCCAGATCGCAGTGGAAAAGGTCCGTCAGGTACGTGAAGCGGTTGGAGATGATTTTGATCTGATTCTTGAGGTACACCGCTGTATGAATGTTCCGGAAGCAATCCTTTTTGCCCAGTCTGTTGAAAAGTATCATCCCATGGTGCTGGAAGATCCTATTGTACCGGATAATGTGGATGCAATGGCGTATGTGGCCTCCCATATTTCTATTCCCATCGCCACCGGTGAGCGCTTTACTTATTTCAACGAGTTTGAAACTCTGATGAGACGGGATGCGGCACGGTATGTACGTCCAGATGTATGCGCCATTGGCGGCATCAACGCTTCGCGCAAAGTCGCAGCTATGGCAGAGGCAAACAATGTACTTGTGATTCCACACAATCCGCTTGGCCCCGTATCAACAGTCGCTTGTGTGCAATTGAGCGCCTGCATTTCCAATCTCGGCATTATGGAGCTGCCCAGCTTCATGCTCAACGGTGCAGAAGATGCCATGGTCAAAGAACCGCTCCAGCTGGAAAATGGCTGTATCCTCGTACCCGACCGTCCAGGTATCGGTATTGAACTGGCTGACGATGCGGCTGAGAGATTCCCGGCTCATGACCGGGCAAATCACTCTGCGCATATGAGCTTTGACGGATCTGTGCGTGACTGGTAATTGCCTATGGATCGGAAACAGTTACTTCAAAAAGCAGAGAATATCCGCGCCAATCCGCCCGCTTTTTTCCAGGTTGCAGGACTGCACGAACTGGATGAGGTCACGACGGTCGAAGATCACTTCATAAAAGAAGGAAAAACAGATACCATCCACTTTTACATAATCAGACCGGCCAGTGAGAAGAAACCGCTTCCATTCGTCGTAAATATTCACGGAGGTGGAATGATTCGCTGCCATGGTGACCGAGATATCCTTTTTGCCAGAAGATTGGCTTACGCTTCTGATTGCGCGGTTGTATCTATTGATTATCATTTGGCGCCACAGTATTTCTACCCTTATCAGATAGACGAAACAGAAATTTTAATTAACCATCTGCTCCAAAACGCAGCACAATACCACTTAAGGCAGAATTACATTTTATCCGGACAAAGCTCTGGAGGAAATATTGCGTGCGCTGTCACACTAAGAAGTATTCAGAAAAGACAGCTTCAGAAACCAGCTCTCCTACTGCTTGCTTATAGCTGGCTGGACCTTCACACAGATCCGAATGACAAGCCAGATGATTGTCCGGATGAACGGAAGGAGCAGTACCGATTTTACAAAGACTGCTACCTCTGTGATGTAGATGACAATATCGCCGAGGTATCGCCTGCACTTTCGCCAAGCAGTGTCTTCCGTGAATTCCCTGAGACGTTGATGATTGAGGGCGGGCTAGATGAACTGAGAGAGGAGAATCTGAGACTGTTTATGACTTTGTGTGACGCAGGTACACCAGTACAAATGCAATTTTTTCCGGAAAGCATGCATGGCTTCATGGTGAACCAAAAGGCCGATTGGAAAAAGGCACAGAAAATAATACAGCAAAAAGTTAGCGAAGTATTTTCAGAAAAAATGTAGGCAACTGCGAAGCAAAATAAGAAGGAGGATTATCCGATGACATTACAAATCGTTTTTTGCATTGCGATCTTTCTGTATATGATCGTCATGTTGGCATGGAACAAATACCCCATGGGGGTCACGGCACTTACCTCAATGGCACTGCTGATTTTGTTTAAATGTATTGGACCGGCCAATGCACTTTCCAGCTTTGGCAACGCCAACGCCGTAATCATCGTTGGTATGTTCGTGGTAGGTGCTGGATTGCGCAAGACATCCTTGGTTACAACAATTACAAACTTTATCCGTAAAGTCACCGGCGGAAGCTTTAAAACAGCTTATTGCGGCATTATTGTACTTGCGGCTATCCTGACAAGCATCCTGACCAGTCCTGCCGTCGCCTACAGCATTGCGTTTCCTATCATGGATTCCATCTGTGATGAGTTTAAGGTGAGCCGTTCCAAGGTGCATTTCCCACTCTGCATCACCTGCCTTGCATGCTGCGCTGTTCTGCCCTTTGGTTTTGCCATCAGCCAGGCAGCAGTATTCGACGGTCTGATGGAAACCTACGGTTTTGCACAGCATTTCAATGCTATTGACTTCACAATCGGCCGCTTGCCCATTATTCTATTCACTCTTCTGTGGGCATTCTTCTACGCTCCCAAGGTCACGCCGGAAAAGCCTATACTCCCCATTATCGGTAACAGCCAAAAGGCTACAGATGAACCCCCCCTCACCAAAGTTCAGGATATGGCGGGCAGTTTGATTTTTATCCTTACTATCCTTGCCCTGATTTTCAATGCACAGCTGGGTGTTCCTGCATGGGTCATCGTACTTGTTGGCTGTATGCTGAATGTGCTGTTTGGTGTACTTTCCGGTCCGGAGGCAATTCGACAGATGCCAATGGATATCGGATTCATGTTCGTCGGTGCAAATACCATGGCTGCTGCATTGGTCGAAACGGGTGCTTCTAGCCTAATTGGCGAATACATTACAAAGATCCTGGGAGCACAACCGAATGTCTGGTTCCTGAGTGCAATTTTCTTCTTAGTACCGTTTGTTCTGACCCAATTCATGCAGAATCAGAGCGTGATGAATATGTTTGCTCCCATATGTCTGCTTACATGTAATGCCATTGGTGCTAATCCTAAGGGCATGTTGGTCTTGATTTGCGCCGGATGCTTAACTGCGTTCTTGACACCCAGTGCATCTCCCGGAATTCCCATGATGATGGCTGCCGGCGGTTACGATATGAAGAGCCTGACGAAGATGGGCTGGCTTTATGCAGTCGTAGTATCCATTTTCTACATAGTGTATGTTACTTTGGTAATGCCTGCATTCTAAAGCAACGGTAAGGAGCATCCGATTAATTTCTTACTCTCATGGCAGGCTAAATTTTCGGCGGTACTACCAGTCTGTATCGAAATACTTTGTGCAGTATATTTCCGTAAAAATGATTGTACTACAGGAAACAAATTGTACTACAGAAGCCCAATTGTACTACGTTTACCCAAAAGTACTACGAAATATATTTCTGGAAAAAAACAGCGATCCCGGCGGCATGATGACTGCCTGGATCGCTGTTTTACCCATAGAAATAGCCCCTAAATGGGTAAACATCACGAAATATAGTCTACAAAAAACACCGCATGTACAATATTCTCCTGACGGTTGCATATGAATTGCATGGATTGCGGTTCGCCCAATGTACTCTTCTAACGCTTCATACTGAATATGTTAGCTAACCCTCGATTACAGAAAATGAAGTAATCGAGGGTCAGTTTTTACTGCCGAATAAATCCGAGCAGGCCGTCTGCAATGCTTTGGGAAGTTGCAGCAATGGCAGCAGTTGCACACAGCAGGAAACCACAGGCAACTTCCAAAATGACAAACACCGCGGCCTGATTCCATTGCTGCATACAGACTGTGTAAACTATGCCAAACAGAAGGAAGCTCATCACGGGGCCGAGCAAATATGCGCCGCAGTTTATTATTGCAATTGTTGCTATACGGATGACTGGGGCAACGGCAATAATCGGAAGGCATATGACACTAATAATCAACTTACTGAGCCTGTGTAGTGTGCTCATAGTATTTAGCATCGATTATTAAGATCTTGCTTCCGGCGGAAAGCATGATATCACTCTGCATAATCGGCAGCATGTCGCTGAATCCATCATCGAGCTGCCACGGGATCTGAGATGCATACATATCGTTCTACCTTCCACGAACGAGGCTGCACATCTTCAGCAGTACGATTCGGGAGATAGGCAATCCTAAGTTCATCTGCTTTCTGGTCAATGAAGAGGAAATGCAGCTTGTGGTCCAGCCGTACCACAAGAAAGATTTCAGATCCCATCGTGTACCGACCAGAAGATCGTCTGACCGGTGGGAAATGGAGATAAGCTCAAATCCGCTCTGTATGCTTCTGGCTAACAAGCGGGACTGGGATCTCAACCGCTCATACAGGGTTCCGGGGAGAATCCTGCCGAAGCAGCAGATAGCCATTTTTGACCTGAAGAGTGCCGAGATAATCGGCCGGCTTTCTCCATGAGGTAATGCCATGAAGCGAATCATCAAGAACTGTATCCGCTGCAATCACTGCGGAGACGTTATCGAGTCCACATACACCCAGCTTCTTTGTGCTTTCTGGCTTCTGTTAGTCGGACAACGCCAAGAACATCTTTTCCGTATTGTGCCTGCATATGGTAACGGTCATACACAATTGCAGCGTTGGGCAAATACTTTTCGACCAGATTATTGTATGAGGCATGCTTGACATGCGAAAAGGATGCACCCCACCTTTGAGGAAATCGGCACACACAAAAATAACACCATCCATTCGGATGGTGTTCAGAGTGTCGAAAAAGTCCAGTTAATGCTGGGCTTTTTCTATTATCCATGATATAATGGTCATGGGTGAAGAGAAATGCTA
>URGL01000019.1 GCA_900547405.1 uncultured Eubacteriales bacterium
TCCTTGCCATCGGCCACAGTGCCCGGGATACCTTCGAAAGCCTGTTGGCCCAGGGGGTGCCCATGGAGCCCAAGCCCTTTGCCATGGGCGTCCGCATTGAGCACAGGCAGGAAGACATAGACGCTGCCCAGTATGGCCGACCCCGGGGGGCCTTGCCTCCCGCGGACTACAAGCTGGTCCAGCACCTGGAGGACGGCACGGTGTATACCTTCTGCATGTGCCCCGGGGGCTATGTGGTTGCGGCGGCCTCGGAAGAGGGCCGCACCGTCACCAACGGCATGAGCTATGCCGATCGGGACGGGGAGAACGCCAATGCCGCTCTGCTCGTCACCGTAAATCCCGAGGTGTTCCCCTATGAGGGCGCCCTGGGAGGTATGTACTGGCAGAGGGAAATTGAAAAAGCCGCCTATGACCTTTCCGGTAGCTACCGGGCTCCTGCCCAGCGGGTGGGGGACTTCCTGGCCGGGAAGGAGAGCCAAGGACCGGGAACGGTGAAGCCCACTTACCGTCCCGGTGTCACCTGGACGGACTTGCATCGGTGCCTGCCGGAGCGGATCACCGGGGCTTTGGAGCAGGCGCTTCCCAAGCTGGAAGGCAGGCTCCGGGGCTTTGCGGACCCGAACGCGGTGCTTACCGCCCCGGAGACCCGGAGTTCCTCTCCGGTGCGGATCCTCCGGGACGAGACCCGGCAGTCTTCTGTCCTGGGCCTCTATCCCACAGGAGAAGGGGCGGGCTACGCCGGGGGCATTATGTCTGCGGCCATTGACGGAATGATGACTGCGGAAGCCATCTTGGCCGAATAACAGGTTTGCGCCGCCCGGAGCAGTCCGGACGGCGCAAATTTTATCGTTTGGAGATCAAAAATACCGCCAGCCCGATTTGGACGGCCAAAATCAAGGGGATTCCAATGGTGAACTTCTTGTGCTTGGTTTTATGCCGTGCGGTGTACATGCCCAGCAGGGCTCCCACGCTGCCGCCCAGGAGGGCGGAGGTCATGAGGGTGGATTCCGGGATCCGCCACAGATGTTTTTTGGCTTTCAGCTTGTCTGCAAGCATAAGAAGGAAGGCAACGGCATTGATTATCAGCAGGTAGATGAGGATGAGTTCTTTCATGAGTAACACCTTTCCGGGAGGGATGTTTGTGAAAAAATTATTTTTGACGGCGGTTCTTGGAGCAACACTGCTCTGGGGCTGCGCAAATCAGGAGGCTTTGGAAACGGTGGCGGATGTGTGGGACGTGCCGGCCATGGCGGCTCCCAGGCAGATATCCGTAGAGCTTCCGGAGGGGGCAGGGGCGGAGACCCTGGAGAGCGATGCTGGGCGGCTGTATGTGACGGACGACTACAGCCTGTCTTTGGAAACGCTGGAGGCCGGCGACCTGGACGCAACGCTGCGCCAGCTCACCGGCCGGGGAAAAGAAGACCTGACCGTCATGGAGACCCAACAGGGGGATACCAAGCGCTATGAATTCGTCTGGGCCGCCGCGGGAGAGACCGGGGAAATGCTGGGCCGGGGAGCGATATTGGACGACGGAAACTACCACTATTGTATGTCACTGCTCCGCCCGGCGGAGAAAGTTTCCCAGGTCCTGTGGAATCCGGTTTTTGCGTCCTTTTCCCTGGAGCCCTAAACCCTCTCCTGGGAGAGGGTGGCACGGTGAAGCCGTGACGGGTGTGGGGCGGTGCAAGTTTAGTAGAAGCACAGCGCTGTAAAGCTGACAGCTGCCCCATAGACCCAGGCTCTGAAGCAGCCCTTCCTGCCATTGAGGCTTGCGGCGGCCAGAAGACAGCCATAGACCATCACCCCCACGCCCCAGGCGGAGAGGAGCCGCAGGGGAGTGAAGCCGAAGCGGTGGATATACAGCACCAGCTTTCCGGCAGCTGTGACGGCCAGGAAAACAGTCTCTACCAGGAGCAGCACCCCGGCCAGCCGCAGAGGAGCCTGGTCTTTGCAAAGGAGCTGCCCCAGGCCGATGAGCAGGAAGTTGATGACCATGACCTGGCACAGCTGGAAGAAACCCTGCCTGGCATAGGCAGAGGCCGTCAGGGTTCCGGGGACGGTGCCATGAAAAACGGCAAACAGGCTGGTGGCTTGGACGGCGAAGAAGACAATGTACAGCCCAATGAAAGCGCTCCAGATGCCAACGATCAGTTTGGGCTCAAATCGCTGGAAGCGTTCCGGGGGGAGGGGATTTCTGTTGGAACCCTTCTGCCCGGCCAGCAGGCCGTAAAGCCAGCCGCCCACAGGCAGACCAAAGAGAAACTTGAGAAAAAAGTTGGAAAGCCACTGGGGAGACCGGAAAGAGAAAAGATGCTCCAGCAGGGTCCCAAAGGCGGCATCGGCCTGACCCAGCAGATTTGCTGCCAGCGCAAACAGGGGGATGGCAAAAAGGATCAAAAGAATACTGGGCAGTTGTTTTTTCAGGCTGCCCTTCTTTGTGCTGCCCAGAATTTCCCGGGTACCGCGGAAGACGTGCCTTTCCCGGAGAAAGAAATTCAGGAATGGGAGACATAGGCCGCCCCAGACGCATTCTGCCAGAAAGCCCAGCCAGTGGTCCAGGGATCCTTCTTCTGACAGTGCCCAGAGGACCGCAAAGCCGTGGAGAGCCAGGACGGCATAGAAGTCCGTGGCCCGGCAGCGGTTCAGTGTGAGCGCCAGAGCGGTGAGGACCATGCAGACAGGGAAGACCAGCCGGTCCCGCCGGAAGGGCTCCGGCAGAATGGCCCAGGCCCAGAGGACAAAAGCGAGGGTAAAGAGCAGGGTATACCATTCTCTCGGGCCGCTGTTGCCGAAAAATCCGGTCAAAAAGCAGCAGATATACAGGTAACCGATGAGATATCCCGCCAGCGCGGGAAAAAACGTACTTCTTTTCATAGCTCCTCCTTTCGGTATTCCAGGATATCCCCAGGCTGGCAGTCCAGAACCCGGCAGATCTCCTCCAGGGTGGAAAAGCGGATGGCTTTGGCTTTCTGATTTTTCAGGATGGACAGGTTGGCGGGGGTGATGCCGATTTTTTCCGCCAGCTCCCCGGCCCCTATTTTCCGCTTGGCCATCATCACATCTAAGTTGACGACAATTCCCATAGCGTCACCTCATACCGTCAGGTCCAGCTCATCCTGCATGGGGATAGCATGCCGGAAGACCTGCCGCACAATGCGAACCACCAGGCCCATGAAGGCGGTGGCCAGCACCAGGGTGAAAAGAGTGGGAAGGACAAACGTGCCCCCCAGGCAGATGAGGCAGGCGGTGAAGCAGCAGAACTGGATCACGGTCAAAGATTTCACATTTTCCGGAACAAATACAGCTCTTTGACCCAGCCGGGTCAGCAATTGCCACATGGTGGCCAGCAAGGCAAAACCCGGCAGGTTGCATAGGTACAGGCAGATGATCAGTGTAAGGGTATGGTTGGGGCTCCAGAAGGGCAGTTTTTGGAAAAGCTTCGTCAAGGGCCAGATGCCCACATCCAGGGCCGCGAGAGCCAGGGCGAACAACAGGATCATGGCCTTGCTCAAAAGAATGCTCCTAACGGGAACGGTTTCCGGTCGATTCATAAAAAAGACCTCCTTTGCTTGAACGCATCATAGCAAAGGAGGAAATGTTTGTCAATAGGAATTTATTGAAAAACGATAAATTATTCATGAATATCAGGAGATGAACTGAATCTCATGCTCCGAGCGGATGGAGCCGCGGAGCCCTTCTGTAGCATACAGGGTCCCGTCATCCCCGATGAGCACGGCATCGAATTCCTCTTTGTGGGCCCGCCAATAGTCGCTGGCCGTTTCCAGACCCATGATATACAGGGCGGTGGACAGGCCGTCGCCCAGGGTACCGTCGGAACTGACGATAGAGACAGAGCTCAGGCCGCTTTCCGCGGGGTAGCCGGTCCGGGGGTCCAGGATGTGCAGGTAGGTCTTGCCGTCCTGCTGGAAGAACCGCTCATATCCCCCGGAGGTGATGACGGCCTTGTCCGTAATGGATACGGCGCAGTAGATGCCGCTCTGGCTGTTCCAGGGGTCCCGGATGCCGATGCTCCAGGGGGTGCCGTCGGGCTTGGTGCCCAGGCACTGGACATTGCCCCCCAGGCTCACCATGGCGCTTTGGATCCCGGCGGTTTTCAGAATATCCGTCACCCGCTGGGAGGTGTAGCCCTTGCCGATGCCGCCCAGGTCGATGCTCTGACCCTGGCCAAGGGTAGCGGTCTTGGTTTCCGCGTTGTAGCCGACCTGCTGATAGCCCACCAGGGCCATGGCACTGGTCAGCTCCGCCTCTGTGGGGACGTGGTAGGTCTTATCGTAGAAGCCCCAGAGCTTTACCACCGGATAGACGGTTATGTCAAAGAGCCCGTCCGTATCCTGGGCCAGAGTCAGGGCTTCTTGAAGCAAATCGCCGGTGTCCTGGGACAAGACGAGACTTCCCCGGGCGTTGAGCTGAGAGACTTCACTGTGTGCCGAGCCGGTGCTGAGCAGGGCATCCAAGCGCTGGATCTCCGCTTGAGCCTCTGCCAGAGCCGCGTCCCGGCCCCGGCCGTAGGCGGTGAGCTGCATCACTGTGTCCATAGAAGTGAGATAGATGCTGCTGCTTTTTCCGGCCTCCGGGTCGGAGGCGCAGCCGGAAAGCAGCAGAGCGGCAAGCAGAAGGGTCAGGAAGTGCTTTTTCATGGAAATCCTCCAAAAGAAAAGAAATCAGCGGAGAATTCCCGCTGTTTATCTTGGTTTTGACTGCAATTATACCCGATTATTTCCCGATTGTAAAGTGGTAGAATTCGCTGGAAGAAAAAAGACCCTTGCATTTATTCCATAAATGTTATACATTATGTATAGATTGTGATGGGAATGGGAAATGAAACGATTGGGGAATACCTGTTTCGTCCCGGACCCGTTTCCCCAATGCCCCCGGCGTTTTTTGGTGAAGAAGGAGAGAAAACAGAAATGACAAATCTTTATCTTGGCGTTTATGGCGGCGGTACCCGCACGGAGCTTCGTGTGGCAGACGAAGAGGGACGGGAGCTTCTGTGCCTCCGGGGTGGCCCCACCAGCTACAAGGCGGTGGGAAACGCGGCGGCTTTCGCCAATATGCGGGACCTGGCACGGCAGATGGAGAGCCTGGGCGTCCGTCCCAGGCTTCTGACCCGTGGGGTCTGGGGCATTTCCGGCTGCGATACGCCCCAGGACCAGACGGTCTACGAGGCCATGGTCGAGCAGGCGGGCTTCCTGCCGGAGAGGACCACGGTGGTCAACAACGCGGTGCTGCCTTTCTGGGCCGCGGCAGAGCTGCCTGGTGTGGTGGTGATTGCGGGTACGGGTTCTGTTGTTATGGGCCTCGACAGCCAGGGGAAAACGAAACGCATTGGCGGCTGGAACTATGCCTTCTCGGATCTGGGCTCCGGCTACTGGATGGGCTCCCGGCTATTGCGGGAGATGACTCTGTGGCTGGATGGCTGCCGGGAGGACTGCTTCACCTTCCGCAAGGTGGAAGCAAAGCTCCTGCCCCAGGGGGGCAGCCGGGAAGATATGCTCTACCGTCTCTCCACGTTAAATAAGGGCTCGGAGATCGCCTCCTACGCCTCTATTGTTTTGGATACGGCAGAGTCCCCTCTGTGTAAAAAGCTCCGCCAGCAAGCGGCGGACTACCTGACGGACCAGGCCGGCAGAATGCTGGAGGCATTGCGTGCCAAAGGCGAGCAAAACCTGAAGATCGTCCTGGCCGGGGGCCTTGTTAAGAGTGAATTCTTCCGGGACCAGGCCGTGGCTGCCATGGAGGCCCACGGTGTGCCGGTGATCGTCAATACCGCGCCTCCCGCGGAGGGCGGCATTAAGCTGGCGAAGCATTTGGGATAATATAACGGTCTATCCTTGTCTGACCAATCAGGGGCTGTCTCAAAACGATTTTTCAAAATCGTTCGAGACAGCCCCTTGCGTCAGTCTTTAAATTCTTGCCACGCCAGACCTTCTTGCCGCCTCGGCTACGGCCTTGGCCACGGCAGGGCCTACCCGCTCGTCAAAGGCGGCGGGGATGATGTAGTCGGCATTGAGCTCCTCAGGGCTCACCAGGTCTGCCAGAGCCTGGGCGGCGGCCATCTTCATCTCCTCGTTGATGTCGCTGGCCCGAACATCGAAGGCACCCCGGAAAATGCCGGGGAAGGCCAGCACGTTATTGATCTGGTTGGGGTAGTCGCTGCGGCCGGTGGAGACAACCTTTGCACCGCCTGCCTTGGCCTCTTCCGGGAAGATCTCCGGGGTGGGGTTGGCACAGGCAAAAACAATGGCATCCCGATTCATAGTCTCCACCATCTCCCGGGTCAACGTGCCGGGGGCGGATACGCCGATAAACACATCAGCGCCCTTGATGACATCGCAGAGCTTGCCGGTCTCTTTTTGGAGGTTGGTGACCTGGGCCATCTCCTCCTTGATCCAGTTCAGCCTCTCCCGTCCGGCATAAATGGCTCCGGTCCGGTCGGTCATGACGATGTTTCTGAAGCCCGCGGAAAGCAGCAGCTTTACAATGGCGATGGCGGCGGCACCGGCGCCGGAGGTGACGATCTTCACGTCCTCCTTTTTCTTGCCGACTACCTTCAAGGCGTTTTGCAGACCTGCCAGAGTGATGACGGCGGTGCCGTGCTGATCGTCGTGGAAAATGGGAATGTCGCACTTTTCTTTCAGCTTCCGCTCGATCTCAAAGCACCGGGGGGCAGAAATATCCTCCAGATTGATGCCGCCGAAGGAGCCGGACATCAGGTAGACGGCGTTGACAAACTCGTCCACATCCTTGGTTTTCACACAAAGGGGGAAGGCATCCACATCGCCGAAGGCCTTGAACAGGACGCACTTGCCCTCCATCACGGGCATACCGGCCTCGGGGCCAATATCGCCCAGGCCCAGAACGGCGGAGCCATCGGTGATGACGGCGCAGAGGTTGTGCCGCCGGGTCAGCTCGTAGGATTTGTTGATGTCCTTCTGGATCTCCAGGCAGGGGGCGGCAACGCCGGGGGTATAGGCGAGAGACAGGTCCTCCTTGGTTTTCACCGGCGGCACGGCCTTGATTTCAATTTTGCCCCGCCACTGGGCATGCAGCCGCAGGGACTCTTTTGCGTAATCCATGAATGTTCCTCCTAGTGGTTTTTTGCTTATTATAACGAAAAAAGAAGAAAATGTAAATGGGGAATCTTTTTTCCCTCTTGCCAAAAACAGGCTCCCGTTATAGAATAAAAGAACTTTGGAAAAGGAGAACAACATGGAACGAGAGTCTTTTAAATCCCGCCTGGGCTTTTTGCTGGTCAGTGCGGGCTGTGCCGTGGGAATCGGCAATGTGTGGAAGTTTCCCTACGTGGTGGGGCAGAACGGCGGCGGCTGGTTTGTGCTGCTGTATCTGCTGTTTTTGGTGATCATGGGCCTGCCGGTGCTGACCATGGAGCTGGCCGTAGGCCGGGCCAGCCGGAAGAGCGCCGTCCAGGGCTACCAGGCGCTGGAAAAGAAGGGCCAAAAGTGGCATATCCACGGCTGGTTTGCCATTTTTGGCTGCTATATGCTGATGATGTACTATACAACCGTCTCCGGCTGGATGATCAGCTATTTCTACAAGTTCGCCGTGGGCCAGTTCCCGGCGGGCACCGATGCCGCGGCCTGCGGAGAGGTTTTCTCAAATCTGCTGGCCTCTCCCGGAGAGATGGCCTTCTGGATGGCGCTGACCGTGGTTTTGGGCTTCCTGATCTGCAGCAGAGGCCTCCAAAAGGGGCTGGAAAACATCAGCAAATTCATGATGTCCGGCCTCCTGATCCTCATTATTGTCCTGGCTGTCCACAGCCTGACGCTCTCCGGCGCCGGTGCCGGCATGCGGTTTTATCTGGTGCCCAATTGGCAGAATGTCCAGTCCGTGGGGCTGGGGAACGTGATTTCCGCCGCCATGAACCAGTCCTTCTTCACCCTGAGCCTGGGTGTGGCCGCCATGGAGATCTTCGGCAGCTATATGAGCAAGGACAACACCCTTGCCGGAGAGGGGGCCCGGATCTGCGCCCTGGATACCTTCGTAGCCCTGATGGCGGGCTTCATCATCTTCCCCGCTTGCTTCAGCTATGGTGTAGAGGTAAACGCGGGACCCAGCCTGATCTTCATCACCCTGCCCAATGTGTTCGTCAATATGGCCGGGGGGAGAATTTGGGGGAGCCTCTTCTTCCTGTTCATGACCTTCGCCAGCTTTTCTACCGTCATTGCGGTGTTTGAAAACCTCATGTCCTTCTGCATGGACACTCTGGGCTGGAACCGGAAAAAGGCTGCCGTAGTCAACTGCGTGGTCATCCTCCTTGCCAGCCTGCCCTGTCTGCTGGGCTACAATGTGCTCTCCGGCTTTCACCCCATCGGCGGCCGGGATGTGCTGGACAGTGAGGACTTCCTGGTCAGCAATCTCCTGCTTCCCCTGGGCTCTCTGGTGTATCTGCTGTTCTGCGTCTCCAAGTGGGGCTGGGGCTTCGAGAATTATCAGAAGGAGGCCAACACCGGCAAGGGCCTGAAAATCGCCGGATGGATGAAGCCCTACTTCCAGTTTGTGCTGCCTGTGCTGATCCTGGTGATCCTGATCCAGGGACTTCGGTAAAACGCCAAAATGACCCGCTGCGAATTTTGCAGCGGGTCATTTTTTAGAGAGAATCAGCTCTGGGGCATATCATCATACCCAAAGACTTCCCGAACCTTCTTGTAGATCTCCGTATAAGTCTTTCCGTTGTCCACGTATCGCCAACCGGCACCGGCATAGGGCTCTTTGCCGTAGAAATTGGTGACGCACTTGGGGTGAATCTCGTTGAATACCTTCTGCTCCGCGGCGGGGACACGGGTCTGCTTGCACATAAATTGCTCCAGGGGCAGACCGTCCAGGGCCTTCAGGCTGGAGACCTTGGAATAGCAGATATTCAGATTTTTCAGGTTTTCGCAGCCGGCCAGAGCGTCGATATTTTCCAGCTTGTAGCAGTAGGCAAGCTCCAGAAATTCCAGCTTCTTGCAATTTTCAAAGCCTGTGAGCTCCTTGACGGCGCAGCCGGAGGCAATGAGGATCTCCAGCTCCGGCATGGAGCCCACAAAGCTCAGGTCCGTCAGGGTCTCGTTGTGGCCGATATCCATGTATTTGACCCGCCAGCAGTATTGGAGCTCCGAGCTGGTGTCGTCAAAAACGTTGTATACGGCCCGGATGGTCTCGGCGTTGGTCATGGCGCTGTATTTGCCGAACTTGATCCGCCAGACCAGCTCTGTCCGGGGATAGTCTGCCCGGATCTGGGCCATCTGCTCACTGCTGAGGCCGCAGTTGTCCAGGATGAAGGCGGTGCAGTCCGTCATGACCCCGAGAGCGGAGCGCAGGGCGGGAATATCCGCCTCCGTCAGGCTCAGGTTTTTGAATTCCACCTGGGTGTCGTTGGTGGAGATGGTCTTATCAAAAAGAGTGAAGGTATAGTGGAAGCTGGCCTGGGGCGCTGCATCCACCAGAGTCTGAACATCGGAGAGACTCAGGGGGCTGGTCCCGGCGGCGGTCATCAGCTCTACATTGGCCAGCTCCGGCATCCGGCCCAAGGTCTCGGCGGCGGCGAGGATCTCGTTGGAGGGCAGGGCAGAGAGGTCTACGGAGGTGGTATCCGCCGTGTATTCCTTCCCGGCCAGCCCCAGGGTATAGGTGACCTCCAGGTCCGGATATTTCGCCATCAGGGTGTCCAGCTCCTCGGCGGAGAGTGTGGTTTTCGGCAGCTTCAAACGCTTGGTATCCTTCAGATACTGCAAATTGGTCAGCAGCGACTCAAAGTCCGTATCCTGGGCATCCAGAACGATCTCCTCAATGCCGTGGGGCACCTCTACAGGACCCAGGGACACGGTATAGGACACGGTGACCTCCGGGTGATTTCGGGCATAGACCTCCAAGGCCGGGTAGCAGGTGCTGCCGGTGGCATCCAGGGTTTTTAAGTTTTTGTAGTTTTCCAGTTGACCCACGGTTTCGTAGGTGACGACCATGGTCAGGTCCTCCACCTCCAGCGCGGGGTCTGCCGTGGATTCCGTGGGAGCGGTGGTTTCAGGGCCGGAGTCCGCAGCTTTTCCGCAGCCGGGAAGGAGCAGCAGAGCCAGAGCCAGTATTGAACAGAGCAGATTTTTGCGCAAACCCATTGGGGGCCTCCAGTAAATATGATAGAAGATGATAGCACATTCTTTTTAAGAATGCAAGATTTCTTCTTCCAGCAGCATGTGGGCCATCCGGCTGGTGACCTGGGCGCAGCGGTGGGCGGAGAGCGTCTCAAAGGTGGGATAGTCCATCTCGGCGCTGTTGTCGGCCTTATCGGAGATGGCCCGGATGATCACGAAGGGAACGTGGTTCCGGTAGGCGGTCTGGGCGATGGCAGCGCCCTCCATCTCTGTGCAGAGAGCCTGGGTCTTCTCAATAATGAAGTCCTTCCGGCTCTGTTCGGCGATGAACTGGTCGCCGCTGGCCACCCGTCCGATTTTGGTGTGGCCCGGGTGGACGGCCTCGGCAGCGGCGAAGGCGTAGGCCATGAGGCCTTCGTTGGCGGGGAAGGCCAGGGTATCCATACCGGGGACCTTGCCGTAAGGGTAGCCGAAGTGGACGCAGTCGAAGTCGTGGTACATGGCATCCTGGCTCACCACCAGGTCCCCGATGTCCAGCTGGGCACAGAGGGAGCCGGCAATGCCGGTATTCACCAGGTGGGTCACGCCGAAGGCAGTGCAGAGGATCTGGGCGCAGAGTGCGGCGTTGACCTTGCCCACACCGCACTGGACAATGACGGTGGGGAGCCCCTCCAGCATCCCCTCATAAAAGGTGCTGCCGGCAATTTCTTTGGATGCGGCGTTTTCCATAGAGGAGACCAGGGTTTCCACCTCCGTGGTCATAGCGCCGATGATTCCGAGTTTTTTCATAGGTTTCCTCCTGATTCAGTCCGGATAATGGAGCCGGTCTGGGGTGATGTTTTCTAAGACGGACACATAGCGGTCTGCCCAGTAGTTGGCCATGGAGAGATTCATGTCCAGATAGTTGCCGCAGTCCTTGGGACTGGCTCCCGGGACCTGACCCCGGTAGTCCCGAATGAAGCGGAAGCAATCCGTCACCAGAGGCAGCGCCTCTGCGGAGGTGACAGACCCGGCCAGCAGCAGATAGAAGCCGGTGCGGCAGCCCATGGGACCGAAGTAGAGGACCCGCTCTTTCCAGGCGGGGTCGTTGCGAAGGTAGGTTGCTCCCAGGTGCTCGATGGTGTGGACTTCGGCGGTGTTCATCACCGGTTCGTCGTTGGGCTTGGTGATCCGAAGATCAAAGGTAGTGACGGCCTGGGCACCGACTCTGTCCACCCGGGAGACATAAAGACCGGGCTTCAGGCGCAGATGATCGATGGTAAAGCTGGTGATTTTTTCCATAAGACAGGATCCTCACAAAATTTTTTCTACATCTTATCACAGAGTATTTCCAAAAGCAAGGGCAGCAGACAGGGAGCCGGAAAAGATTCATGAATTCTTTACCCAGGTTTATGTCAATTTGGCTTGCTTTTTTCTTTTCAGGATGATAGAATATTGGTGACTATACCATAAGGTAGGGATTTGCCATGGATAAGAACGATTTTGATATCGATTTTGATTTTGACAAGGAATACGGCCTGGATGAAGATGACCTCTCCGGTCAGGACGGTGACGATACCCAGGCGGCTGGGCAGGACTTTGATCTGAGCCAGTTTGAAGACGATGGGTCAGGCGGCGACCAGTTCCAGGACTTCGACATGGATGACGAGGAGTTCGCCAAGCTCATGGAAGAGGACCCGGGCCAGATGGATGCGGATCAGGACTACAGCGAGAACGATGCCCCGGAGGAGGATCTGATTTTCCCCCGCCGGGACCGGCAGCAGTCCCAGCAGGACGATGGCCCGGAGTACGACGGGCAGTACGATCCCCAGCAGGAGCAGGGGGGCTACGACCCGAACTACGATCCGGAGCAGGGATACGATGCCCAGGGGGAGTACGACCAAGGCGGTTATGACCAGGGCGGCTACGATCCCAACAACTACGACCCCCAGCAGTTTGACCAGGGGGACTACGACGGCCAGCCCCAAAAGCCCAAGAAAAAGCTGACCTTGCCCAAGCTGCCCAAGCTCCCCAAGCGGGAGAAGAAGGAGCGGCGGGAGCCTGCGAAGCCCAGCATTGTCTCCAGGTTTATGGACTGGTATATGGAGCCCATCAACCGGCGGAAGAATCCGGAGCCCGAAACCGTGGACGAAAACGGCCGCCGCAGAAGGCGCAAGCGCCCCACCAGGGCCCAGATTATCAAGGAGGCCTATCTGCCCCCACTGTTTGCGCTGATTGCGGCTATCCTCATTGTCTCCTTTGTTACCGGGGCTTTGACCAACGCCTTTAAGCAGAAAAAGATCAACGATGACAAAAAGGCAGCCGACGCGCTCCAGGCGAGCCAGGAGGCGGACCGGATCGCCAACGAATATCAGGATCTGCTGGCGAAGGCTGCCGAACAGGTGACCCAATACGACTATGACGGAGCCATTGCCACCCTGGAAAGCTTCCAGACCGATAACACCGATGTGCAGACCGAGATCAATTCCAAAAAGGCGGAGTACCTCAATGCCAAGGCCAGCCTTCAGGAGTGGAAGGACTACAGCACCATCCCCAACCTCAGCTTCCACGTGCTGATCCAGGATCCGGTCCGGGCCTTTGCCGACAGGGAAAACGGCGGCATGTACAACCGGAATTTCGTCACCACCGAGGAATTCGAGAAGATCCTGAACCAGATTTATAACAACGGCTATGTGCTGGTGGATTTCAACAGCTTTGTGTCCAGCAATGTGGACCTGACCGGCAGTGCCAACTTTGCTTACAACACCATCTGGCTGCCTGCCAATAAGAAGCCCATTATGCTGACCCAGACAATGGTCAATTACTTTGAGTATATGGTGGACGGCAATAAGGATGGGGAACCCGATGCCGCCGGCGCCGGCTTTGCCAATAAGCTGGTGCTGCAGAATGGGGAGATCAAGGCCGCCTATGTAGACGGCTCCGGCCAGAGCAACGTGGGTGATTACGACTTCGTGCCGATCCTGGAGAAGTTTATTGAAGAGCATCCCGATTTCTCCTACAAGGGAGCCCGGGCGACCTTAGCCGTTACCGGCTCTCAGGGCGTCTTCGGCTACCGGACGGATACCTCCTATGTATCCTCCAGAGGGCAGGAGTACTACGATGGGCAGGTCAGCCAGGCCAAGGAAGTGGTTCAGGCTCTGCGGGATAAGGGCTACACCATTGCCTGCTTCAGCTATTCCAACAAGGACTACCGGCAGATCAGCGTCAACGAGATCCGTACCGATATCCAGAACTTTACAAATCAGGCCATCCCGGTGCTGGGGACTGTAGACACCATCGTCTTTGCCCGGGCTACAGATATTGACGACTACAGCGGCAACAAGTTCACGGTGCTCTACGAGCAGGGCTACCGCTACTTCGTAGGCCAGGGCACGGAGCCCAAGACGGACATCAATATTACCTATGTGCATCAGAACCGCCTGATGGTTACGGGAAATGCCATGGCTTGGCATTCCAATATGTTCAGTGAGATGTTTGACTGCAACGTGGTGCTGGACAGCACTCACCGAGGCAGCGTTCCCAACTGATCGTATACCTTATGATATGATAGAGAGCGAGGAAGACAGATGGACGCGGATATGGTCAGAGAAGTGGAATTCGGCCGCAAGATACGAGGCTATGACATGGCGGAAGTGGACGCCTTCCTGGAGAAAATGGAGCGGACATTCCGCCGAAAGGATCTGGAGCAGGAGAATCTGCAGCACAAGCTGGAGGAGCTCACCGGAGCCCGGGACGCTCAGGGAGAGAAGCTGGAGACCCTCAATGCCTCAATCAGCAGCCTCCGGGAGGAGAATGCCCAATTAAAGGCCCAGCTGGATCAGGAGCGCCAGAGCGCCGCAAAGCGGAATGAGCAGCTCCAGCAGCTTCAGGCGGAGCTGGCCAGCGCCCGCAGCAGTCTGGCGGTGGCCCGGTCCGAAACCATTACCGCCGAAAGCCGCTGCCACGCTCTGGAAACCACAGTCAAAGTCCAACCTCAGGAGGCCCGAAGGCCGGAGCTTGATTTGACCGTTGGCATCCAAACCGCTGCCGAACTGGCAAAGTCTTCCCTCCAGCAGATTTCCAAGGGAATCAAGTCACTGAAAAAGAAATAGGCTAAAACCCCTGCCGCGGACACGCGGCAGGGGTTTTATGTAAATTATGAAATCTTCTTGAACACTTTTTGAAAGCCCTTGATTTTGCTGGAAAAAGCTGTATAATGCTCCATTGGTAACATTATGTAACCGGATGTAACCAACTTGTGTTGATTTTTTTAGGGCGGCTCCGGCGGCTCTGTGACCATATGGAGGAAAACCTCATGAACTGTATTCGAAAGACGGCGGCGGGCACCGCGGCCATCCTGCTAAGCCTGACCATGGCAGCCTGCCATCAGACGGCCCCATCCAGTGTGACCACCGTAGCGACCATGCCGGAATCCTCCAAGAGCACCCTGGCCGCTGTCCAGGTTCAGGGCGGCGAGGAGCTGGATAAGCTTCTGGACCAGGTGGAGGACAACGTGTTTCCCGGCACCGCGGGGTGCAGCCTGACGGCGGTGCGTTACACGGTCAGCCTGCTGGACTGGTGCAAAACCGCCGGTGTCAGCGATACGGAGCTCCGGGCGGATTTGACTGCCTGGGTCCAGGGCAAGGACACCGTGGAGCTGGCCCGGAAATTTGAGCTGGTGATGGATGTCTACGACCAGCTCATGGGGGATACCGCCCAGGACCTGCTGGATACCGCCGGAGTCCAGACGGATAACTATCCCTGGCCGGAATCTTGCCGACAGATGATGCAGACCATTCTGGAGGTCACCGGCGGTGTTTCCTCCACGGATAATTCCGGCCTGGACCTGATCCTGGAGGACATCCGGGACAATTGGGACGAGACTCAGGTGGGATCGACCCGTCAGGCGGTGGAATTGCTTGACTGGGCTGTGGGTTCTTCGGCTTCTGAGGAGCGGATCCGGGTCACGGTAACGGACTGGATGGAGCCCATGGGCAATGACGAGCAGAATGACTTTGCTGTAGGTCTGGCCCGGGTGAAGCGGTTCTGCGAGCTGCTGCAGTCTGCCGAAAGGCAGAGTCTGCTGGAAAAGGCGGAGCTGGAGGACCGGCAGTGGCCGATAACGGCGCTGCAGAAGGTGGACATTATCCTGGATGCTGCCGGAGCCAAAGGGGACAGCGGCTTTTTAGGGCTTTTGAACCGGATCGCCGATGGGCCCGAGGACCAGACTGCTCTGGCCGTGGAACTGCTGGACTGGGCCCAGACCACGGCACTGGACCGGGACGGCATATGGTACTTGGGAAAATCCTGGTCCTATGCCATGGACTCCGATACGTACAACAGCTTTCAGAATCAGATGGATTCCCTTTTAGGGCTTTGCGATCAGCTGCAGGAAAAACCGGAGCTTTTGGCGGAAAAGGGGATAGAGGAGCATACTTGGTCCCAGGAAGCTCTGGATCATATCGAGACACTGTTTCAGGCCACGGGCGACGGCACGATCTGCTACAAATAAGAACGAACTTTGTAAAAATAATGCTTGACAATTTCGCTTCCAGGCGGTATAATACTAACTGTTCCGATTGCGGTTCGGGAAAAATACGGACGATTAGCTCAGCTGGCTAGAGCATCCGCTTGACGTGCGGAAGGTCATAGGTTCGAGTCCTATATCGTCCACCAAGGACGAAAAACACCATCCTTCCGGATGGTGTTTTTTTCGTCCCGCCAATGGTTATAGTAAAGAAGCAAGACATGATTCATCCCAACTGAGGAGACCGTCCATGAAAAAAAAGACAAAGATTATCCTATCGACCCTGCTGATCCTGGTGGGGCTGGGCCTGCTGGGGACGGCGGGCTGGCTGTGGTATGATGCCAATGTGGACCGCAGCGGCTGGGAGCTGCTGGAGGACGGGAGCTACAGCTACCGGGATTTCCATGGGAAAAGCGTCACCGGCTGGCTGAGCCTGGAAGACCGGACCTGCTACTTTGATGATGAATACCGGATGGTCACCGGTTGGCAGACCATTGACGCAAAGCGGTATCACTTCGGTTCCGACGGAGTGCTGTCCCTGGGTTGGGTAGAGCTGGAGGGAAGCCGTTATTACTTTGGGGAGGACGGGGTCCTGCGGACCGGCTGGCAGGATTTGCCCGAGGGCCGGTACTACTTTGGTACCGACGGTGCTATGACTACCTACTGGCGGGACATTGAGGGCCGCAGCTACTATTTCCTCCCAGAGGGTCCTATGGCCACCGGCTGGCAGGACCTCCCCAAGGGACGGTACTATTTCGATGAGGACGGCCATTACCTCACCGGCGCCCAAGAGATGGAGGACGGTGAACGCTATTTCCTGGAAGACGGCACCATGGTCACCGGCTGGCTGGACCTGGAAGATGGAAAATACTATTATGACCTGGAGGGCCTCAAGTGTGTCGGCTGGCAGGAGATCGAAGGAAAGTATTACTTCTTTGACGAAGACGGCCTGATGCAGACCGGCTGGCACGAGGAAGGGGAGTACAGCTACTACCTTCAGGAGGACGGCAGTGCCGCCACAGGCCGACAGGAGCTGGAGGGTCAGGTGTATTATTTCACCCCGAAGGGCATCATGGTTGTCCTGGTCAACAAGGATAATCCCATCCCCAGCTACTATAAGACGGATGTGGTGGTGGCAGAGGACTATCACCTGATCCAGCGGGTAGCCCAGGAGCCGCTGCAAAAAATGCTGGCGGACTGCCGGGCCGCCGTGGGCTCTTGCGGATTCAACAGCTCCTACCGGACCCAGAAGGAGCAGACTGAGATCCTGGAGACCCGGACCCAGGAATATATGGATACGGGCATGACCCATCAGGAGGCCTATGAGGAGACCCTGAAGACCGTGGCCCTTCCCGGCACCAGCGAGCACCAGCTGGGCCTATCCGCGGACCTGACAGGCAAGGAGGCCAACGAGTGGCTGGCAGAGCACTGCTGGGAATATGGCTTTATCCTTCGCTATCCGGAGGGGAAGAAGGACATTACCGGCATCATCAACGAGCCCTGGCACTTCCGCTATGTGGGCACCCGGGTGTCGCTGGATATGAAGGATACGGGGCTGTGTCTGGAGGAGTATCTGGGGGCGGTATAAGGCGGTGTAATCTTCCGGCTGCGCTTGGATCCGGCCCCCTTTTCGAAAAAGGGACAAGGGCGTTTTTACAATTTTTTTGAATGAAATGGCGGCAATGTAAACATAACGTCCTACAGCCAGATGTGAATAGAAAGTTAAATAAAAAATTATCAAAAGAGATAGTTGATTTTTTTGGAATATGATGCTATAATACGGCCATCTTAAAAAACTTATGAGGAGCGGTCATATGGCAGAGGATGCACGCGTCAGAAAGACAAAACAGAAATTATCGGCAGCCTTGGTAGCGCTGCTCCAAGAGAAAGCGTTCAGCGATATCACGCCTGCGCAGATTTGCGAGAAGGCCGGTATCAATCGTTCCACTTTCTATCGGAACTACAAGAACATCTTGCAGCTGAAAACCGAGATGGAGAACAAGATCCTTGCAGGTATCCAGTGGAGCAGCCTTCCTACAGATTCCTTTAGTGCAAAGGAGAAAATTGAGGCGCAGTTGGGCTATCTCAAGGAGAATAAGGACTTATTTATGGCACTTTCCGCAACGGCTTTCCGGGAAAGTATCTTTGATAAGGTACGGGAAAGAGCCATTGAGGTTGCAAAAGAGTCTATAGATCAGGTTCCCGATGCCCCCGATGAGGAAGAATACAACAATCTGTGTGTGTTCTATATCAGCGCTGTGGTGGGCGTCGTAGAGGAATGGTTTATGGGCGGCATGGTGCAGAGCACAGAGTCCTTGGCTTCCTTTTTGGCTCCCTGGCTCAGCGATGCAGCGGATCGGATCGGCTATTGATATACGATTTGGAAAAACACCGGGCAATCTGCCCGGTGTTTTTTTGCGAGAAAAGTTCACTTTATGAAACTCTTTGCCCGGCATTCCTGAGAAGATCAGGCGGTTTGAGAGGCTTAAAAAGTGTTTAAAATGATAAAAAAAGATGTAATATTTCAGGACTGACCCGGTGAAGAGCAAAAATCTGCCTGGTAAAAAGCCAAACTTTTTTGAATAAAAGACGTTTTGGACAGACAGAGACTTTTTCTTCAAAAAAAGAGCCGGACAGTCCAGGCGGAGGCCATGAATCCGGCCAGGTCAGCCAGCAGCGCGGCAACCAGGCAGTAGCGGGTCTTACGGATCCCCGCGGCACCAAAATAGACGCTGACGGTGTAAAAGGTTGTTTCCGTAGAGCCAAGCATAACGGCTGTTACACGTCCGACGTGCGAATCCACTCCGTGGGTTCTGATCAGCTCTGCGCCAACGGCCAGGGCGGCACTGCCGCTGAAGGGCCGAATCAGGATCAGAGGCGCGCATTCGGAGGGAATACCGAGGCGGGTGAGCAGGGGAGCGGTAAAATTGGTCAGCAGTTCCAAGGCCCCGGAGGCCCGGAGCAGGCCGAAGGCGGTGAGGAGCATGACAAGGGGCGGCAGGATGGACACCATCAGCTCCAGCCCCTGAGCGCCGCCCTCCAGCAGGGCACCATAGCTGTCCCTTCGGCGGCCCAAAGCCAGGCCGGAGGAAAGCAGCAGTAGGGCCGGCACCAGGTAGTCTGTCATGACCTCCACACCTTTCCCAGAAGCCCGGCGGCGGATATGCCAAGTCCGGCGGACAGGAGGCTTGTGACCCATACCGCCGGGAGAATGTCCAAGGGGGTGCCGCAGCCCAGGCCGGAGCGAAGGGCTGCCACGGTGGCAGGCAGGATCTGAATGGAGGCGGTGTTCAGCACGATCAGACGGCACAGCTCGTCCCCCGCCCGATCCGTTCCCGGCGTCTTTAGCAGCTTGGCGGCCCGGATCCCCATGGGCGTGGCGGCGTTGCCCAGACCCAGGAGATTGGCGGTGATGTTTCCGCTGAGGGCCTCCGCAAGGGCAGTGTTCTGCCTGGAGGAAGGGAAAAGGGCTCTGATGGCCGGTCCCAGCAGCCGGGACAGAAGGGAGGTGACACCCCCAAGCTCCATCAGCCGTCCTACTCCGGACCAGAGGCAAAGGCTCCCACCCATGGAGATGGCCAGCGCCACCGCCTCCCGGGCTCCTTCCATGGCGGCGGATGTCAGAGCACCGCCTTGGCCTGTGTGCAGGGCCGCGAAAATGCTGAGCAGCACCATTCCGCTCCAGACGTATCCCATGATCACCTGTACCGCCCCCTTTTTGAGCAGTGTATGGGACTGGGCGGAAAAAAGAACATAGAAAAGGCCGGTGGTTTCCTTTCCACCGGCGCATTGCTTATTCATCCTCCAGGGAGGCATCGTATACCACATTTTTTGGCAGATCCAGCTTGGCGGCGGCCTGCTTTACCGCATCCTTTCTGGAGAAGCCCTGAGCCATCAGGGATCTGACCAGGGCAGCGGCATCGGCGGGGGAGGCGGCCTGCTTTACCTGCTCCGGGGCACCGGCAACCACCAGGACGAACTCCCCCTTTGGAGCATCGGCCCGGTAGCGGTCCAGAGCGCCCTGCAGTGTGGTGCGGAGGACCTCCTCGTGGAGCTTTGTCAGCTCCCGGCAGAGGCTGATGGGCCGGTCCGGGCCAAAGACCTCTGCCATATCCTCCAGGGTATTCACCAGCTTGTGGGGAGCTTCGTAAAAGACCATGGTCCGGGATTCGCTTTTCAGGGAGTCCAGGTGTTCCCGGCGGCTCTTTTTCGCTGTGGACAGGAACCCCTCAAAGCAGAAGCGGCCTGTAGACTGACCGGAGATGCTTAACGCGGTGATGACGGCGCAGGGGCCGGGAATGGCGCAAACCGTGACCCCCGCCTGGGCGCATTGCCTTACCAGGTCCTCGCCTGGGTCCGAGATGGCGGGGCTTCCGGCGTCGGATACCAGGGCGCAGGTCTCTCCAGCCAGAATGCGATCCAGAATTTTTTCCCCCTTGAAGGATTTGTTGTGCTCGTAGTAGCTCACCAGGGGCTTTCTCAGTTCCAGGTGGTTGAGGAGCTTCAGCGTGACCCGGGTGTCCTCTGCGGCAATGAAGTCCGCGCTTTCCAGTGTGGCCTTTGCCCGGGGGGAAATGTCCCCCAGATTGCCGATGGGGGTGGGGACCAGATATAACATGCCTGCCATGGCAGCCTCCTAAATATGATAGATGGCGCGGTATTCCTCAGTCGGAATGCCGCTTTTGTCGTAAAGGGTGATCTCTTCCCAGCTCAGTCCCGGCTTCCCACCCTTGCGCAGCTGCAGCAGGATGAGACTGGGGCGCTGCCCTTCTGCGTGCCGTAGAAGCCCCAGCCGTTTGGCCTCCAGATGGAAAGGGGCGGCCAGGGCGATGATCTCTCCCAGCCGTTCTGGGCGATGGACGAGATAGAGATCTCCGCCGTATTTCAGGGCCCAGGCGGCGCTTTTCAGGAGCTCTGCCAGGGTGCAGCCGTCCTCCCGCCGGGCCAAAGGCGTTCTGTGGCTTACAGGGCCTCCGGAAAAATAGGGAGGATTGCTGACACAGAGGGAAAAGCTGCCTTGGGGGAGGGTCTCCGGTATTTGCCGCAGGTCCGCACATATACTCTCCATACGGGACTGGAGACCATTGGCCCGGATGTTTCGTTCGGCCGCCCGGTGGGCGTGCTCCGTCAGCTCGAAGCCAGTGACGGTGCACGCCGGGTCTCTGGCACACAGCAGCACACCCAGGGTGCCGCAGCCGGAGCCCAGGTCCAGGATCTTGGCGGATCTTGGCAGTTTTATAAAGTGAGCCAGGACCATGGAGTCCGTGCTCAGGGGAAAGCCACCTGGCGGGATCTCCAGGGTAAAGCCATTAAAAAGTGTCTCCAAAGAAACGCTCCTTTAAAAAATCGGCCCGCGCGAAAGACGCGCAGGCCGAGTGTGTGCGAAGACTTAGCCTTCCTCGATAGCTTCGGCGGGGCACTGGTCGGCGCAGGAGCCGCAGCTGACGCAGACATCGGGATTGATGACGTACTTGTCCTCACCCTCGGAGATAGCCTCGACGGGGCACTGCTCAGCGCAGGAACCGCACTTCACGCAAGCATCGGTGATCTGATAAGCCATGAAAACACCTCCTATAGTTTTTTCAAGTGCTGCATTCGGCGAATGCACCTTTATTCTAGCATGGAATCCCAAAAATGCAATTCCTTTTTTCTAAAAATTTTATGTCCAATAAGAGCACAAGTATATTCTTATATATTCCTGGCCAGAATGGAGCGAAAAGGGGGGATTTGGATGCACTGCGATCGGCAGACTGCCGCCCTGGTTCGTCGGGCAGGGAGCCTGGCCAGGGAAATGGGCCACAGCTTTGTGGGCTCCGTTCATCTGCTGCTGGCCCTCAGCGAAGCGGCAGGAGGGCCTGGGCAGCTGCTGCGTGGACTGGGACTGGAGAGCGAAAGCGCCCGGGCACTTGTGTCGCTGCTCTATGGCCTGGGGGATGGGGAGCTGCCCCTGCCTCAGGGCTTTACCCGGGCGGCCAGACGGCTCTTGCGGAGCGCCGCCCGGGAGGCCCGGCATCTGGGCCGCAGGGAGGTCAGTCCCATGGATGTGCTTCTTGCCGCCGCCCGGGAGCGGCACTGCGCGTCTATGGAGCTGCTTCAGGTTTACGGAGTGGACCCGGACGCGCTCTTTACCCATACCTTGGAATTTATGGACGCGCCCCAGAGGCCGGGACGGAAAAAGGAGGTTATCCCTTTGAAATTATTAGAGCAATTCAGCGAGGATCTGGTCCAGAAGGCGGTATCCATGGACCCGGTGATCGGCAGGGACCGGGAGATCGATATGGTGGTGGGTATTCTGTGCCGGAAGAACAAGAATAATCCTGCCCTCATCGGAGAGCCCGGAGTGGGAAAGACCGCCATTGCCGAGGGGCTGGCCCAGCGGATGGCCCTGGGCAATGTGCCGCCTCAGCTGAAAGACAAGCGGCTATACAGCCTGAATATGGCGAGCCTGGTGGCGGGAACAAAATACCGGGGAGAATTTGAGGAGCGGCTCCGGGATGTGCTGGCGGAGATCCGGCGCAGCGCGGACGTGATCCTCTTTGTAGATGAGATGCACACCATTGTAGGTGCCGGGGCAGCGGAGGGGGCCATTGACGCTGCCAACATCTTCAAGCCTGCCCTGGGCCGGGGAGAACTGCAGATGGTTGGGGCCACCACCCGGGAAGAATACCGGAAGTATATTGAAAAGGATGCCGCTCTGGAGCGCCGGTTTCGTCCTGTCAGTGTGGAGGAGCCGGATCCGGAGACGGCCCTGGGCATCCTTCGGGCCCTGAAGCCCGGACTGGAGCGGCACCACCGGACCCGGATCACCGAGGAGGCTATGGCGGAGGCGGTACGGCTCTCCGTTCGCTATCTGCCGGACCTGTACCTACCCGACAAGGCCATTGATCTGCTGGACGAGGGGGCGGCCCGGGCGAAGATGGAGGAGACCTGCCAGACGAAGGGCTCGGCGGCGCGAAAGGCCCTGGAGGAGGAGCTTCACGAGGCGGTCCGGGAGCGGCGGTTCGAAAAGGCGGCGGAGCTCCGGGATCGGGTCCAGGACCTGATGGAGCGGCCGGCGGAGGGGCGGCGGCCCCGGGCGGTGACGGCCTCCGACATTGCCTGGGTGGTATCCGCCCGGACCGGCATCCCCGTGGGAAGGCTGACGGCGGTGGAACGGGAGCGGATGCTGAACCTGGAAAGCCTGCTGTCCAGCCATGTGGTGGGCCAGTCCCGTGCCGTCAGCGCCGTGGCGGAGGCGGTGCGCCGGGGCACCAGCGGCATCCGGGATCCGGGGCGGCCCGTTGCCTGCCTGCTCTTCGCCGGCCCTACCGGGGTGGGAAAAACAGAGCTGTGCCGAGCCCTGGCCACGGAGGTATACGGCAGCAAGGAGGCAATGCTCCGGCTGGATATGACGGAATATATGGAAAAGCATTCCGTCTCCCGGCTCATCGGAGCGCCTCCCGGCTACGTGGGCTACGAGGAGGGGGGCAAGCTGACGGAAGCCGTCCGCCGGAGGCCCTACTCCCTGGTGCTCTTTGACGAGCTGGAGAAGGCGCACCCGGAGGTCCTGGGTCTGCTGCTGCAAATTATGGAAGAAGGAGTCCTGACGGACTCCACAGGACGGCGGGTCAGCTTCAAAAACACCATCGTTGTTATGACCTCCAACGCCGGGGGCACTCTCCGGGGGGAAGGACTGGGCTTCTGTGGGGAGGGGAAAAAGGGTATGGTGGAGGAGGCCCTTCGAGATGCCTTCACTCCGGAGTTTTTGGGACGGCTGGACGGCCTGATCTGCTTTGAGCCCCTCACCGGCAGCGCACTGGAGGCCATTGCCCGGAAGTATCTGCGGCAGCTGGAGGAGCGCGCCGAGTCCTTGGGGGTGACCCTGCTGCTGCCTCCCGCATTGGCCCAGGAGCTGGCGGCCCAATGCGGGGGTCCCGCTGGGGCCAGAGGGCTGCGCCGCCTCGTACAGGACCAGGTGGAAGAAAAAATAGCCCTGTATCTGCTCCGCTCTTCCAGAAAGCCCAATCGGATCCGGCTGCGGCTGGAGGAGGGAAAAGTGGTGATCGGGTAGAATAGACGGAGTATTTCTAAAAACAAACGTTCGAAAATAAGAAAAAAACAAGGGAAATGCTGGAAATCCGGCAAAAAAAGATTGATTTTTTTCGGGAGAGGAAGTATACTGTACAAAAATGGAGTGAAGTGGATGTAATGTGGAGGAAAAGGGGGAGGTGAGGCAATGATCGGCAAATACCCGGCCAGGATGGACGACAAGGGGCGTCTCATCGTTCCGGCCAAGCTCCGGCAGGAGCTGGGAGAGAACTTTTATGTGACCCTGGGTGTCAACTGCGGCCATCGGTGTCTCACGGTGTATACCGCCCCCGAATGGGAAAAGCTCAGCGAGAACTACAATTCCCTTACCATCTCCCAGCGCTCCGGCGCTACCAGCCTGATTTTTATGAACGCCGCTCAATGCAGTCCGGATAAGCAGTTCCGGTTCAGCCTGACTCCCTTTTTGCAGGACTACGCCGGTATTGACCGGGAGGTCATGATCGTGGGCCGGGCCGGTCAGGCAGAAATCTGGGATACGGAAGAATTCAGCCGCTTCGAGCAGGAGAATCTGACTCCCGAAAAGCTGCTGGCATCCTTGGAGGCAATTGGGCTATGAGTGAATTTCATCACGTTTCTGTGCTGCTGGAGGAATGTATCCAGGGGCTGAACATCAAGCCGGAGGGCATTTATGTGGACGGTACCTTGGGCGGTGCCGGTCACTCCAGCCATATCGCGGAGCACCTGACCACCGGCCGTCTGATCGGCATCGATCGGGATCCGGTGGCCTTGGCTGCCGCCGGAGAGCGGCTGGCACCTTATAAAGACCGAGTGACGCTGGTCCACTCCAATTTCTGCCAGATGGATTCCGTTTTGCGGGATCTGGGAATTGGGGGAGTGGACGGCATTTTGCTGGACCTGGGTGTGTCCTCCCCACAGCTGGACGATGGGGACCGGGGCTTTTCCTATATGACGGATGCCCCTCTGGATATGCGTATGGACGGCGGCGATGCCCTCACCGCCGACACGGTGGTGAATACCTGGTCCTATGAGGAGCTGAAAAAGATCCTCTATGAATACGGTGAGGAGCGCTACGCCCCTGCCATTGCCGCAGCCATTGTGCGGCGAAGAGAGGCGGCCCCCATTCATACCACCCTGGAGCTGGTGGACGTGATTCGCTCTGCCATGCCTCCCGCGGCTCTGCGGGAAAAGCAGCACCCGGCCAAGCGGAGCTTCCAGGCTATCCGCATCGCCGTCAACGATGAGCTGGGCTCTGTGGCAAAAGCCATGGAGGCGGCCATCCCCCTGCTGAATCCCGGCGGACGGCTGGCGGTGATCACCTTCCACTCTCTGGAGGACCGGATCGTGAAGAATGCCATGGCCTCCGCTGCCAAGGGCTGCATCTGTCCCCCGGAATTTCCGGTCTGTGTCTGCGGGCGGAAACCCCAAGTGGATATTATTACAAAAAAACCCATTGTCTCCACGCCGGAAGAGCTGGAGCGGAACCCCAGAGCCAGGAGCGCCAAGCTGCGCGTCTGCCAAAAACGCTGATGGATCACCGGAAGGAGTGAACCCCGCATGGATCAGAAACCGGAAATTCAATATGTGGGCCAGTTCTACGTTTACGGCAGCGAGGTCCAGGCGGAAAAGAAGAAGCAGCAGAAGAAAAACCAGCTTCCCAAGATTCCCAAGCCTACCCGGGAGCACTATATCTACATAGACCCGGCGGCAGTCTGCGGCATTGCTGTGGCGGCTGTGATGCTGGTGGTGCTGATCGTTGGAGCCTTCCAGCTCCGCGGGGCAATGAACGAATACAACCGGCAGTCGGAGGTCCTTTCCAGCGTCCGCCGGGAAAACGCCCGGCTGGAGCACCAGTACCGGACCGGCCTGGATATAGACGCGGTGCGGGACCGGGCGGAGAGCCTGGGCATGGTGGATGCGGCGGAAGCGGAGCACACCAGCCTTCGGGTGACTGTGCCGGAAAGGGCCAAGGAAGAGAGCCTTTGGGACCGGGTCATGTGGCACCTGAAGGGGCTGCTCTACGGTGTGGACGAGTCCAAGGCAGACGAAATTTTCGAGAAAGATGTCCTTTCGAATATTGGCTCCGGGGAGAACATAGACTAAATCGGCAGCTGCGAATGGGCGGCGAGGGGTTCCCTTGCCGCCCATTTTGAACATATGGCGGCCGAAAGGGTGGGGCTATGAAAAAGCACCGGGAAAACCGTTTTTACCGGGTACGCATGGATACGGCCCGGAATCTGCGGATCCGGCTGGGAGCGCTTATCCTGGGGACCCTGGCTTTTTTCCCGATTGCCGCCAGACTCGTTCAGCTGACGGTGGTGGATCACGGCTACTACACCGCCAAGGCTCTGAACAACCAGACCCGCTCCACTGCCGTTCTTACGGAACGGGGGATGATATACGACCGGAACATGAATGTGCTGGCGGTAAGCCGCTCGGTGGAGCACGTCTACCTGGACCCCCAGGAGCTGAAGCAGGCCCGGGTGGATCTGGAAAAGCTCTCCCTCTTTTTGGGGGAACGGCTGGGAAAAGAGCCCCAGTGGATTCTGGAGCAGGCGAAGGATACCCGCCGCCGCTATAAGCAGGTGGCCAGCGGCATTTCTACGGAGACGGCGGATGAGATCCGGGGCTATATTTTGGAGAAGAACATTTCCGGTGTCCATCTGGAGCCCTCTGTCCGCCGGAGCTACCCTTTTGGAGACCTGGCCAGCCAGGTCATCGGCTTTACCAACCTGTCCGGCCAGGGCAGCGAAGGAATCGAGGCGGCCTACGATGCATTTCTCTCCGGCCCAATGGCCAGAGTACTCACCACCAAGGGCAGCAACGAAATGGATATGCCCTTTTCTTATGAGAATCTGGTGGTACCCAGAGAAAGCTGCAACCTGATACTTACCCTGGACACCACGGTCCAGAGCTGCCTGGAAAACCGGCTCCGGGAGGCCATCGCCAAATACGATGTGCAAAACGGTGCCTTTGGCCTGGTGATGAACTGCAAGACAGGAGAAATTCTGGCCATGGCCACCTTGGGCGGCTACGACCCCAACGACTACCAGCGGGTGGCTGACGAGAAGACTGCCGGGGAGCTGGAAGCGCTGGAGGCGGAATACCGATCCTTCCCGGAAAATTCCGAGGAATATATCCGGGGCAGGCAAGCCTACACGGATCTGCTGACCCAGGCCAGATTGAAGCAGTGGCGCAACCGGGTGATTTCCGATGGCTACGAGCCTGGATCCACCTTTAAGGTTCTGACTATGGCGGCGGCCCTGGACTGCGGTGCCATTGATCTGAATACCCATTTCTACTGCCGCGGGGCAGAGCGGATCCAGGGCCGGGCTCAGCTGCTCCACTGCTGGCGCGCTGCCGGACACGGGGCGGAGCAGACACCTCAGGCCTTGCAGAATTCCTGCAATCTGGCCTTTGCCCACATCGCCTTGAAGCTGGGCGGAGAACGGTTTTACGACTATGTAAAACGGTTCGGCATTCTGGAAAAAACCGGAGTTGATCTGGCAGGGGAGAGCAAGGGAATTTTCTTCGACAAGGCATTGGTGACCAATACGGACAAATGGGGCACGGCATCGTTGACCTCCGGCTCCTTCGGGCAGACCTTTAAGATCACCCCCTTGCAGCTGGTCAGGGCCATCGCCTCCGTGGTCAACGGCGGGGAACTTGTAGAGCCCTACATGGTTTCTGAGGCCCAGGATGCCAAGGGAAATGTGGTATACAGGCAGGAGCCAACGGTGACCCGGCGCACCGTCAAAGAGGAGACCTCTGAAATGATGCGGACCCTCATCCGTTCCGTGGTAACGGAGGGAACGGCGAAAAATGCCGATGTGGCGGGGTTCGCCATTGGCGGAAAGACGGGAACCAGTGAGAAAATAGATGTTTTTGATGACAAGGGACAAAGAGTATTGGATAAAATTGTATCATTTGTGGGGATTGCAACCATGGACGATCCGGAGTATATTGTATTGGCGGCTCTGGACACGCCTAGCAGGGCAACCGGGATCTATATTTCCGGCGGCGTTATGGCGGCACCTACCGTGGGGGCCATCCTGGCAGATATTCTGCCGTACCTGGGCGTAAAGAAAATGGAAGAACCCCAATAGAAAAAGGAGAATCAACATGAAACTGGAAAAGCTGCTGCGAGATGTGCCTGTTCTGGAGTGCCATGAGGACCTGGAGACGGATATCACCTCCATCGCCTATGATTCCCGCAAGGTTCGCCCAGGCGGCCTCTTTGTTGCCGTCTCCGGCCTTACCGCCGACGGCAACCGGTTCATTCCAATGGCATTGGAGAAGGGAGCCAGGGCGGTGGTCACCGCCGTGAAGCCGAAGGAAGATATTCCCTATGTGCTGGTAGAAAACGAACGGCTGGCTCTGGCGAAAATGGCCTGCAATTTCTATGGCCGTCCGGCGGAGGCCATGCACATCATCGGCGTTACCGGAACCAATGGAAAGACTTCCGTGACGCTGCTGCTCAAATCCCTGCTGGAGCGGACTTTGGGCGTAAAGGTGGGGCTGGTGGGCACCATGGGCAACCTGATCGGTGACGAGCCTATCCCATCGGAGCGGACGACCCCGGAGAGTTTGGAGCTCCAGGAGCTCTTCGCCCGGATGCGGGATGCCGGCTGCAGCTATGTGATCATGGAGGTCTCCAGCCATGCCATCGCCCTGGACCGCATCGGCGGCATCCACTATGAGGCGGCGGCCTTTACCAACCTGACAGAGGATCATCTGGATTTTCACAAGACCATGGAGGCCTACCGGGATACGAAGGCAGAGCTCTTCTCCCGCTGCGACAAGGCGGTTATCAACCTGGACGATCCCTACGGCCCCTATATGCTGGAAAAGGCCGGCTGCCAAACCCTGACCATTTCTGCCCATGGCAAAGGCCAGCTCCAGGCGGAGCAGATCCGGCTCCATGCTGACGGCGTTTCCTATCAGGCGGTGATGGATGGGGAGAAGGTTTCCGTTCATGTGCCGATCCCAGGTCGGTTTACGGTGTACAACAGCCTGACGGTGCTGGGCCTTGCCAGACTGCTGGGGATTTCCCTGGAGGAAGGCGCCCGGGAGCTGTCTCTGGTTTCCGGGGTGAAGGGACGGGTTGAGGTGGTGCCCACGCCGGGCATGCCCTATACGGTGCTCATCGACTATGCCCATACGCCTGACGGGCTGGACAAGGTCCTGTCCTCCGTGCGGGACTTCTGCAAGGGGCGGCTCATCGCCGTTTTTGGCTGCGGCGGAGACCGGGACCCCATCAAGCGCCCCATTATGGGCCGCATCGGTGTGGAAAGATCCGACTTTGCCATCATCACTTCCGACAATCCCCGAACGGAGGATCCTATGGCGATTATCCGGGATATCCTGGCAGGGGTGGATGATTCCATGGGAGAATATACCGTAATTGAGGACCGGCGAAAGGCCATCAGATACGCTATGGACATTGGCAAAAAAAATGATATAATAGTATTGGCAGGAAAGGGCCATGAGACCTACCAGGACGTTGGCGGCAAGAAGCACCACCTGGACGAACGGGAAGAGGTACAGGCACATCTGTCGGAATTGAGGGGACACCATGAGTAAGATCACCCTGCGTCAGGCTGCCCAATGGTGCGGCGGACAGGTTGAAAAACAATTTGAAGACCTAGAATTTCTGGGAGCAAACAACGATACCAGGCTGATCCGGCCCGGCCAGCTGTTTGTTGCCCTACAGGGAGCCCGGGACGGCAACGACTTTGTCCCAGAGGCTATGGCCAAGGGGGCGGCAGCGGCCCTGTGCAGCCGGCCCATGCACGGGATCCCTGCCATTGTGGTGCAGGATACCCGTGTGGCATTGGGAAAAATCGCCGCGGGAGAGCGGCAGCGCCTGGGAATGAAAGTGGTGGGCATCACCGGCTCCGTAGGCAAGAGCACCACCAAGGAGATGGTGGCCGCCGTTCTGGAAACCACGTTCCGGACGGCCAAGACCCCCGTCAACCACAACAACGACATCGGAATGCCTATGGCGATCCTGGCTATGCCGGAGGATACAGAGGTGGCAGTGCTGGAAATGGGGATGAACCATTTCCGGGAGATGGCCTATCTGTCTCAGATCGCCCGGCCGGACATTGCCGTCATCGTCAATATCGGTACGGCCCATATTGAGTTTCTGGGCACTGTGGCGGGGATCCGCCAGGCTAAAATGGAAATTTTGGAGGGCATGGAGCCCGGAGGAAAGCTGCTGCTCAACGGTGACGATGTGATGCTGCGGCACCTGGACCGAAAGCCCCAGCAGGAGCTCGTCTACTTCGGCTCCGACGATGGCTGCCAGATCCAGTGTGCCCAGGTGTGCAATGCGGAAGGAAAGCTGTGCTTCCAGGTCACCGCCGGAGGAGAAACCTTCCCGGTAGAGATGCCCCTGGAGGGCCGCCATTTTGTCAGTGACGCCATGGCCGCTGTGGCTGTGGGTCTGGAGCTGGGTGTTCTTCCGGCGAGGATCTGCCAGGGGCTCCACTCCTTCCGGAATCTCTCCGGACGGCAGGAGATTTTTGAAGCCTACGGTCTTACCTTCATTAAGGACTGCTACAATGCGGGCCCCGAATCTATGGTGGCGGCCCTCCACGTTCTGGGAGACCGAAAGGGGAGAAAGGTAGCGGTTCTGGGGGATATGCTGGAGCTGGGAGACCGGGCGGCGGCGGAGCACTACCGCATCGGCCGCATTGCCGCGGAGCGGGTGGACTGGGTCCTGGCCTATGGTCCCAACGCGGAGCGGGTCATCGGCGGCTGCCTTACCGGCGGTATGCCGGAAAACCGGGCCCTGGCCTTCACAGATCAGACGGCGATCCTGTGCGAGCTGCAGCGGATGGCCCGGCCCGGGGATGTGATCCTCTTCAAGGGCAGCCGCGGAATGCACATGGAAAAGGTCCTGGAGGACTTTTTGAAATATGAAAAAGACCTGAATGGAGGAACTCCCCAATGATTCGTATGATTATCACAGCAGTTGCCGGTGCCCTGGTTTCGACCCTGTTTGGTTATCTGCTGCTGCCTGTGCTCCGGGCCCTGAAGGCTGGCCAGTCCGTCCGGGACATCGGCCCTACCTGGCACAACAGCAAGGCGGGAACGCCCCTGATGATGGGCCTGATGTTTATCGGCGGCAGTCTGGTATGCATCATTGCCAACCTGCACTGGATCGAGGAGTACAGCTCCTTCTTTGTCTTTGCTCTGGCTGCCTGCTTCGGCCTCATCGGCTTTATTGACGACTACTACAAGATCCATAACCGCCGGGATATGGGACTGACCGCTTTCCAGAAGGCTATGCTCCAGGCTGCGGTTTCCGCCGTATTTCTGTACGTGCTGTATATGAGCGGCATTCTCACCTGCGACCTGTATATCCCATTCCTCAATAAGCGGTACTTTATCCCGCCGATCATTTATGGGATCTTCGGTATGTTTGTCATTGTGGGCTGCGTCAATTCCGTGAACCTGACCGACGGCATCGACGGCCTGAGCTCCTCTGTGACCATCCCTGTGATGCTGTTTTTCACCATTGCCGCCATGGCTATGGATCGGCCCGACGCGGCGGTACTTCCGGCGGCGCTGGTTGGCGGACTGCTGGCCTTCCTGCGGTTTAACTGGCATCCGGCAAAAGCCTTTATGGGCGACACCGGCTCCCTGTTTCTTGGCGGCGTAGTCTGCGGATTGGCCTTTGCTCTGGATATTCCCCTGGTGCTGATTTTTGCGGGCTTTGTATATATCGTGGAGACCATGTCCGATATTCTGCAGGTCAGCTATTTCAAAGCCACTCACGGCAAGCGGCTGTTTAAAATGGCCCCTATCCACCATCATTTTGAAATGTGCGGCTGGAAAGAAGAGAAGATCGTTCTGAGCTTTACGGCGGTCTCTGCCGTTATGTGCGTCATCGCCTGGCTGAGTATTTCCGGATTGACCCGGTAAGGGAAAGGAGCGTCCCATGGCGGCAGGAAACAAGCTGCTTGCCAAAGAGGACCGCCGCGGAAGCGGCGCGGATATTCCGTTTTTGATTCTGACCTTGGGGCTTCTGGCCCTGGGGCTGGCGGTGCTCTATTCCGCCAGCTCCGCCCAGAGCGCCTACGATACCGGCTATGCCATCACCACCCGGTATCTGCAAAAGCAGGCCGTATGTGCCCTGCTGGGGTTGATTGCCCTGTATCTGTTCAGCCGGGTGCCGGCGGCCCTGTGGTACCGACTGGCCTGGCCCGTATACGGTGTCAGCATTTTGCTGCTGCTCAGCGTTTTGCTTGTGGGGCAGCAGGTCAATGGGGCCAGACGCTGGATCAGCATTGCCGGGCTTCAGTTCCAGCCCTCGGAGATCGCCAAATTTGGGGCAATTCTGGTATTTGCCAGGCTGACAGCGGATTTTGGGGAGAAAAGCGAAGATTTTCTCCACGGTGTCCTGGGCTTCGGCGGAGCGCTGCTGGGCATCCTGGTACCCCTGGCGCTGGAAAAACACCTGAGCGCCATCATGCTTCTGGGTATGGTAGCGGTGGTGATGATGTATTTTGCGGGGACCCGGCTGCGCTGGCTCCTCTTGGGGGCGGCAGGTGCCGCGGTGTTTCTCCTTGTGTACGTCAGCCTTATGGGCTACGCCGGGGACCGGATCTCCGCCTGGCGGCACCCGGAGCTGGACCCCGGAGACACGGGGTACCAGATATTGCAGTCCCTTTATGCCATTGGCTCCGGCGGTGTGCTGGGGCTGGGCTTTGGAAAGAGCAGACAAAAATATCTCTATCTGCCCTTCCAGTATAACGATTACATTTTTGCCATTTTTTGCGAGGAGCTGGGCTTATTGGGAGCCCTGGCCCTTATGGCGCTGTTCGCGGCGCTGATCACCAGAGGCTACCGGATCGCGAGACTTGCCTCAGACCGGTTCTCGTCGGCACTGGCGGCGGGACTCACAAGCCTCATTGCGGTGCAGACTATTTTGAATTTGTGTGTCGTCACAAACCTGCTCCCTTCTACCGGCATTGCCCTGCCCTTCTTCTCTTACGGAGGGACGGCCCTGGCAGTGAATCTGGGAGAGATGGGCATTGTGTTGAGTATATCCCGACAGAAAGACAGCGGACTGGTTTCCAGACGCTTATCATCAGGAGGAAAACAGAATTGAATCTGGTATTTACCTGCGGCGGTACCGCCGGACATATCAATCCAGCCATTGCCGTGGCCAATGAGATGCGGCGGCGGTATCCAGACTGCAAGGTCCTGTTTATCGGGGCCAAGGGCCACATGGAGGAGAAGCTGGTGCCCCAGGCGGGCTTTGAGCTGAAGACCCTTCCCGGCTCCGGTCTGAGCCGGAAGCTGAATCCCAAGGGGATCAAACAGAATATCCACGCCGTTCAGTGCGTTTTACAGGCAGTCAGGTCCTGCAAGGAGATCTTTCGGGAATTCCGGCCCGATGTGATCGTTGGTACCGGCGGCTATGCCAGCTTTCCGGCCCTTTACGCCGGAAGCAAGCTGGGTATCCCAACCTGTGTTCACGAGAGCAACGCCGTCCCCGGTGTCACCACCAAGATGGTGGCGAAGCGCGCGTCCCGGGTGCTGGTGGCCTTTGAGGAAAGCGTGGGCTACTACAATGACCCCGGCAAGGTAGAGGTTGTTGGTATGCCTCTGCAGCAGGGCTTCATCTACGCCGACAAAAAGAGTGCCCGGCAGCAGCTCGGGCTGGGGCAGGAGGACTTTGTGGTCCTTTCTGCCTTCGGCAGCCTGGGAGCCAAGCACATGAACGAAATGGTAGCGGAGCTTATGTGCATGGAAAAGGAGGCAGGCTATCCCTTCCGCCACATCCACGCCACCGGCGGCTTCGGCTGGGAATGGATGCCGGAGCTGCTCCGGAAGGACGGCTTAGACCTGCCCCACACCCCTGCCATTGACATGCGGGAGTATATCTACGATATGCCGTTGGAGATGGCGGCGGCGGATGTGGTCATCAGCCGGTCCGGTGCGGCCACCTGCAACGAGATCGCCGCCTCCGGCACGCCAAGCATCCTGATCCCGTCCCCCAATGTGACCAATAACCACCAGGAGCGGAACGCAAGAGTCCTTTCTGACAAGGACGCCGCCGTGACCATCCTGGAAAAGGACTGCACCGCCGAAAAGGTCATGGCGGAAATTCAGTCCCTGCTGGCGGATAAAGAGCGCCGGGAGAATATGAGCAAGACCCTTCGGAGCATGGTGCGCCTTGACTCCACCCAGCGCATCTGCGACATTGTAGAGGAGCTGGCCGGGAAGCGGTAACCCCTCAGGAGGAACACACCATGGATACGAACGAAAAGAAAACGCCGCCGGAGCGGCAGCCGGAAGTCAGGCCCCACGCCCCCCAAATGGATGGAGTCAGCGCCGGAGGCCGCCCAAGGCGTCCTGTGCCCCGCCAGCAGGCGGAAAACATGCCGGGAAAGACTTCGAGAAAAGAGGGGGAGACTGCCCCAAGACGCCGCCCACCCCAGCCACAGCAAGAGCGTCCTGCCGGAGCCGCCGAGGGTCAGCGCAGACAGCCCCCCAGAAAGTCTTCTGAGGAGTCGGCCAGAAAAGCCCCGGCCGAAGCCAGGCAAAACCGCCCACCCCGGAAGCCTCAAAGTGCTGCCGGCAAGAAACCCCAGCGAAATACCGGGGACTCCGGCTATCAGCCCTACCGGCGGGCTGGGCAGCGTCGGAAAGCCCAGCGGTCCGATAAGCTGAGGACCTTCTTCTCCAACCGAAACCCGGTGCTTGTGTGGTTTGAGAGGATCCGCTACAACAAAGACAGCTTTGCCGAAGAATCAGACATTGCCAAGCAGCGCCAGGCCCGCCGGGAGGCAGAGGCGGAAAAGCGCCGCCGGAGGCAAAACCGCTTCAACACGCCTGCGGTTATCTACACCCAGCCCGCGGCCTTCAACCGGGACAAGCTCATTGTCCAGCTGATTTCCGTCCTGTCTGTGGTCATCGCCATGATGATCGGCCTGTCCGTCTTTTTCAAGGTGGGCCGGATCACGGTGTCCGGAGCAGAGACCTACCAGCCCTGGACCATTGTGGAAAACTCCGGCATCTCCAAGGGAGATAACCTGTTGACCTTCAGCCGGGCCAAGGCCGTGAGTCAGATATTGGCCAACTGCCCCTATGTAAAAGATGTAAGAATTGGAATAAAACTCCCGGATACGGTTAATATTGAGATAGTGGAAAGCGATGTGGTCTATGCCATCAAGGACGAACAGGGTACCTGGTGGCTGATGAACTCCGATGCCAAGGTCTCTGAGATGATCAACGGCTCCCGGGCCTCCAACTATACCCAGGTTTTGGGAGTGACCCTGTCCTCGCCCAAAATCGGAGAGACCGGCGTGGCAACAGAGATCCAGACAGAGCAGACGGACCCCACCGAGGAGGTCGCGGGCACCATGCCTACGGTGGCGGCCATTGTGATTTCCGGTGCCCAGCGGCTCAACACCGCCAAGGAGATCCTGAAGGCATTGGAAGACAACGATATTGTTGGTGAAGCCGCCAGCGTAGATGTCACCGATGTGGACAACATTGAGCTTTGGTATGGCAGCCGCTACCAGGTGGAGCTTGGGGACAGCAACAACCTGACCTATAAGATCGCCTGCATGTATGATGCCATTCTGCAGATGAGTGACTACGAAACCGGCGTTCTGGACGTGAGCTTCAATACCTGGACCGATCAGGTGGCCTATACGCCCTTCAGTTAAGCTCCATTTCAGCATTGGCCCCCCTTCCGGGGCCAAAAGTTGGATAAAATTTCAGAAATTCAAAGATTTTCTATTGACCAATCCAAAATTACAAGCTAAAATAGAAAGGTACGATTTACGAACTATGCAGAAACGGAAGCAGAAGCAGCAAGTCCAGCAGCCGCAGTCTGGCTCCAACTGCGAAAAGATACATAGGAGGAACGAGAGTATGTCTGAAACCATTCAGGATCGCGTTGTCAAGATCAAGGTGATCGGCGTTGGCGGCGCAGGCAACAATGTTATTAACCGGATGATCGAGTCCGGAGTCAACGGCGTAGAATTTGTGGCCGTGAATACAGATAAGCAGGATCTCAATAAGTCGGTCTGCAAGAACAAGGTCCAGATCGGTGAGAAGCTTACCGGCGGTATGGGCGCCGGTTCCAAGCCCGAGGTGGGCAAGAAGTCCGCCGAGGAGAGCCGCGCCATCCTGGCCCAGGCCCTGGAGGGGACAGACATGGTCTTCATTACCGCCGGTATGGGCGGCGGCACCGGCACCGGCGCTGCCCCTGTGGTGGCGGAGCTGGCTCACGAGGCCGGTATCCTGACTGTGGGTGTGGTCACCAAGCCCTTCAAGTTTGAAGGTGCCAACCGGATGCGTCAGGCCGAGCAGGGCATTGCCGACCTGAAGGACAAGGTGGATTCCCTGATCATTATCCCCAATGACCGGCTGAAATACGTCACCGACCAGAAGATCACCTTTGCCAACGCCTTTGGCATTGCCGATGATGTGCTGAAGCAGGCTGTGACCTCTATCTCTGAGCTGGTTGGCTTCTCCAAGAATGTCATCATCAACCTGGACTTTGCGGACGTTTCCGCCGTTATGAAGTCCGCTGGCCGGGCCCATATGGGCGTGGGCACCGCCTCCGGCCGGGAGAAGGCCGAGCAGGCCGCTACCGCCGCCGTTTCCAGCCCCTTGCTGGAGACCTCTATCAACGGTGCTACCGGTGTGCTGATCAACATCACCGGCTCTGCCGAGATGACCCTGGATGATGTAGAGACCGCTGCCGGGATCGTGCAGGAGGCCGCTAACCCCGATGCCAACATCATCTTTGGCGCTACCTGCTCCGATTCCTGCCAGGATGAGATGCGGGTCACCGTTATCGCCACCGGCTTTGAGGGCAGCGGTGCGGGTACTGCCGCCAAGGCCGCTTCCGGTGCCGTCACCCCCGCCGATGACATCGGCGCGCCTCTGGCGGGAACGCAGAAGCCTGTAAAGCCCGCTGACATCAGCGACATCGACGAGATCTTCAGCATTTTCAAGAGATGATTACGGTGCTCCCGGCCCTCTGGTGCCGGGAGATTTTTTAAGGAGAGACTGGAATGGACGCGTATAAAGCCCTGGCATCCAGCTATGACCGGCTGACCAGTGATGTGGACTACAAGGCCCTGGTGGACTTCTACTGGGAAATCCTCCGCCGGGAGAAGGTCAGCCCCAGAACGGCGGTGGACCTGGCCTGCGGCACCGGCTCCGTGACGGAGCTGCTGTGCAAAAAGGGGCTAAAAACCATCGGCGTGGACCTGTCGGAGGATATGCTGACCCAGGCCCAGCAGAAGACCGCAGGGCTCGAAAACAGACCCATGCTCATCTGCCAACCGCTGCAGCGCCTGCGCTTGCGCCGGGGGGTGGACCTGGCCGTGTGCGCCCTGGATAGCCTGGACTACATCACAGAGCCGGAGGACTGCCGTCAGGCCATTTTTCGGGTCTACAGGGCCCTGAATCCCGGCGGAATTTTTATTTTTGACGTAAATACCCCTGAAAAGCTCCGGGCCATGGACGGCCAGGTGTTTCTGGACGAGGACGACAGTGTGTACTGTGTCTGGCGGGGAGAATTCAGCGAGGAAACCAATATCTGCTCCTATGGTATGGACCTGTTCCAGCGCAATGGGAAGCTCTGGAGCCGGTCCTTTGAAGAGCACCGGGAGTACGCCTATTCTGCCGACCAGCTGGTAGGCTGGCTCCGGGAGGCGGGTTTTACCGGTGTCGCCGTCTATGGTGACCGGCGGCTGGAGCCGCCCAAAGCAGGGGAGCAGCGGATCTATATCAAAGCGAGAAAGGGAATCGTAAAATGAAAGACTACTTAGTGCGCGGCATGAGCATGGACGGCTTTGTGAAGGTGGCCGCCCTTCGTTCCACCAACCTGGTGCAGCGGGGTGCCAGTATCCATAAAACCACCCCCAATGCCACTGCCGCCTTTGGCCGCTGCCTGACGGCAGCCTCTATGATGGGCAATATGCAGAAGGTGGACAACGGCTCCATGACCCTCCAGGTCCGGGGAGGCGGTCCCATCGGCACCATCACCGTGGTGTCCGATGCTGTGGGCAATGTCCGGGGCTGCGTGACGGAACCCAATGTGCCTCTGGTTGAGAAATATCCCGGCAAGCTGGATGTAGGGGCCACCGTGGGCACCGACGGCACCTTGACAGTAATCCGGGATTTGCAGATGAAGGAGCCCTATGTCGGCTCTGTAGAGCTGGTATCCGGAGAAATCGGAGACGATGTTACCGCGTACTTTGTCCAGAGCGAACAGATCCCCACAGCCTGCGCCCTGGGGGTCCTTGTGGACCGGGACCACTCGGTGAAGGCTGCCGGCGGCTATCTCATCCAGCTGCTGCCCGGCGCTCCGGACGAAATCATTGATAAGCTGGAAGCAGGCATCCGTAAGGCCGGCGCGGTCACCCCTATGCTGGAGGCAGGGCTCACCCCGGAGGACATTCTGGGCCAGGTATGCGGAGATCTGGGTGTGGTCTTCATGGAGACTGTGGACGTTGGCTATAAGTGCTACTGCACCCGGGAGCGGGTAGAGCAGGCCCTCATCAGCCTGGGCAAGGAGGAACTGGCGGAGATCCGGGACGAGGGCAAGCCCCTCCCTGTGGAGTGCCAGTTCTGTGACCATGTGTATCAGTTCACCTCAGAGGACATCCAGAATTTGCTGAATAAGTTGTAAAAACTCCAGGAAACAGCAGGAAAGTCCCTGCTGTTTCCTGAAAAAGTTTTTTAAGAAAAATGGAAAATTGTTCTTGACAAACGGGGCACTTCTGTGTATAATGTGTCATGTCGCTGATGCGTGAGACGCAAACGAAACGCAGAGTGGCCGTTGGGAGCATAGCTCAGCTGGGAGAGCATCTGCCTTACAAGCAGGAGGTCATAGGTTCGAGCCCTATTGTTCCCACCAAATATC
>URGL01000020.1 GCA_900547405.1 uncultured Eubacteriales bacterium
CTTCGTTTGTCTGTGCGCACATTGTAGCGCATCCGAAGGAGGGTTTGGTCGCCTGCGAGGCGACATTTTATGCTCCACTACCCCGGGGGGAATTTTTTATTCCTCTTCCTCCGCCCGGAAGCTTTCCGGCAGGACGGAGAGCATCATCTCGTAGGCCTCCTGGCTGATGTCTACGGCGGTGCGGCCCTGGTAGGTGTCCGGCTGGATGACCCCCGCCACACGAAGGGGGATCTTGGTTGCCTTCAGGCGCTTCCGGTTGTGGAAAACCTTCTCGGTGTTTTGCAGGCCGCAGACCACAATGGGGACCTGGGCCTTGGTGGCGATCTTAAACACCCCGGAGCGGAAATGGTGGACCTTTCCGTCGTGGCTGGTGTAGCCCTCGGGGAAGACACCCACGGAGACCTCATCCGTCTTCAGCAGCTGGATGCATTTCAGGATGGTTTTCAGGGCCTCCCGGTCGTTTTCCCGGTCGATGTTCTGGCACATGATCTTGTGCATCAGGTTGCCGATGATGAACATATGGCTGTTCTCCTTTTTGGAGACAAAAGCCAGCTGGGCCTTGGGGAAGGCTCCCAGCAGCACCACCGGATCCAGAATGCCCAGATGGTTGCACACCAGCAGGAACCGGCCCTCCTTGGGAAGCTGCTCCCCTCCCTGGATATCCACCTTCATGCCCAGCAGACTCCAGATGGCGGGAATATAGGCTTTGACGATCCGGCGGTAAAACCTGCTGTCATGCTCCTGGGGCACCTCCTGATCCACCAGGGAGGTAGCCGCCCACAAAAATAAGAAAGCCAGCAGCCCCAGGCCCACATAGCTTCCCAGAAAAATACCCACGGCAGCCGGAATTCCCAGGCCGCCGAAGCACACAAAACACAGAGCGATGACCAGAGCGGCCACGCCGATGGATGCCAATAACATGCCGATTCCTCCAAAGTGAAAAAGTACCTTTCATTATACCGGCTTTTCCCGGATTTTACAAGGGGGTCATGGGGGATATCTGTCCGGGGCCCAGGGAATACAAGGAATATCCCCGGAATAACTTTTACATTTTATTCAGAATTTGCGAACAATTCCTATATTGACAAAGGGAAGGATGTAGCGTATAGTAATCCGCGATCAAATTACGGATCGCCAAGGCGAACCGGGGAGGTGAACATGATGGGAAAAACCAAAAGAATTCTGGCCATGGTGATGGCGGTTGCCATTTTTGCCGTCATGCTCTCCTCTGCTCTGTTCCTGGCTGAGGAAGCCAATCATGACTGCATTGGGGACGGGTGCCAGATCTGTCTCCAGCTGAACCTTTGCCGGGGAGTCCTGAAGAGTCTCTCCCTGGCGGTTCATGCTGCCTTGGCGGCTGTGACCGTTGCCTACATTTTGTGGGGCGATTTCCGGCCCTGCCAGGGATCCGACGGTCATGTTACCCTGGTTGCTTTGAAGGTGAAGCTCTCCAATTAAATAAGAAGGGATACAAGGGTGAGGTCTATTCTTTTTGGGATAGGCTTTTGCGGCGCTGCCGTTTGCCCTTGTATTTTTGCACCCATTTTACGAATTTTGTTCTTATTATTTGGAGGATATCAATATGAAAAAAGTAATTTCCCCATTGCTCGCGGCTCTGATGCTGGTGGGAATTTTGACCGGCTGCACGAATCAAGCCGAAATGCCCACTGTTACGGCTGCGCCTGCCGCGGAAGAGAAGATCCGCATCGTCACCACCATCTTCCCGGAATACGACTGGGTCCGTGAAATTCTGGGGGACAAGGCGGACAGCGCCGAAATCACCATGCTGCTGGACAACGGTGTAGACCTGCACAGCTACCAGCCCACCGCCGACGATATCATCAAGCTCTCCGACTGCGACCTGTTTGTCTATGTAGGCGGCGAGTCCGACGGCTGGGTGGAGGACGCTCTGAAAAGCGCTGCGAGCAAAGACAGGAAGGTCATTCATTTGCTGGATGTCCTGGGGGATTCCGTAAAAGAGGAAGAAACCGTGGAAGGGATGCAGGAGGAAGAAGAGGACCAGGAGGAAAAGGAATACGACGAGCACGTCTGGCTGTCCTTGAAGAACGCCAAAACCCTGGTCGGTGCCATTTCCGCTGCCTTGCAGGAGATTGACCCCCACAACAAGGATGCCTATGCCGCCAATGCTGACGCCTATGGACAGAGGCTGTCCGCGCTGGATGCCGAATACCAGAAGGCCGTGTCTGCCGGAACCTACAAGACCCTTCTCTTCGGGGACCGTTTCCCCTTCCGCTATCTGGTGGATGATTACGGCCTGAGCTACTACGCTGCCTTTGTCGGCTGCTCTGCCGAGAGCGAAGCCAGTTTTGAAACCGTCTCTTTCCTGGCCAGGAAGGTGGACGAGGGGAAGCTGCCCTGCGTTCTGACCATTGAGGGAAAGAATCACAAGATCGCCGAAACCATTGTCCAGAATACCGCCGGGAAAAATCAGAAGATTCTGACCATGGATTCCATGCAGTCCACCACCTCCCAGGATGTGGCCAGGGGCACGACCTATCTTTCCCTGATGGCAAAGAATCTGGATGTGCTGAAAGAAGCGCTGGGTTAAGGAGGGAATGCCATGGCTCAGCTCACCTGTCAGAATCTTACTGTCGGTTACGACGGAAGGACAGTCCTGCAAGGCCTCAATTTTGAGGTAAACCCAGGCGACTACCTCTGCATCCTGGGGGAAAACGGCTCCGGCAAGAGCACCCTCATGAAAACGATCCTCGGCCTGCAAGCGCCCATCAGCGGAACGATCCTGACAGGCGATGGGCTGAGGAAAAACGAAATCGGCTATCTGCCCCAGCAGACCCAGGCCCAAAAGGATTTCCCGGCATCCGTCAGAGAGATCGTTCTTTCCGGATGCCAGGGCCGCTGCGGCAGCCGCCCCTTTTACAGCAAAGAGGAGAAACGGCTTGCCGAGGAAAACATTGGGAAAATGGGAATAGGATCCCTTACAAAGCGCTGCTATCGGGAGCTGTCCGGGGGCCAGCAGCAGCGGGTACTGCTGGCCAGGGCCCTGTGCGCCACCCGGAAAATGCTTTTGCTGGATGAGCCGGTTTCCGGGCTTGACCCCAGAGTCACGGCGGAAATGTACGGATTGATCGAAAGGCTCAACCGGGAAGAGGGCATTACCGTAATCATGATCTCCCATGATATTTCCGCCGCTTTGAAGTACGCAAGCCACATCCTGCACATTGGCGACTCTGTCTTTTTCGGTACAAAGACGGACTATCTCCAAAGCCCCCAGGGGAAGGTCTTCGACTCCGGGAAGGGGGGTGAGGCGTGATGACCGGGATCCTGGAAAAGCTTGTGCTCTATTGGGGTTACCCCTTTGTCCGGTATGCGCTGGCGGTGGGCGTGCTCATTGCCCTGTGCGCTTCGCTGCTGGGCGTGACCTTGGTTTTGAAGCGCTTCTCCTTTATCGGTGACGGACTGTCCCATGTGGCCTTTGGGGCCATGGCGGTTTCAGGGGTTCTGGGGCTCACAAACGATATGCCCTTGGTGATGGCCATTACCATTGTCAGCGCCGTTTTGCTATTGAAAACCGGCCAGAACAGGAAGATCCAGGGAGATGCCGCTGTGGCCATGATCTCCGTAGGGGCTCTGGCCCTGGGCTATCTGCTGATGAATCTGTTTTCCACCTCCGGCAACCTGTCCGGGGATGTGTGCAGCACCCTGTTTGGGTCTACCTCGATCCTGACCCTTTCTTTGGAGGAGGTGTGGCTCAGTGTGGCCATGTCAGCCCTGGTGGTGCTGATCTTTGTCCTGTTTTACAATAAGATTTTTGCGGTGACCTTTGATGAAAACTTCGCCAAGGCCGCAGGGACCGCCGCGGACCGGTATAACCTGCTGATCGCCGTTACCGTAGCGGTGGTGATCGTGCTGGCGATGAACCTGGTGGGATCCCTATTGATTTCCGCACTGGTGATTTTTCCGGCCCTTTCTGCCATGGGGGTGTTCAAGAGCTTTCGCTCCGTCACCATATGCTCCGCGGTGCTGTCCACGGTCTGTGCCGCTTTGGGGATCCTCATTGCCATTCTGGCGGGGACCCCTGTGGGCTCCACCATTGTCGCCGTGGATATTCTGGCCTTTTTCCTGTTTTCCGGAATGGGCCGCCTGGTTGGAGGAATTTGCCAATGAAACGATTGCTTTGCCTGCTGCTTGCCGCCCTGACGGTTTTGGGCCTGGGTGCCTGCGGGAAAAAGAGTGCAGCAGAAACCGCACTCCCGACGACCGCCTCCGAGGAACCCAAGCCCTTGCAGACCCTTCCATTGGAGACGGCCCCAAGCAAGGACACCGGGGAAAGCGCCTTTGTAGACCTGACTGCCCTGAGCAGCACCATGGTCTACGGGGAGGTCTTCGCCATGATGTCCTCCCCGGAGGACTATGTGGGAAAGACCGTGAAGATGCAGGGCATCTTCAGCAAAGGTCAGCTCTACGCCGCCGGAAGCCTGAACGATGGGGGAACGGTCTTTGCCTGCGTGATTCAGGATGCCACAGCCTGCTGCGCTCAGGGCATTCCCTTTGAGCTGGCAGGTGACCACACCTATCCCCAGGACTACCCGGAACTGGGTGACACCATCACCGTGGTCGGCACCTTTGAGATCCACCAGCAGGAGGGAATGCAGTTTTGCAGACTGCGGGACGCGGAACTGGTGAGCTGACGGAAAAATAGGAAAGTCCCCCTGGGATAGGGCCGAAATTTTGGTATTTCGACTGCCTATTCCAGGGGGACTCGATTATTCTGGGAGTGCCTGATTGCTTTTTCTGTTGGGTGCGGATGGCGGCGCACCCGACATTTCCTTATTCCCCGTAGCCTTCCGGGTTTTTCTGCTGCCAGTTCCAGGAATCCCGGCACATATCCGCCAGAGTTTCCTGGGCGGTCCAGCCAAGGACCTCCTTGCTCTTGGCAGGGTCGGCGTAGCAGGTGGCGATGTCACCGGCCCGGCGGCCTACGATCTGGTAGGGCACGTCAACGTGGTTGACCTCCATAAAGGTATTCACGGTGTCCATGACGCTGTAGCCGATGCCGGTGCCCAGGTTGAAGACCTCGGTGCCCTTGTTCTCGGTGGCGAACTTTACGGCGGCTACGTGGCCCTTGGCCAGGTCCATCACATGGATGTAGTCCCGGACGCAGGTGCCGTCGGGCGTCGGATAGTCGTTGCCGAAGATGCTCAGCTTCTCCCGGCGGCCAATGGCTACCTGGGTGATGTAGGGCATCAGGTTGTTGGGGATGCCTCTGGGATTCTCACCCATCAGGCCGGACTTGTGAGCGCCGATGGGGTTGAAGTAGCGCAGCAGCACCACGGACCAGTCGGGATCCGCATGGGAAATGCCGGAGAGGATCTGCTCGGTCATGTATTTGGTCCAGCCGTAGGGGTTGGTGCAGCCGCCGGTGCGGCTGGTCTCCTTCAGGGGCATTTCGTTGTCCGAGGTGTAGACCGTGGCGGAGGAGGAGAAGATGATGCTCTTCATCCCCACCTCTTTCATGACCTTGGTCAGGACCAGGGTGGTGTTGAGGTTGTTGTCGTAATATTCCCAGGGCTTTTCCACGCTTTCGCCTACGGCCTTCAGCCCGGCGAAGTGGATGACGCAGGAGATGTCGTTCTCGGCAAAAATCTTGCGCAGCAGGGCCTCATCCCGGACATCGCCTTCGTAGAATTTGACGGTCTTGCCGGTGATCTGCTCTACCCGCTTCAGGCTCACCGGGTTGGCGTTCACCAGATTGTCGATGACTACCACGCCGTAGCCGTTTTCCAGCAGCTCCACACAGGTGTGGGAGCCAATGTACCCGGCACCGCCGGTAACCAGTACGTTCATGTGTTTATTCCTCCTTTATTCGCTTGGAGATAGGTCTATTCTAGTACAGAACAGGCTAAAATGCAATGGCTCTTTTGTAAAAAGCCGGAAAAAAGACTCACCAATCGCTCTTTAGCAGAAAATCCGCAATATGGATGATCTCAATGCCGTTGTCGTTGCCCAAGGACAGGGGATCCATGCAGACCACATACTTGTGAAAATGGTCCCGAATGTCCATTAGGTTGTTTGTTTCGCGGGTAGAGCCCTGGGGCAAGGCCACACAGACCTGAACGTAGATTTTTTCACCGCCCCGGATGCCAATAAAGTCGATTTCCTTGGTGCCGTTTTTCCCTATATACACATCGTACTGCCGCCGCTTCATCTCCAGGAACACAATGTTTTCCAGCAGCCCCGGAAGCATTTTCCGGTCATAGCCCATTTGGCTGTATTTGAAAGAAATATCAGAAAGATAGTATTTTTCCTGGGTTTTCAGCAGGGCTTTCCCCTGCATATCATATCGCTGGCAGGGATAGATGATGAAAGCCTCTGCCAGCCACTTCAAGTAGTTGTAGACTGCTTCCACAGATATGGTGCGCTTTTCATTTTTCAGAAACTTCACAATACCGTTAGCGGAAAAAGTCATGCCCATGTTCTCTACAATATAGCGCACTACCCGGTCGAAGAGCTCTTTGTTGCGGATCTTGTGCCGCCTGGAAATGTCTCGGGTGATTACGGAGGCGTAGATACCCTCCACGATCTGGTAGGCGGAGCGGGTGTCAAAGTGACTGATGCCGATAACGGGAAAACCGCCGTATTGCAGATATTCCTCAAATGTGCCCCGTGGGTCAGCCTGTTCCTTCTTTTGAAAAGTCAGATACTCCTGAAAGGACAGGGTATACACTGGGACCAGGACATAACGGCCGCTGAGATAGGTGGATATCTCCCCGGACTGGAGCTTGGAGTTGGAACCAGTGACGTAAATATCCACGTCCGCTCCCTCCAGGAGGCTGTTGAGCACCTTTTCCCAGCCTTTGACCTCCTGCAATTCGTCCAGGAAGAGATAGCACCGGCCCTTCCCGGCAATGGCGGCGGTCAGCTCCAGGTACATATCCTTGGCGGAAAAGCCATCGTCAATATCCATTTCCGTGTATTTCCGGGAAATGATATGTTCCTCCGGAATGCCCCGCTTTTTCAGCGCTTCCTTTATCATCTCCAGAATGGTGGATTTCCCACACCGCCGGACTCCGGCCAGGATTTTTACCAGCGGAACATCGATAAAGGGAGTGATGGCACGGATATAGTCAGGTCTTGGAATCATAAAAACACCTCCATTGGGAATATGATACCGAAAAGATGAGTCGAAGTCAATGAGTTTTTACGTATTTTAAGTAAAAACTTTTAAATACAGATACACTTTTTCGGTATCATGGTCTCGTAGGGGCGGCTATCAGTCGCCCGCCAACCTCCCGGGCCTGAGCCTTTGGCCTTTCGGGGGGCTATTAGCCGCCCCTAGGGGATATGCTTGGATTTTTTGCATTTTTTTATTGCGTTTTTCTCATTTTGAAGATATAATGTTCACTAGCATATTATTGGTTACAGGAGCGTCAGAAGGCCATGACAAAAAAGAATATCCTGCTGCTGACCACCGGCGGCACCATTGCCTGCGCGCCGGGAAGCGAGGGGCTGGAGCCTCAGAAGGGGCAGATCCTGGAGCGGGAGCTGGAGCGGCTGCGGAGCTTCTACGACATTACGGTAAAGGACATCATCTGCCTGGATTCCTCCAACATTACCCCGGAGCAGTGGCAGCTCATTGCCCGGAGCGTCTTTGAAAATAAGGACCGCTTCGACGGGATCGTCATCTCCCACGGCACGGATACCATGGCCTATACCGCCTCCGCGGTGACCTTCATGCTTCCGAATATCTCTGTGCCCGTGGTCTTTACGGGCTCCCAGCTGCCCCTGACCGAGCTGCTGTCCGATGGGCCGGCCAATCTGCGCACGGCCTTTGCCATGGCGGCTTCGGAAACACCGGGGGTGTTTCTGGCCTTCGACCGGAAGGTCATGCTGGGCTGCCGGGCGGTGAAGGTACGGGCCTCCGGCTTTTCCGCCTTCGAGAGCATCAATGCCCACTATGCGGCTACCGTCAGCACCCAGGGCCTGAGGGTGGACCGGGAAGTGGTCCCCAAGGCTTTGGGCCCGGCGGAATTGAAGGATTCCCTCTGCCGGGAGGTGTTTCTGCTGAAGCTGACTCCGGGGCTGAACCCTGCCGTCTTCGATATGCTGGCGGCCATGGGCTACAAGGGCATCGTCATCGAGGCCTTTGGCTTAGGCGGTGTCAACGTGCTCCACAAGGGCCTGCGGGGTATCCGCCGGGCGGTGGAGGACGGGGTCTCGGTGGTGGTCACCACCCAGTGCCTCTACGACAGCGCCGACCTGGGAGTCTACCAGGTGGGCAAGAAGCTCCTGGAGCTGGGGGTCATTCAGGGAAAGGACATGACCTCTGAGGCCGCCTACACCAAGCTCATGTGGGGCCTGGGCCAGGGCCTTACGCCCCAGGGCATTGCCGAGCTCTTCGAAACGGATTTGGCTGGGGAAATTACTCTGGGCAAAAGCCCTCTCCTGCTTGGAGAGGGTGGCACGGCGAAGCCGTGACGGGTGTGGAGCGGGGCCCAAGGAAGTCCAGGACGGTCCCCGATGAATGGAAAAAGGTTCCCGCTCGCGTAGGGGGCGATGCCCACATCGCCCCGAGACCTTACGGGCGGAATCGGTAAGTACAAACGTACTACTCTGTTATCGCACCTTCGGGACGATGTGGGCATCGTCCCCTACGCGATCTGTTTTTACGAATCAACCGAAAGGAGACAATCATGGACCCTATTTATGTTACCGGGCATCGCAACCCGGATACAGATTCTATCGTGGCCGCTATGGCCTACGCCGCACTGCGCAGCGCCCTGGGAGACCGGGAGTATAAGCCCGCCTGCCTGGGCCGGGTGTCCGACGAGACCCAGCTGGTGCTGGACCGGTTCGGCTTCGAGGCCCCCAAGCGCATCACCAGCATGTACACCCAGGTCCAGGACCTGGACTACGATACCCCGCCGGTGCTGGATGCCAACGTCACCGTGGCCCAGGCCTGGAAGGTCTTCCAGGCCCAGACCAATATTTCCGCCCTGCCGGTGGCCAACGAGGACGGCACCCTTTACGGTATGCTCTCCAAGGACTACATCGCCACCTACAACATGGACCTGATCGCCGGGGCCGAGCTGGCAGATGTGCCCCTCTTCAACGTGCTCTCCGTGCTGGAGGGCAAGGTCCTCAACGACGCCGGGGATGAGGTGGATACCATCTCCGGCAAGGTCACCATTGCCCTGCCCCAGAGCCGGGAGAGTCTGCTGTGGAGCCGGAAGGACTCCATCGTCTTCTGCGGCCATCAGCCGGATATGATCCGCCGGGCTCTGGAGATGAACGTCACCGCCCTGGTCCTGTGCCAGACGGAGCTGGACGAGGAGCTGCGCTCCCTTCCCACCACCACCTGCATCATCTCCACCCCCTACGCCGCCTACCGGGCCACCCGGATGATCTTCCAGTCCACCCCCATCGGCCGGATCTGCCGGAAGGACAATCTGGTCTGCTTCCACCTGGAGGACCGGGTGGACGATGTGAAGGAAACCGTACTGAAGCACAGAGAATCCAGCTATCCCATTCTGGACGGGGACGAGAAGATCGTAGGTCTTCTCAGCCGGTATCATCTGCTGCGGCCCCGCCGGAAGCGGGTGGTGCTGGTGGACCACAACGAAGCCGCCCAGTCTGTGCCTGGCCTGGAGGAGGCGGAGATCCTGGAGATCATCGACCACCACCGGCTGGCGGACATTCAGACCACCAACCCCATCTACGTCCGCAACGAGCCTGTGGGCTCCACCAATACCATCATTGCCGGTATGTATCAGGACCGGGGGCTCATGCCCTCCAAGGGTATGGCCGGTATGATGGCCGCGGCCATACTTTCCGATACCGTTATGTTCAAGTCCCCCACCTGCACGGAGCGGGACCACAAAATGGCGGAGCGGCTGGCCAGAATGGCAGACATCTCCCTGGACGAGCTGGGCAAGGCTATCTTCTCCGGCTCCATCGGCGGCAAGAGCGCGGAGGAGCTCCTGTACACCGACTACAAAGAATTCCACATTGCCGGCCACGATTTCGCCGTCAGCCAGATCACCTGTGTGGACAGCCCCAGTATGCTGGAGCGGAAGGAAGAGTTCCTGGACCTGATGCGAAAGAAGGCCAGGAAGGAAGATCTGACTATGGTCATCCTCATGCTGACGGACGTTCTGCTGGAAGGCACCCAGCTCATCTACGTGGGCGACGACGACACCATCCAGCAGGCCTTCGGCGTTACCCCCAAGGACGGCACCGTATTCCTGCCCAGGGTCATGAGCCGGAAGAAGCAGATCATCCCCATGCTCTCCGCTCTGTGGGGCTAAGACCATGTTTCCAGGTCTGCTTGGCAACGAGCATATTCAAAAAAATCTGGAGGCGGCCCTCAGCAAGGGCCACATCTCCCACTTCTATCTGCTTTCCGGCCCGGAAGGCTCCGGAAAGCACACCCTGGCCCGGCTCCTGGCGGCGGCCATCCTGTGCAGCGGGGACCGGAAGCCCTGCCTCCACTGCACACCCTGCCGGAAGGTCATGGACGGCACCCATCCGGACTTCATCACCGTAGACGACCCGGAGAAAAAGACCGTCCCCGTGGACCTGATCCGTCAGGCCCGGGCGGATATGTATATCCAGCCCAACGAGTCGGACCACAAGATCTATCTCTTCCCCCGGGCCCAGGACATGGGCATCCCGGGCCAGAACGCCCTGCTGAAGGTTCTGGAGGAGCCCCCCAAGTATGGGGTGTTCCTGCTGCTCACCACCAATCCGGAGGCGCTGCTTCCGACTGTCCGCTCCCGGTGTACGGAGCTGCGGATGCAGGCCCTGCCGGAAAGCCTTCTGAAGGCCAGGCTGGAGGAGGAATTTCCCGAGGCGGATGGCCTGAGTATCCAGGGGGCCATTGTCCGCAGCGGCGGCTTTCTGGGCCAGGCCAAGCAGCTCCTTTCCGAGGGGGCCCAGGTGCCCCAGGAGACCCGGAGCTTTGTGAATGCCGTCTGCAAAAAGGACGCTCTGCTGCTGACCCAGACCCTTGTGCCCATGGAAAAATGGAAGCGGGATGCCCTGACGGAGATCCTGAAGGACTGGATGAGCCTCATCGAAAGCGCCCTGGTCACCGCCTCCGGTGTCCAGGCCGTGTCCCCCATGGCCCGGGCCCTGGCAAGCGCCAGGGAAAGCCGGGAATTATACAGCATGTACGAAACATTGAAAAAAGCCAGGGAGTATGCCCTGAGCAACGTGTCCCCGGCTGCCGTCTGCGGCTATCTATGCTGGGAGCTTCGATAAGCCCTCTCCTGCTTGGAGAGGGTGGACCGGCGAAGCCGGGCCGGGTGTGGAGGGGACCCCTGAAAGTCCAGGACGGGCCCCGATGAACAGGAAGAAGGTTCCCGCTCGCGTAGGGGACGATGCCCTCATCGTCCCGAAGGTTCGACAACAGGGCGGTACGTTTGTACCCACCGATTCCGCCCGTAAGGTCTCGGGGCGATGTGGGCATCGCCCCCTACGCGTACCGGCAGCACCCTCGGAAGGTACAGAGGGCAGAAACTTTTCTAACCAATCTCGCCGCGTTACCGCGGCGTCTAAAATAAGGAGAACATCATGGAAGAACAAACCAAGCCCCAGGTCCGGGTAGTGGACATTCAGTTCCGCCCGGGGCAGAAGGTCTATTTTTTTGACCCGGGGAATCTGGCCCTCTCTCAGGGGGACCATGTGATCATAGATACCGCCCGGGGGGCGGAATTCGGCATCTGCGCCTCCGGCATCCATGCCATCACCGAAAAAGAGGTGGTGGCTCCTCTGCGCCGGGTCCTGCGCAAGACCACCCCCCAGGATGAGCGGATCGTGGCAGAGAACCGGGCCAAGGAGAAGCGGGCGGAGCAGGCCTGTATGCAGAAGATCCAGACCCACGGCCTGGATATGCAGCTGGTCAGCGCCGAGTGCGCCTTTGACGGCAGCAAGATCCTCTTTTATTTCACGGCGGATGAGCGGGTGGATTTCCGGGAGCTGGTGAAGGATCTGGCCGGGATCTTCCACACCCGCATTGAGCTGCGCCAGATCGGTGTCCGGGATAAGGCCAAAATGGTTGGCGGCCTGGGCATCTGCGGCCGGCCCTTCTGCTGTGCCAGCTTCCTGGACGATTTCCAGCCCGTATCCATTAAAATGGCCAAGTCCCAGAACCTGAGCCTGAATCCCACAAAAATCTCCGGTACCTGCGGGCGGCTCATGTGCTGCCTCAAGTACGAGCAGGACACCTATGAGGCATTGATCCGCACCAGCCCCAAGCCGGAGTCCTTTGTAGATACCCCCGACGGACGGGGCACCGTTATGGAGGCGGATATCCTCCGCCAGCGGGTAAAGGTCCGGATGGAAAAGGATCCGGACACGGTGAATAGCTATGAGAACGAGGATGTGGCCGTTCTGCGCAGCGGCAAGGCCAAGAAGAACGATGCCCCCATCCCCGCGGACCTGGCCCCCATCTCCGGCGGCAGCGGACCCAGGAAGAAAAAGGAAACATCCCAGGAGGATGCCATGGTCCTGGAGCCCATCCGGTTCCGCTACTCCACCGAGTCTGTGGTAGACGAGGCCCCCAAGGCCGCCGAAGCCCCCCAGGCCGGGGAGCAGAAGGCCGAAGAGCCCAAGCCTCCCCGGCAGCGCCGTCAGGACCGGCCCCGTCGGCCCAGACCTCCCAGAGAGGACCAGGAAAAACCTGCCGGAAACCCCGCCGAAAAGCGGGAATACCGGGACAACCGTCCCCCCCGCCAGCGCCGCCAGGAACGGCCCAAGGAGGAGCCCAACGCCAACGGCGGGCCTCAGCAGGCCAACCGTCCCCCTCGCCGCCGGAACAACTACCGGGGGTACCGGAAACCCAATAAGCCTCAGGAATAGGGGAGACCCAGCCGGGGGAGACCGAACCTACGTGCTCCGAACCCGAAGCATAACAATACCGCCGATCCCAAGAAAATGGGACCGGCGGTATTTTTCAGCCCTGGTCTTCCTCTGCCGCGGCGTTGGCGGCCTTCATGGCTTCCAGGGTCTTGGCGGCGCTGAGGGGCCGCAGGACGCTGTATTTGTCAAACCGGGTGTCGTTGGTGGTGGCCAGGAATACGATCTGGGCCTCCTTGTCCGGCACGGTGGTCTGCTCTACGGCGGCGTCTACATTGGAGGCGTCGATGTTTTGCAGGTAGATCCGGGACCGGGCCCCCTCCGGCAGAGTCAATGTGGGGTCCGAGGTGCCGAAGGACAGGGTGAAGGTGCCCTTGTCGGAAGCGGTGCTGGTCAGAAGGTTGGTCATGGCGTTTTGCAGGGCCTCTGTCCGGTCCTTGTCGTAGACGATCTTATCCGTGTTGGGGAACTGGAAGTTGCTGAGGACCACCTCGTGGAAGCCCATGTTCTTCAGTTCCAGCACGGCGGAGGTGATCCAGCTCTGGACACCGGCAGAGGCCGGGTCCAGCCAGAAGCAGCCCTCGCCGTCCAGCCAAAGGCCTGCCCGGCTGGTCATGTAGATGCCGCTGGTCACGTTGGCGTTGCCGTACATATAGTCCTGGAAGGCGGAGACCCGGGCGATCATATAGTAGCCCTTGCTCTTGAGCTTCTGGACGAATTCATCCACCTGCTGGATGGGGGCGGAGGCGGATTTCACGGCGCCGGAAATGGAAGTGGAGTAGAAGAAGGTGCCGTAGCCCCCCTTCATGTCCACCAGGATGGGGGTGCCCGCCGGTACCACCGCCAGGTTGTCCATGGCCCCGGCCATGTCCTTGACCATGGTGGCGTAGTCTAAGTAGTAGCCGTTGATGGCCGTCAGGTCCTTGCTGATCTCCACGGCATCCAGGCCTTCGTTATAGAAGATGGATACGCCGCCCTGGGCCGCGGGCTTCACGGCCTCTACCCCGGCAAAGCCTGCCGGGTCCGAGCCCATTTCCAGCCGGGCTCCGTCGGAGCTGTAGACGATGTAGCGCTCCAGCCACACCACGCAGCAGAACCAGGCCACCAGAGTCACGGCCAGCACCGTCAGGAAGAAGGTGCCGAAAAACCGCAGACGGCGCTTGGTGCGAAAGGTCATTTTCATTTGCTGTTCCTCCGGGCGGTGACGCACCGCCATTCCTCCTTCTCCCGGATGGAGGCCACGGTGAGGCCCGCCGCCTCCAAAGCGGCAAGAACGTCTCCCAACCGGCTGTCCAGAATGCCGGAGAGGATCAGAAGGGTGTCATCCCCCAGAAAGTCCGGCAGAATGGGAGAAAGACCTATGATCACGTCGGCTACAATGTTTACAAGGACAACATCGTAGGTCTTCTCGGAGAGCTGCTCCATCAGAGCCCTGTCCTCGGTGACGTTGCCGGTGAGGGCGGTGAAGCCGGGGGCGCGGAAACCGTTGTAGGCGGCGTTTTCCCGGGCGATGTCCTCGGCCTTGGGGTCGATGTCCACCCCGGTGGCCTCCGCCGCTCCAAGGCGCAGAGCGGTGATGGAGAGGATGCCGCTGCCGCTGCCAAGGTCCAGGCAGCGGGCGCCGGGAGTCAGATGCTCCTCCATGGCCTCCATGACCATCTGGGTAGAGGGGTGGGCCCCGGTGCCGAAGGTCAGGCCCGGGTCCAGGATCACCTTTTTCCGGTCCGTTTCATAGCTGTCCGCCAGCCAGTAGGGGAGGACCACCAGAGTTTCGCCTACTTCCTGAGGGGGATAGTTGTCCTTCCAGCTTTCCTCCCAGTCGGTTTCCGGCAGGGGAGCGACGGTGATGGGCAGATGCTTTTCCTGGGCGAAGGCTTTCAGCACCGCCAGCCGGTCCTCCTGGCTGTCCTCCAGGTAGAGCTTCACCCGGCTGAGGCCCTGGAGCTTCTTTTCCAGGTCCTCGTCGATATAGTCCCAATATTCCCGGTTCTCCTCCAGGAAGGTCTCAAACTCCTGCTGATCCTCAATGCACAGATCCGCAAACCCCAGCCCCGTCAGGGCCGTCGCCAGGGAGTCTACGCTTCCCTGGGGCGTATTCAGGGTAATTTCCAGCCACGCCATGGCGGAATCCTCCTTTTCACAATACTTTTCGCCTATTTTACAACAAACTGTGGAAAAATACAACCCAAAGGGGATGAACTTTTTGAAAATGCCGGTGAAATGATTTACATAATTCTTGTTTTCACAGCCTGTCCCCCGGTTTTTCACAGGAGTTATCCACATTGTCCACAGGTTTTTCCACAACCTGTTTGAAAAAAACAAGGGTTCATTTGCAGGAAAAACCGATTTTTGGGCAAAAAACCTCCACAGCCCGGAAGGGGGCTGTGGAAAAGTAGCCGTTGACAGAACACGTTATTCAAACTGCATCCGCGCGGAAAAGACCCGGTGGTCCTCCCCCTGGTCCTGGCGGTAGGCGTCTACCTGGACACAGGCATTCTCCTGGACATCGTAGCGCAGGTCCAGGGTCTGGCCCTCCCGGCTCTCGGCCAGATAGCACACCAGCAGCTCTTTCAGGCGGTGCTCCCGGTGGAAGGCGCTGGGGAACAGGTCGTCCACCCACTCCATGTAGCGGGTATTGTTCATGTGGCCGTTCCGGTCAATGTCCGTGTAGCACACCCGCCGGGGGCTGGAATTGACCATGTTTCTGGGAACCAGGCCCTTGGGGGAGGACAGCTCCAGGCCCCGGGTAATACCGGCTACCTGGATGCCGCTTTTGCTGGGGGACAGCATCTTCCGGGTGTCCAGGGTCATGATGACCCACAGGGTGATGGAGCGGAAGCACTCCTTGCCCTTCTCGTCGTAGGCCACCACGCTTCTGGGGTAGGCCGCGGCGGTGGCGGGCATGGCCCAGGTCTCTACCCGGATGGTCTCCCCGGACATGGGCAGCCGGGTGATCTGGACCCGGTGCCGGGAGACGGCCCAGAAGAGCCCTCTGGCCGCCATGTCGTCGTAGCTCAGGGTCAGCTCCTTGCAGTGCCGCCCGCCCATGTCCTGGGCGATGAAGAGGATCTGAGAGGGCTTCAGATAGCCCTGGCAGTCCACCATGTTGTCTTTGATGTCATAGGTTTGGGTAAATACGGATTCCATGTTCATTTTCCTCGATTTTCAAAAAACTCTGACCCTCTCCCGGGAGAAGGGGTACCGAAGCGGCGGACAGGGGGCAGTACAGACTCCTGTACCGCCCCACACCCGTCAGGGCTTCGCCCTGCCACCCTCTCCCGGGAGAGGGTTTTTATTAACCCTTGTTTTCCGTCAGTGTTACGGTGACAGTGGCCTGGCCCTGGGCCCGGTAGATCACCAGGCTCAGGCTGTCCCCTACCTGGTGGGCGTAGAGCAAATTGTTCAGGGCCTCCATGGTGCTGACGGATTCTCCGTCTATGCGGGTCAGGATATCCCCGGCCACAATGCCCGCCTCCGCTGCCGGACTGCCGGGCTGGACCTCGGTGATATACAGCCCTGCCGGGACCCGGTAGAACCGCTGGTAGAAGGAGGAGAAATTCTCGCCCTTGATCCCCAGCCAGGGACGGCCGGACACATAGCCCTGGCGGATGAGCTGGTTGACGATCTCCATCACCGTGGCGCTGGGAATGGCAAAGCCCAGGCCCTCTACCCCGGATTTGTCGGTAAAGGCGCCGATCTTCATGGTGTTGATCCCCACCACCTGGCCGTAGCTGTTGATCAGGGGCCCGCCGGAGTTGCCGGAATTCAGGGCGGCGTTGGTCTGGATCAGGTTCATGGTCCGGCCGTTGACGGACACGTCCCGGTTGATGGCAGAGACGATGCCGTTGGTCATGGTGCCCCGAAGCTCCACCCCCAGGGGGTCTCCGATGGCCACCACCGTATCCCCTACCCGCAGGGCATCGGAGTCACCAAACTGTGCCGCGGTCAGGTTTTCGGCCCGGATATAGAGCACCGCCAGATCCGAAACCGGGTCTGTGCCCACTACGGCGGCTTCCAGCTCCCGCTCGTCCGTTAGCCGGACGGTGAGGCGCTGAGCGTCCTCGATCACGTGATAATTGGTCACCAGATAGCCTTTCCCCGAAAGGACCACACCGGTGCCGGTAGCCGTGGTTCCCAGGGTGCTGGCGGTGATGGAGACCACGCTGGGAATGTTCTGTTCATAGATTTCCTGGAGGCTCAGGCCCTCCTCCTGGCTCTCCGGCTTTTCCGGAGCCTCATGGATGGCCACTGTGGTCTGCTCCTCCCGCAGGGGTGCCGTGGGGACCGATGCCTGGACGGCCCGGCTGTCTGCCGAGGCGTAGGCAATGGCGGTAGCCTCCTGCTCGTTGAGCTTCTGGAACATTTTGATGTTCAGCACGCTGAGAGCGGTGGATATCCCTCCCAGGAAGATCACCGCTACCAGCAGCAGGGCGACAATGGCCCGATGGCTCTTAGGCGGCTCGGTGCAGCCGGTGCCATAAACGCCGTCGTCGAAGCCGCTGTCAAAGGGGAACCGATTGTCTTCCATTTATGACACCTCCTGTCAGTTTACCAGGGGCAGGGTGAAGGTGAACTCCGTCTTGCCGTCCCGGCTGGTCACGCTGATGTTTTCTCCGTGGCTGCAAACAATGGTTTTTACGATGTAGAGCCCCAGGCCCCAGCCGTCCCGGTTCTGGGACCGGGATTTGTCCAGCTTGTGGAACCGGTCGAAGACCAGAGGCAGCTCCTCCGGGGGGATGGTGTCTCCCTCGTTGGATACGGACACATAGACCTTGGCCCCGCCCTCCCGGATCTTCAGCCCCAGGGTTTTCCCTGTTGGGCAGAACTTCACGGCGTTGTCGATCAGGTTATAAATGACCTGGGTGATATAGTCCTCGTTGGCGAAGGTGTATACCGGGTGCTCCGGCATATCCACCTCCACATTCAGCCCCTTGTCCTCGATCTTCTTTTCGAAGGTGATGAGCACAGAGCCGCAGCAGTCCTCCAGGTCGAAGTGGATCTTCTTCTCGTCGGGAATGCCGCCCTCGTTCTGGAGCTGGGAGATATCCAGCATACTCCGGACCAGGCGGCTCAGGCGCTTGGTCTCGTCGGAGACGATCTGCAGGTAGTGGGGCCACTTGTCCTCCGGGATGGTCTTGTCCAGCATACCGTCCACATAGCCGGAGATGGTGGTCATGGGGGTCTTCAGCTCGTGGGACACATTGGCCACAAACTCCTGGCGGCGATACTCGCTCTTTTGCAAGGAGCAGGCCATGTTGTTGAAGGCCAGGGCCAGCTCTTCCATCTCCTCGCTGTTGCCCTCCTCGATCTTGACCCGGGCCTCCAGGTTCCCATGGCCGAAGGCATTGGCGGCCTTGGCCATGTCCTGCAGGGGCTTGCTCTCCCGCCGGGCGAAGAAGCTCACCGCGGCAACGGACACCAGGATAACGCATACCGCCGTGGTCAGAAAGATGTTGGAGATTTTGGTCAGCACCTGGTTGACGGAGGCCGAGGGAGAGGAGACGATGATAATGCCCGTGTCCCCGTCCGCCGCGGTCACCGGCAGGGCCACCAGAAACCGCTCCTCGGAGTAGAGCCCCTTGATGAGCCCCGTAGCCCGGTCTGACCCCTGGGAGAGGACCTTCTGGAGGTATTCTTCGTTGACATAAAGCCCCATATGCTTGCAGCCGAAGAGGCTGTCGGAGCAGATGGTGACCTTTCCGTCACTGTTGCAGATCACAGCGTCGGACCCGGAAACCTTGGAGGCAATGTCCAGATTCATCAGAAATTCCCGGCCGGAAAGACTGTCGTCTTCCACATAGCTGGCCGCCAGATCGGCAATGATCTGGGCATCCTGCTCCAGGGAATCAAAGGTGGTATCCGTCAGGAAGTCCTGGACCATCATCTGAAAGGACCCGCCCAATACGGTCAACGCCACCAGCAGTATCCCGGCGAATACGGAAAAGCTGCGGCCAAAGGTAGATTTCACGGCTCACGGCACCTCGTCTCATTTTTTCTTTACCGTAAAATTATAGCACAGAATCCGCTTTTTTCAATGAAAGCAGAAAAAAGTTTACAACTTCCAGGGGCTTCTTCCGGGGAAAAGGCATACCCGGGATCACCTCTGTGACCCCGGGCTGACAGTATCTCAAAATAGTGGAAGGGAGGATTACACGGCCTTCGGCGTGAGCCACTTCCGCACGGTCTCAATGTCGAAGCCCACCGCCCCGGCGATTTGCTCCAGCGTCAGGCCATGCAGCTTCAAATTCTGCGCCGTCAAACGGGCCTGTTCCATCCGGCCTTCTTCGCGGCCTTCCTCGCGGCCTTCTTCACGGCCCTCTGCAAAACTTTCGTTTCTTAAATCTTCCATGACCTTACACATCTCGCGCACTCCTTTCGGGTTTTCTTTCAGGTATCTGGTGGTGTCTGCCAACAAATCAAAATGCATATCGTCGGCATCGGTGCAGCTGAAATCGTGCATCAGCTTACCAATAGCCGAGTCGCCCCGGTATTCTCCGTTTACGTACAGAATATGGGCTCCGTCATCAAAGGGTTTATTCAGCGTCAGATTCATATTTTGAATCTGATATACCGGCTTTCCGGCCTTATAATAGTCATTTTCCGTAATGAATATGACATAAGTGTCCGGAAGGGCTCTGTAATCCTGCTTTTCGTCCAGATTTTCCACATCCATCACGCTGGAATGGTATCGGGCCCGATGGGGGTCTGCTCCGGTATCCGACCGCTGGACCTCAATGTCGTATTTCTTTCCGGCGCTGTCTGTGGCGTAGGCATCCAGACAGATAGATCTTGCCCCGGTCACCCGCTTCATATCCGCCTGGGTCTCGCAGGAAATGAGAACCAAGTCCTGTTTCCCGGTGATGATCCGAAGGACCAGCTCTGCCAAAGGCAGATTGTTTTTGAAAAGGCCCCGCATAAAAGTATCGTCTATAGGGCGGAATCTTCGCAGACGCTCCAGGTCCTCCTGGTGCCGCCGTTCTCTTTTTTGTGCTTCTGTTTCGGACATAATCATCACCCCGGTACTTGTATGCTACCATAGAATTTTCACTTTATCAAGCGATGATTTGTGAATTTCTTGAGTATTTGGTTTTGGAAGATATGGCATGGGGGCACCGGCTTGGCCGGTGCCCCCATGCTAAAAATTTACTTCGTGCCAAAGATCCGGTCGCCGGCATCGCCCAGGCCAGGGACGATGTAGGCGTGCTCGTTGAGCTTCTCGTCCAGGGCGGCCAGGTAGATCTCTACGTCGGGATGGGCCTGCTGGACGGCGGCCACGCCCTCGGGAGCGCCGATGATGTTCATCATGATGATGTTCTTGCAGCCGTGCTTCTTCAGGAAGTCAATGGCAGCCACGGCGCTGCCGCCGGTGGCCAGCATGGGGTCCACCACGAAAACCTGACGGTTGGCGATGTCCTCCGGCAGCTTGCAGTAATATTCCACAGGCTTGTGGGTTTCAGGGTCCCGGTACAGGCCAATGTGGCCGATCTTCGCGGAGGGGATCAGCGCGACCATCTGGTCCACCATGCCCAGGCCTGCCCGCAGCACGGGAACAATGGCCAGCTTCTTGCCGGAGAGCATCCGGCACTTGGCGGTGGCGACAGGGGTCTCTACTTCTACTTCTTTCAGGGGCAGCTTCCGGGTAGCCTCATAGCACATGAGGCCCGCGATCTCACCGACCAGCTCCCGGAATTCCTTGACGGGGGTGTCCTTGCTGCGCAGGATCGCCAGCTTATGCTGAATAAGGGGATGATCCAATACGTGTACTTCTGCCATAACCATTCGACTCCTTTTTCTATCTTCGGCTCACTGAGCCTGTGTTTGCCGTTCCAGCCGCTCCCGTTCCGCCTGACTCAGGCGCAGGTAGTTGGGCACCAGCTCGGCTCCCGAGACGGTGTCCCCCTCCTTTGCCATGCGCCAGCCCTCCAGGGCCACGCCTTCGGCGCGCTGGTGCATCCGGTGCTCCGGGGGAAGAACCAGACCCGGCAGGGTTTCCAACAATGTATTATAGCACAGAATGCTGCCATCTCCAACTAAAAAAATCGGTTCCTCCAGATTTTTTAGCTCCTGGCCCAGATCCGCCAGGGAAATGGCCCGGTCCTCCCGGATCCTGCGGCAATTTCCATGGGAGACGTGGAACAGGGCGTTGTAGACCTGGCTGCGCCGGGCATCCATCACCGGGCACACATAGCCCTGCCAGACCCCCAGCCCCGCCGCCATAGCGGCCAGGGTGCTGACGGCGCAGCATGGGATCTCCCGGCCCCAGGCAAAGCCCTTGGCGGCAGCCACGCCGATGCGGACCCCTGTAAAGGAGCCGGGGCCTGCGGCCACGGCCAGGATATCCACATCCGCCGGAGTCAGGGACAGCTGGCTCAGCAGGTCCTGAGCCATGACCATCAGGGTCTGGCTGTGGGTGAGTCCTGTGTTCTGGTAGACGGAGCCCAGGAGCTTTCCCTCCTCCAGCAGCGCCACGGAGGCCGCCTTGGCGGAGGTCTCAAAGGCTAAGATCTTCATATTCCTGCCCTCCTTCTATGGTAACGCGCCGGGAGGTATCCCCCAGCTTCTCAATGGTCACGGTCAGGGCCCCAGCCATGGCCTCCGGCACATTTTCGCTCCACTCCACGGCACAGACACCGCCCCGGTCCAGATAGTCCTCCCAGCCGATGTCCCACAGGTCATCGTCGCTTTGAAGCCGGTACATATCGAAGTGGAACAGGGGAAGACGGCCTCCCAGATATTCGTTGACAATGGTGTAGGTAGGACTGGTCACAGGCTCCCGGTAGCCCAGGCCCCGGGCCAATCCTCGGGTGAAGGCGGTCTTTCCGGCACCCAGGTCCCCCCGATAGGCAAGGACCGTGCCGGGGACCAATTTTTGAGCCAGTCTTTCCCCAATTTTTTCGGTTTCTTCCGGGGAATTGGTAATGAATTCCATAAAATAATCTCCCTGCCGCACGCGTAGGGGGCGATGCCCACATCGCCCCGAGACCTTCTGTGCGAGACGGGAAGGTCTATAGGAACCATCTGACCGCTTCCTTGTCGAACCTTGCGGGCCGATGTGGGCATCGGCCCCTACGCGAGGAGCGGCTTTTTTACTTCGCCATTTTCAGCTTCTCCGCCTGGTCGGCGGTGGCGAGGGCATCGATGATCTCGTCCAGGCCGCCGTCCATGACGGCGTCGAGCTTGTAGAGGGTCAGCCCGATCCGGTGGTCGGTGACCCGGCCCTGGGGAAAGTTGTAGGTGCGGATGCGCTCGTTGCGCATGCCGGTGCCTACCTGGCTGCGGCGCATTCCCGTGACCTGGCTGTCCAGGCGGGCCTGCTCCTGCTCATAGAGCTTGGAGGCCAGCATCCGCATGCATTTTTCCCGGTTCTGGATCTGGCTTCGCTCCTCCTGGCAAGACACCACAATGCCGGAGGGCTTGTGGATCAGCCGGACGGCGGAGCTGGTTTTGTTGACGTGCTGGCCGCCGGCACCGGAGGCCCGGTAGACCTGCATCTCGATGTCCGCCGGGTTCAGCTGAACGTCTACCTCCTCCATTTCCGGCAGCACCGCCACGGTGGCGGTGGAGGTGTGGACCCGGCCGCCGGATTCCGTCTCCGGCACCCGCTGGACCCGATGGACACCGGACTCATACTTCATCCGGGAGTAGGCCCCCCGGCCGTTGATGACGAAGTCCGCCTCCTTGACGCCTCCCAGCTCCGTTTCGCTGTAGTTCATGAGCTCAACGCTCCAGCCCTTGGCCGCGGCATACATGGAGTACATCCGGAAGAGGCTGTGGGCGAACAGGGCGCTTTCCTCGCCGCCTACACCGCCCCGGATCTCCACAATGACGCTTTTTTCGTCATTGGGGTCCTTGGGCAGCAGCAGGATCTGGAGCTGCCTGTAAAGCGCTTCCTTTTCCTCTTTGGCGCTTGCGAAGGTCTGCTGGCACAGCTCCTTCATTTCGGGGTCCGACATGAGCTCCTGGGCCTCTTCCATTTCCTGGACCGCCCGACGATAGGCATGGTAGGCATCCACGATGGGCTCTAATTCGGTTTTTTCCCGCAGAAGCTTGGAGGCCTTCTGGGGATCGCTGTAAAAATCCGGCTGCTCCGACTTGGCGCAGAGCTCTTCGTAGCGGCTCGCCACCGCGTTCAGCTTTTCCAGCATGCAAGTTCTCCTTCGTCATATTTTTCAAAAAACCGGGTATCTTATTTCCGGTACACATTGAGCACGCAGCTGGCCCGGTCCTCAAGGGTCTGGGCCTGGGCCAGACGGGCCGCTCCCGCCTTCCCGATGCGGAACAGGTGAGGGGTCATGGCAAAAAGCCAGGGGATCTGCTCCTTGGTCAGGGTGAAATCAAAGGATATGTGTTGGGAATGGAGGCGGGTCAATCCGGGCAGCTCCTGGGTGGTGTGCTTTTCCTTGTGGGTCAGCCGGTCGTAGATGATGCGTTTCAGCCCCAGCAGATGGTCCTCCGCGGCCACTACCTGGATGTAGAGCCCACCGGGACTCAGGACCCGGAGAAATTCCTCAGGCAATGTCAGGGCAAACAGGCTGGTGAGCAGCCCCACGCTTTCGTCCCCTACCGGCAGATGGGCCGCCGTGGCGCAGAGCCAGTTGGGCCCCTTGTACCGGGCCGCCGCCGCCCGGACCGCCTCCTTGGAGATGTCCACCCCCGTCAGGGGCAGGCCCAGAGCCTGGGAGAGACCGGCGCAGTAGTACCCTTCTCCGCAGCCTACGTCCAGAAGCTCCCCGGAGGCTCCGTATTTCCTGGCCGCCTCAATGAGGGCCTCCAGAATGGGGGCATAGGTGCCGGTGTCCAGAAAGGCCCGCCGGGACAGGACCTGCTCCCGGGTGTCCCCCGGGTCCTGGGAGTGCTTCTGCTGGACAGGCAGCAGGTTCACATACCCCTGCCGGGCAATGTCAAAGCTGTGGTGACTGGGGCAGACCAGGGCCTTTTCCCCTTTTGCCAAGGGTGCCCCGCAGATGGGACAAAGCAAATCCATAAGCCGTTTCTCCTTTTCAGTTTGATATCATACCCTATTTTCGGTTGGGAGTCAATGCCATGAAAAAACTACTTTCCTTGCTGTTGCTGCTATCGGCCCTGGTTCTCCCGGTTTCCGCCCAGCAGCCCTCCCTGGCCCTGACCTTTGATGACGGTCCCTCCGGCCGGTTTACCCGGCGGCTGCTGGATGGCCTGGAGGCGCGGAACATAAAGGCCACCTTTTTCCTCTGCGGCTACCGGGTCAGGCAATACCCGGATTTGGCGGCCCGGATGGTAGAGGCTGGCCACGAGATCGGCTGCCATGGGTTCAGCCACGACTCTATGGAGACCATGAGCCGCCGGGACATCGCCGAGGAAATTTCCGCCACTCTGGCCCTGCTTCCGGAGGGGACCAGAGTCCGGTTTCTCCGTCCCCCCGGCGGCTGCTCCGGCGCCGCCGTCAGTCAGGTGGCCCGGGCAAAGCAAATGCCCATCCTCTGCTGGTCCGTAGACCCAAAGGACTGGGCAGTGCATGACGCGGCGGTGGTGAAAAGCCGGGTGGTCCAGGAGGCGAAGGACGGGGACGTGATCCTTCTGCACGATATGTCCGACAGCTCGGTTTCCGCGGCCCTGGCCATCATCGATGCGCTTACCGCCAAGGGCTTCCGGTTCTGTACCGCCTCCCAGCTGGCCGGAGGAAGACACCTGAAGCCCGGGGAGGTATACAGAAATTTTCCGGAGGAGTAAGACCCTCTCCTGGGAGAGGGTGGACCGGCGAAGCCGGGACGGGTGTGGGGCGGTACGGAGTCCGACTCGGTACCGCCCCTCTTCCGCCGCCTGCGGGCGGCACCTTCCCCCAGGGGAAGGTCAGGATTTTCTCCCCCAGCTCCACAGATAGCCGGAGGCCAGGATAAAGAGGTCCCCAAGGTGGTTGGTGTGGAATAAAAACGGCTCCATAAAGCCGATGGGGAGCATACACAGCACCCACAGGGCTACAACCAGCCGGGCCTTATTCTTGCAGAACAGGAAGGTCCGGGCCAGGGCAATGAGAATTTCCGCCGTCAGCACCAGGGAGAGCACAAGCCCCGGAATGCCCAAGGACACCAGCATATCCAGCCAGGAGTTGTGGGCGTGGGAAATGTCCTTGCGGATGTTTTTCCGGAACTGGCTGGTGCCGAAGAGCTGCAGCTCCCGGCTTTGGCGGAAGGCGGTCAGGATCTTTTTCCAGGTCTCCGTCCGGCCGTTCAGGGATCCGGCGTCCTCCTTCAGAGAGCCCTGGTTGGTGACACCGTCGGTGATGACCCCCTGGTCGTTGAGCCGGAATTCTACGCCCTGGGATTCCATCTGCCGGATCAGCCGCCGGTTGTTGGCTTCATACAGGGTATCGGAGGCGAAAAGCAGGACGATTGCCGCCAGAACGCCCATCAGGCCCCAGAACATACGCTTTTTCACGCTGCCCTGGCCCAGGGTCAGGAAGAACACTCCCACCGCAAAGGCGCAGATCATCAAAAGAACGGTCCGGGAGTGGGTCAGGCTGATGAAGAGAAACTGCACCAGGGCAAAAAGCAGCAGAGCCGCCTTCTGCCAGCGCTTCTTTGCCAGGAAGCATCCGGCGATGCTGAGGGCGAGCCCCATAAAGAGGATCACGGCGAAGATAATGGGGTTCCACAGGGTGTTCATCCGGGCACCGGACCAGTTTACATAAGGCTGCATTCCCGTCGGCACCAGGTCCAGCAGCAGAAGAAGGGACCAGAGGCACATCCACCCGCAGACCAGAAGGGTCAGGATCCCGGCGCCCTTCAGCCCGGCGCAGGTTTCCTCGTCCCGGCACAGAGCGGCGTAGGGCAGCAGCACCAGATAGCGGCTGAGGAGGAAGCCCACATATTCCTTGGGCTCCCCAAAGAGGGCGTGGAAGTGCTTGGTGACCATGACCCAGCAGATCAGGCCGATGCCGTAAACCAGGTGCCACTTGGCGGTGCCGGAGAGGGGGCGGCGGAAGGCCAGGGCCAAAAAGGCGGCAGTGGCCGCGATCTGAATGCCGGAGGTCACAGGGAGGATCCGGCTGTACACATTCATGCCCACCATCAGGTGGAGGTCCGTGCAGAAAGAGCAGAGCATGGCAAGATAAAAGCAGAGCGTTTCCCTGCGCTCCGGGGATATGGTTCGTAAATTCATAGTTTCCCGTCCTTTGATGGCATTGTTGGGCCTATTCTACTCTATTTGGGGCCCAAAGTCAAACCTTGCCCCGAAGATTCTTTTACAGGAAACCCCGAAAAATATTGACTTTCCCCCTGGGACATACTATACTGTCCCCGTGAGACCTGTTGCGTCAGCAACAAAAAGAGGTGAGAGAATGAATCAGAGGCAGCGCTCCGTGGTCCACGGGGCGGGGCTGTTTGCCGGCATAGAGTCGGAGCAGATCGACGGGATGCTGGGCTGCCTGAATGCCCGGCAGGAGCACTACGAAAAGAACACCGTGGTGTGGAACATGGGCGATACCGTCCACGCCTGCGCCCTGGTCCTCTCCGGCTCCTTGCGGGCGGAGTCCGTCAACGCCGCGGGAGAGCACCTGCTGATGGCGACCCACCGGCCCGGGGCCCTGGTGGGGGACGTGCTCATGGCCACTCCGGGGAGCAAAAGCCCTGTGTATGTGGTGGCATCGGAGGACACGGAGCTTCTGTTTCTGCCCTTCCACAAAATCATGTCCGGCTGCGAGAGCTGCTGCGCCTGGCATACAAAGCTCCGGGAGAATCTGGTGTCCGAGATCGCCATGAAGTTCTGGGCCCAGCGGCGCAGGACCCTGTATCTCTGCGCCAAGTCTCTGCGCCAGCGCATTGCCATGCGGCTCTACGACGAGTACCGGAAAAACGGCAGCCTGACCTTCTCCCTGGGGGGTACCCGGGAGGATCTGGCGGATTACCTGGGGGCCAACCGCAGCGCCCTGTCCCGGGAGATCGGCCGGATGAAGGAGGAGGGCATCCTGGACTTTTATAAGGATACCTTCCGGATACTGTCTCTAGAAAAGCTGACGAAAGATGTCGGATGAAAAGCCTTACCTTCCCCTGGGGGAAGGTGCCGCCCGCAGGCGGCGGAAGAGGGGCGGCGCAAGGCTGGACGTTGTACCGCCCCACACCCGTCAGGGCTTCGCCCTGCCACCCTCTCCCAGGAGAGGGTCACAAATAAGAAAAGAGGAGAAACAACATGAAATACGATTTCACATCGATCATTGACCGCCACGGTATGGACGCTCGGGCGGTGGACTTCGAGGACTCCGACCTGGGGCCCCGGCACCCTACCCGTGAGGGCTTCGACCTGATCCCCATGTGGGTGGCGGACATGAATTTTCCCACGGTGCCTACGGTGATGGAGCGCATGGCCCAGCGGCTGAAGCACCCGCTGTTCGGCTATTTCAGCCCCCGGCAGGAATACTTTGACAGCATCATTTCCTGGCAGAGCCGCCGCAACGGGGTAGAGGGGCTGAAGCCGGAGAACATCGGCTATGTCAACGGGGTCCTGGGCGGCGTGGTGTCCATGGCCAATGTCCTCTGCTCCAAGGGAGACAAGATCCTGGTCCATGCCCCTACCTACGTGGGCTTCACCCATGCCCTGGTCAACAATGGCTACGAGCTGGTACATACCTATCTGCAAAAGGATGAGGCGGGGATCTGGCGGATGGACTACGCCGATATGGAGAAAAAGCTCCGGGAGCAGCATATCCACTGTGCCATCCTCTGCTCCCCCCACAACCCCTGCGGCCGGGTCTGGGAGCGCTGGGAGCTGGAGAAGGCCATGGAGCTCTTCAAGAAATACAATGTGTACGTCATCTCCGATGAGATCTGGTCCGATCTGATCCTGGAGGGCCACAAGCACATTCCCACCCAGTCCGTCTCCGAGGACGCGAAGATGCGCACTGCCGCCATGTACGCCCCCAGCAAGACCTTCAATCTGGCAGGACTGGTGGGCAGCTATACCATTATCTATAATCCCTGGCTCCGGGACCGGTTCGAGAAGGAGCAGTCCCTGTCCCACTTCAACGAAATGAACCTGATGAGTATGTATGCCCTTCTGGGGGCCTATCAGCCTGAGGGCTATGAATGGCTGGAGGAGCTGCGGCAGGTGCTCACGGAGAATGTGGACTACGCCTGCGCCTTTATCGCCGGTCACTTCCCCGGAGTCACCGTCCAGAAGCCCCAGGGCACCTATATGCTCTTCATCGACTGCACCGGCTGGTGCCAGGCTCACGGCGTTACCCTGGACGAAATTCTGGAGCGCTGCTGGAGCGTGGGCGTGGCGGTGCAGGACGGCCGCCCCTTCCACGGGGCAAACGCCATCCGCATCAACCTGGCCCTGCCCAAGGCAAGGGTAGAAGAGGCCTTCCGCCGGATGGAACAGTACGCGTTTATCTGAGGAAGAGCCGTGAAAAAACGCCGTCATTGCGAACCAGTGACCGCTGTCACTGGTGTGGCAATCCCCCATTCCACCGGGAGATTGCCACGCCAGTGTGCGCACTGGCTCGCAATGACAGGGAGCTTTTTAAAGACCGTGACGGATGAGGGGCCCACCCAATTTTAAGGAGGACTTCATGTTATTCAGTTCCTATTCCTTTCTTTTCTTTTTCCCCCTGGTGCTGATCCTGGTGGGGGTGCTGCCGGTGAAGTGGCGAAACCCGCTGCTGCTTCTGGCCAGCTACTTCTTCTATAGCTGCTGGAGCCGCCGGTATTGCCTGCTGCTTCTGGGCTGCACAGCGGTGGCATACGTTGCCGGCCGGCTGCTGGAAAAGAGAAAATGGACCTTTTGGGCAGGCCTTGTCACCGTGCTGGGAATTCTGGCGGTATTCAAGTATACGGATTTCCTACTGTATACCCTGGAGAAGCTGGTTTCCCGGCCTCTGCCCAGGCTCAGCTGGGTGCTGCCCGTGGGCATCTCCTTCTTCACCTTCCAGGCGGCGGGCTATCTCGTGGATGTCTATCAGGGCAAATACAAGGCAGAGACCAATTTTGTGAACTTCGCCCTTTTTGTCAGCTTCTTCCCTCAGCTGCTCTCCGGCCCCATTGGCCGGGGCGGGGAATTGCTCCCCCAGTACCGGGAGCCGAAAAAGCCCGGCTTCCGGGATCTGAGAAACGGACTTTGCACCATGACCTGGGGCTATTTTCTGAAGCTGGTCATTGCGGACCGGGCGGCTATGCTGGTGGACAGCGTCTATGGCGCTTACGCCAGTCTTCCGGGCGTTTGCTTGGTGTTTGCCACGGTGGTCTACGCCCTACAGATCTATTGCGACTTTGCCGGATACTCCGCCATGGCCATTGGGGCCGGGCAGATGCTGGGCATCCGTCTGCCCGTCAACTTCCGGACTCCCTATTTCGCCCAGTCCGTTCAGGAGTTCTGGCGGCGGTGGCACATCTCCTTGAGTACCTGGTTCCGGGATTATGTCTACTTCCCCTTGGGGGGCAGCCGCTGTGATCGGTGGAAGAACTACCGCAATATCCTCATTGTCTTTCTTCTCAGCGGCCTGTGGCATGGGGCCAGCTGGTCCTTTGCTCTGTGGGGGCTCCTCCACGGGGCCTACCAGATCCTTGGCAAGCAGACGAAGGGACTGCGGGAGGCTGCCGTCCGGGGCCTTGGCATCCGCACCGAGGCCGGGTCCTGGAAAGTGCTGCGCATGGCGGTGACCTTCCTGCTGGTGGATTTCGCCTGGCTCTTCTTCCGGGCCGAGGGCCTGGGTACGGCGCTGGATATGCTCCGGCACATTGGCACCGATCTGCGGCCCCTGGAGCTGCTGGATGCCCTCAAGCAGGGGACCATGGGACTGGATGTTCCGGACCTGTGGGTGCTGCTGCTGTCCACGGCCCTGCTGACCGGGGCGGACATTGCCCGGTACCGGGGGGCAGACCTGCGGGGCTGGTTCGGGGAGCAGAACTTTCTCCTTCGGGAGCTGCTGCTGTCCGGCTTCATGCTGCTGATCATCATTTTGGGAATTTGGGGGAACGGCTTCCATGCGTCCAGCTTTATCTATTTTCAGTTTTAAGCGCGTTGTCAGCGTGGCGCTGCTGCTGGCCCTGGTTTTGTCCGGGGTGGCCTTCTGGTCCAATGCCCTGCGGATGAACGACGGCTACTACAAAAATACGCCCTTTATCCGGGAGGACCGGCAGTACGATGTGCTGTTTTTCGGCACCAGCCATGTGGTGAACAGCGTGTTTCCCATGCAGCTGTGGCGTGACTACGGGATCACCTCCTACAATCTGGCCATCCACGGAGGCTCCATTGCCAGCAGCTACTGGATGCTGGAAACGGCTCTGGACTACCAGAAGCCCAAGGTGGCCGTCATGGATGTGCTTCTCACCAAATCCAACTATATGCAGACGGACCTGCCCATGGCCCACGCCGCCATGGATCCCTTCCCCCTGAGCATGACCAAGCTGCGGGCCATCTGGGACATCTACGACAGCCCAAAGGACCGGGCGGAGCTCCTGTTCCCCCTGGACGTGTTCCACAACCGGTGGAAGGACCTGGATACGGAAATGCTGAAGCGGGGCTTTGGGGAAACCAAGGTCTCCCCGGAAAAGGGAGGCGAAAGCCGCATCCGGGTGTATCCTCTGGAGGAGCCTCTGGTGGTGGATGCCTCCGATGCCGCCGATGAGTGGACCGAGGGCCTTCGGTATCTGGAAAAATTTATCCTGTTGTGCCGGCAGGAGGGCATTGCGCCGGTGATCACCTACCTTCCCTACCGGGGGGCCGGGGACGCTGAGGAGCAGCGCTACTCCAACGCCGCCATCCGCCTGGCCCAGTCTCTGGGGGCGGAGACCGTGGATTTGCAGCACAGTGACCTCATAGACGACGACACCGATTGGTACGATGACGGCGGCCACACCAATCCTCTTGGGGCAAAAAAGATCACCGGGGCTCTGGGAGAATACCTGACGGCGGCCCATGACCTGCCGGACCACCGGGACAGTGGGGACTGGGCGGCGGATTATGGGGCCTACTATGCCTATCAGGCGGACCATCTCCAAAAAACCGAGGACCTGTGGTCCACCCTGGCCCTGCTCAGTGTGGAGGACTTCACAGCCGCTGTGGAGATCGCTCCGGACTACGACATGGATCCCGTGACCCAGAAGCTTCTGGATGCCCAGGGGGATCGGCTGACGGAAAGGGTGGGGGAGGCCTCCGGCCAGCTGACTCTGACGGTTTACGGAAAAGGGGGAGAGCAGCTCCTGTGCAGGACCTACCGGGGGACCCATACCCCGGTGCAGGTTACGGAATGAAACACAAAACAGCCGCCGCGGCAGGAAGCCGCGGCGGCTGCTTATGTGTTGGAGGAGAAAAATGAAAAAGATACAAGTTTCTGCTTTCTGAACTTGTATCTACAGTATACCCCATGATTATTAAGATTCCAAGGGGATAGTTATTAAGTTCCTATGAAGTTGACAGAACACCGGGGCCCCTGCCGATTCCGGCAGGGGCCGCTGAAATTTCATTTCTCCAGGCTGGCCTTTACGAAGGCCACAAACAGGGGATGGGGCTTGTTGGGGCGGCTCTTGAACTCCGGGTGGAACTGGACCCCCAGGTAGAAGGGGGCGGCGCTGAGCTCTACGGTCTCTACAATGTAGCCGTCCGGGGAGGTGCCGCTGATGACCAGCCCCGCCTCCTGGAGGGCCTGGCGGAAGTCGTTGTTGAACTCGTAGCGGTGGCGGTGGCGCTCGTAGATGTGGGAAGCGCCGTAGGCCTTTTCCATCTGGGTGCCGGGGACAATGGCGCAGGGATAGGCACCTAAGCGCAAGGTGCCGCCCTTGGCTACGGAATCGTTCTGGTCCGGCAGGAAGTCGATGACCTTGTGGGTGCTCTTGTCGTCAAATTCGCCGGAGTTGGCGTCGGCCATACCGGCTACGCTCCGGGCAAAGGCGATGACGCTGATCTGCATACCCAGGCAGATGCCGAAGTAGGGCACGTGGTACTCCCGGCAGTAGTCGGCGGCGGCGATCATGCCCTCGATGCCCCGGGAGCCGAAGCCGCCGGGGACGATGATACCGGCGCAGTCCTTCAGGACCTCAGCCACGTTTTCCCTGGTGATGGTCTCGGAGTCGATCCACCGGATGTTTACATCCGCTCCCAGCTGGTAGCCTGCGTGGCGCAGAGCCTCGGCAACGGATAGGTAAGCGTCGTGAAGCTGGACATACTTGCCCACGAGACCGATGGTCACGGTCTTGTCCCGGGTCTCGATCCGGTGGAGCATGGCGTTCCAGTCGGACAGGTCAATGTTGGGGGCATCCAGCCGGAGCTCCCGGCAGACGATGGAGGAGAAGTTCTGCTTTTCCAGCATAATGGGGGCCTCGTACAGGCTGGGCAGGGTAATGTTCTCGATGACGCAGTCCGGCTTCACATTGCAGAACATGGCGATCTTGCGGAAGATGCTGTCCTCCAGGGGCTCGTCGCAGCGCAGCACGATGATGTCGGGCTTGACCCCCAGGCCCTGGAGCTCCTTGACGGAGTGCTGGGTGGGCTTACTCTTATGCTCGTCGGAGCCCCGGAGGAAGGGCACCAGGGTCACGTGGATGAACAGGCTGTTGGTGGGTCCCACCTCCAGGGAGATCTGCCGCACGGCCTCCACAAAGGGCTGGGACTCGATGTCACCGATGGTGCCGCCGATCTCGGTGATGACCACGTCGGCATCGGTCTGCTTGCCCACCCGGTAGACAAATTCCTTGATCTCGTTGGTGATGTGGGGGATGACCTGGACGGTGGAGCCCAGGTACTCACCCTGGCGCTCCTTGTTCAGCACGTTCCAATACACCTTGCCGGTGGTCAGGTTGGAATATTTATTCAGGTCCTCGTCAATGAACCGCTCGTAGTGGCCCAGGTCCAGGTCCGTTTCGGCGCCGTCCTCGGTGACGTAGACCTCCCCGTGCTGATAGGGGCTCATGGTGCCCGGATCCACATTGATATAGGGGTCCAGCTTCTGGGCGGCCACCTTCAGCCCCCGGGCCTTCAGCAGACGGCCCAAGGATGCCGCCGTAATGCCCTTGCCCAGGCCGGAGACCACGCCGCCGGTGACGAAAATGTATTTGGTTTGCTTCATATTGATTCTACCTCCATATATCCCTATCCTGTCATTGCGAGACAGTGCGCACACTGTCGTGGCAATCCCCCCAAATTTCAGAGTGCCCCCGTTGGGCGGGAGATTGCCACACCAGTCTGCGGACTGGTTCGCAATGACAACGTCTTTATGTGTCGTAAGATCTTATGATATTCTCCGCCACTTCCCGTCTTGACAGACGCATATCCATGGCTTGCTTTTCAATATAATAGTGGGCCTCGTTTTCCGTCATCCGCAGCTGCTCCATCAGGAGCCACTTGGCCCGGTTGACGGTGCGGATGTCCTGCATCTTCTCCTGAAGAGCCTGGTTCTTCTTGTCCAGCTTCTGGAGCTTGGCCCGGAGGGCCGTGGCCAGACGGATGGCGGTTTGCAGGGCCTGGCCGGACAGGGGCTTTCCCAGAGTCAGGACCCCGTCGTCTTCTACCTTGTAGCAGACCTGGTCGTAGCTTTCCCCAGGCACCAGCAGGATCACCGCCAGATTGTCGTCTGCCAGATTCTGGGCCAGCTGGGTGCCGAATTCGTCCCGAAGGGGGGCGTTGATGATGACGATGTCCGCGCTGGTTTCCAGCAGCATCCGCCGGGCCTCCCCGGCGGTGCCGGACCGCAGGGGCATTTCGTAGCTGCCGGATTGCAGGAGCTGACTCAGCAGGGCGAAGGTCTTGTCATTGGCCCCTACGATCAGGACCCGGTAGCTGTTTTTGTTCAGGGCCATGGAGTCACGCTCCTTTCATAAAATCGTGGGCCGAAACAGGGCAGCCCCTGCCCTCTCCTGCTTGGAGAGGGTGGCCCGCAGGCCGGGTGTGGAGGGGAC
>URGL01000021.1 GCA_900547405.1 uncultured Eubacteriales bacterium
CCGCGCCGACAATACTTGCAGGGTGACTTGCCGGGAAGATAGGTAATGCCAACATAAATGAAGACCGCTTTGGACTTTCAAAGCGGTCTTTTCGCACATATACCATCAACCGGGCGGATGAAGCAGCACTTGCCCTGGAGCGAGGAATTTCGGGAATCTACACAGATAATCTGACTCCTGCTGACCTGGAGTATGCAACCGGCTGATTTAGCCCGGATATAAGAGGGGCTGCCTCAAAATGACTTTCAAATCATTTGAGGCAGCCCCAAAAACTTTAAATGCGTGGTTAATAGAAGTTTTCCTTATAGAATTTCGACTGCTTCTGTAGCTCTGTGCTCAGGTAGTCATACCCCAGCTCTTCCAGCAAAGTGGGCTCATCGGAGAACAGGTCCGTGCCCATGCCCAGGCGATTGCCGGGAATTTCAAAGCCAAGGGAGGAGAGAATGGTGGGGAACATGTCCAGCTGCGTGAGGCCACGGCCCTCTGCAGAGGTGGAGGGGGCCTTTGCTGGGTTCAGGAAGCAATTGTAGACTTTGCGGCTGGTGTTTGTGGCACCATTTACTAGGTCGGTGTCCATTCTGGGGTGATCCCCTAGCAGGACGATGGTGGTGTTTTCGTAGAATGGCTGCTCCTTGCACCAGTTCAGAAAGTCCTCCAGCAGACGCTCAGTACAGTCGAGAACGGTGGGAAGTACCTCGCCGTTATATTTCTCCAGATCGCAGTGCTGGCAGATGTAGCCGTGGGATACATGGGTATCTACCGTCAGCATAGTCAGATTGAAGGGCTGGTCCTGCTGAGAGATGCGGGTGAGCTCCTTCTTTGCGATGTCGAAGAGCTTTTCGTCCTCAAAGCCCCACCAAACCTTATAGCCGGGGGGAATGGCACCTTTTTCCATGGCGGTGTCATAGTCGTAGATCTGGTAGTTCCCGTGTTGGGTGAAGTACTGCTGCCGCCCGCCAAAGGTGGCATCGGAGCCGCAGAGGAACTCCTGATAGTAGCCATTCTCATCCAGGATCTGTCCCATGGTCTGTAGATTTTCGGCAAAGCTGCTGTAGAAAGTCAGGTCATTGTGGTTCATAGGGAAGTTAAAGGGAATGCCGGAGGTGCTGGCAATCAGTGCGGCAGAGGTCCAGGCGGTATTGGGCAGATTCTGGATGCCACCCAGGACCGCAGCGGAGGAACCGAAGGAGGTATTATTCAGGGCCAGATCTGTCAGATAAGGGATGTAGTTCTGCGTGTTGGCTCCACCGTGGGCCTCGTCTGCATAGGTGATTTCCATGCTCTCCAGGTAGATACACAGCAGATTCCGCTTTTCTCCGGCGGTGATATCTACATCGCTGGGCATGACGTAATAGTCGTCATAAATCGTGGTGGTTGAGAGATTTGTTCTGACATAGCCAATCACATTATAGGTGCTCTGCAAATAAAAGCAGGTCATGGCCAGCGTACCCAGGCTGATAATGGCGGCAGTCAGGCGTTCCAGAGCCCGGGAGGAGATCCGCAGGACCTTACTTCGGATCTGCAGGACCAGGCGAAAGGAAAGCCGGTTCCACCGTTGAAAGAAAAGCAGCAGCAGACCAAAGCCCAGAGCTCCGGCAAGAACTTTCGGCAGACAGTACCGCAAGGCACTGGAGACAAAGTCTCCGCCTGCTCCGTTCAGGGGGGCACGGATGGTGAACATCATCTCCGCCAGCTCCACATGAAAGGTGGAGTAGGCCCAGATGGCGGCCTGGGACAGGGTCAGGCTCAGGGTGAAAATCAGCCAGAGCAGGAAATAGCAGAAGGAAAAGCGGCGCTTGTTATTTTTCTTCATGGTCAAATTCAACCTTTATGGACACATTTTTTAAAATCAGGTTGGCAAGAAAACAAATCACGCTGTAGCACACCGCCATAAGCAGAGAGTACAAAACGGATTCCGTCTGGATATCCACCAGAAGCAGGGAGCGAATTACGCCGGTCAGCACGTGGCCGCTCCAGAGGCAGAGAAGAATATTCCAGCCGTAATAGAGAATGTGGTCCCAGATACGGTCCAGCTTTTGCTTCATAAGACGCTGGACAGCTTCAGAGACAACGATGGGCAGAATGAGCAGATTGATCAAAATCAATGGGAACAGTCCTTTCTGTGATGCCGAGGGGGTTAAGGTTTGGATGTATTGAGCTTTACGACCACGGTCCCCGCAACCATACGGACAGAGCCGTTGTCCGGATAGCCGGGCATGGCCTGGACCTCTGGCAGGTCGGCAAAAACCTCCCCGTCTGCATAGGGCGGGGTGAAGCCGCACCACAGGGTCAAAAAATCCTGCCAGGAGTAGCCGATGCTGAAGGGAGATGCATCGTAGGGAAGCGGCGCCATACTCAGTGCGCCGAATCCCTCAATGCTGTGAAAGGTGGGGTCCATAGCGTAGGAGGGATCCCCTACAAAAGCCACAGGGGTGGACCCGGTATAGCCGGGGGTAGACCGGATGGCGGTGACAAGGGATGTAAAATAGGAGATGCTCCGGGTCTGGATCAGCTGGCCACGGGTATATACCGCGTTATCCACCCGGATACAGAACAGGCAGAAGACCAGCAGGAGTCCCGCAGAGGCCCTTTGAACCCAAAAGACGGGATTTTTGGGGGATGTTTGTCGGTCGAGAAGGCACAGCAAAAGCAGAAAGGGTGCCAGTTGCGCAAAGAGCATCAGGTTGTACACATCCTCTTGGTTGCATACAACGTAGATAAAGTTGACAGCTAAGGGGAAGAAAGCAAGGGCCAGCAGGGCGGTGATTGCTTGGAACGGGGAACGGCGGAAAAGCCGAATGACTTGCCAACCACCCCAAAAGGCAATCAGGGCAAGGACGACATAGTAGCAGTCCAGCAGTCGGTAGGGGAGCAAAAAGGCGTACCGATCAGAACGGGCCGGGAAGAGAAAGAGATAGATCGCCAGCTTCACCCGCTGAATATACTGCCCCAAGTCGGCTGCTCCCATGGTGGAGATGCCTTTATAGTCGGATAGTCCTTCTCCTACCAGGGAAAGGGATAACTTTACTGTGAGCAGATACAGGGCGGCAATGACTATGCATCCCAATAGATACCGGGCAATTTCCTTGAAAAGCACAGAAAATGTCCGGTTTTCCCCATCAGAGAGAGTCTGAAAGAAGGAAACCAGCAGCAGACTGAGAAATAGGGAGAGAAAGGCCTGGTAAGCACTGAGGCCAAGACAGACCAGACACACAGCCAGAGCGAAGGAGGCGGCAGAGCGGCGATTACGCAAGAGAGCGCCGCCCCAGAGGACCAGAAGCAGGCCGAACATATAGTAGGGGGCGGTAAAATTATAAAAGAACAGCCCGGACATTACCGGAAAAACGGTCAGCAGGCCACTGGCCAGGATCCAGGACCATTTGTGGTTCAGCTCTAGCCACCAGACCAGTACGCAGCTGCACAGCCCGGTAAAGAAAAGCGTTGCAAGTCCGCTCCACAGGGGGAGACTGAAATTCGGAGACCCGAAGACCCAGCGGACAATGGCCCCCAGAACGCCCAGAAACCACCGCCCGGAGGTGGCTGTGGCACCTACAGAAAAAAGATAATGGGCCTCATCAGCCATGGAGAGCTTGGTCACCAGCGCTATTCCGTGGGCAAGAATGCCCCAAAGAAGGGTGCTGACCATACATACCCGAATATAAGCGGGCAGATCCCGAATCCGGGACCGCACTTTGTCTGATGTACTGATTGACAGATCCATGATGTCTCCCTTTGTTGAAAAATAACCGGATAAGCCTATATTATATAGTATTTCGTGTAAAAATCAAGTACTTGAAAAGCCATATGGGCCTGTTTCTTTCAGAAGCTCTTGACATCGCCGGATTTTCCGGGCATAATAGAATACGGTTACATAATCCGGAATTTGCGGAAGGGGCGGGGTTGTATGGTGAAGCGAAAACGGTATCTGGCGGTGACGCTCCTGATGCTGGCGATGGCCGCGGCGGTAGGTGCGGTGGCCTATGGGGTGTGGAGCCGGAGTGCGGTTCCTGTGGATGGGACCCAGTGGAGCCAGCCTGCGCAGATGCCGGAGACTACGGAGCCGGAGACCGCCGCAACGGCGGAACCGATACAGACGGAGGAAACGGAAGAACCTACGGAGTGGGAGCCTAGGGAAGTTTTCTTCGGGGACCGAAGCTTTCTCAGCGACGCGGAGGAAATTGACCTCTCCGGCATGGAAATTGAGAGCGCGCAGTGGGTAGAGAAGCGGATCCGGGATATGCCGAAGCTGCAAAAGGTCATCATGTGTGACTGCGGCCTTGGGGACGAGGAGATGGACGCTCTGAACCGGCGCTATGAGGATATCCGCTTTGTCTGGACGGTCCAGATGGGAAGAATATCTGTACGGACGGATACCAACTACTTTGCCCCGGTGGTCACTGGGGACTATGTGACGGAAATTGACCTGGGACCTCTGAAATACTGTACGGATGTGGTGGCTGTGGACCTGGGCCACATGGCGGTGCGGACCTGCGATTGGGCGAGAAATATGCCGAAGCTCCAGTACCTGATCTTGGCGGATACGGGGATCACGGACATCAGCCCACTGGCCAGCTGCGAGAACCTGATTTTTTTGGAGCTTTTCCTCACGGCGGTCCGGGATTATTCCCCTCTGCTGTCCTGCACCAGGCTGGAGGATCTGAACCTGTGCTACAGCTACGGAAGCGCCGAGCCTGTGAAGCAGATGACTTGGCTGAAGCGGCTTTGGTGGGACGGAAATCCCTACGAGACCAAGGGCCTGGAGGAATATCTGCCGGATACGGAGTGCAATTTTACCTCCGGATCCTCCACCGGCGGCACCTGGAGGTTGGGCCAGAGATACAAAGAGCAGCGGGATATATTGGGGATGCCCTACTGCGTGGGGTAAAATACGGTTAAGAATTTTTGAAGACCGTGGAATACGACTTGACAGATGGGAATAGATGGATTATAATCGGTTACAGATAGTTACAGTTTGACGAAAAAAATGTCAAGCCAATGACAGGAGGAAACGCCATGAAAAAGAAAGGCATCTACATAACCCTTGTAATCGTTTTGGCCGTCGCGCTTTTGGGCAGCGCCATTTATCTGTTCTCCTACTTCTGGTCTTCTAAGCAGAACGAAGAGCTCAACGATCAGCTGCGGCAGGACACCATGACCACCGAGGCGACTACTGAGGCCACCACGGAAGCAACCACCGAGGCTACCACCGAGCCCCAGGAGACCTACGTTCAGGGGGGCAGGGACTACAAGGCCTTCTACGAGAAGAACCCCAACCCGGATTTTGTGGGCTGGCTGCGCATTGAGGGAACCGTTCTGGATTACCCCGTTATGCAGACTTCTACGGACAATGCCAACTACTACCTTTACCGGGACTATAACAAGAACAACTCCACCCAGGGCACCATCTATGCCCGTGAGGAGTGCGATATCTACAAGCCCAGTGACAACGTGACCCTCTACGGCCACACCATGAAGGACGGCAGTATGTTCTACTGCCTGCACAACTACACCTCCAAGACCACTTGGGACAACAACAGTCTGGTTTTCTTCGATACCTTCGATCCCAAGACCGGCAAGGTGGAGTATCACACCTACAAGATCTTCTCGGTGTTCAAGACCTCTGCCAACGTGGGCGAGGGCTTCTCCTACCATAAGTTTGAGAATGCCGCCAATGAGCAGGAATTCAACGACTTTGTTTCCACCTGTAAGAAGCTGGCCTTCTACGACACGGGCGTGACCCCCAAGTATGGCGACAAGCTGCTGTGCCTGTCTACCTGCGAGTACACCCTGGACAATGGCCGACTGGTCGTCGCCGCCGTCCGCATCAGCTGAGTTCCCAAAGGGCCGCCGCTTTGGCGGCCCTTAAAGTTCACATTCCGTCTATTTACATTCTGGAGAAACGATGCTATAATGTATCGGATTTCCCGGAAGGAGCTGATTTCTTGCATCAATTTATTGAGGAATTTAAGGACTTCACCAAGAAGGGTGACTGGGTCCTGCTGATATTGTGCCTGGTGACGGCAGGCGCGGGCTGCATCATCATTGCCAGTGCCACCAATGCCGAGAAGTTTGGCGACAACAACATAAAATATATCATCATTCAGCTGGCAGCTGTTATGATCGGAGTCTTTGCCTATGCCTTTGTGTCCTCGATCGATGTGGATTTCATCTCGGAGCACCGGACGGCCCTGGTGGCCTTCAACATTATTCTGCTGTTGCTGCTGATCCCCTTCGGCACCGACAACAACACCGGTAACCGAAGCTGGCTGGACTTCAAGATCCTGCCTGTTATGATCCAGCCTGCCGAGATCTGCAAGATCACCTATATTCTCATTATGGCCTCGGTGATGGCCTCCCACCAGAATGACATTTCCAGTGTTCCGGCGGTTATGCACATGGTGCTGCACCTGGGTATCCTGGTGGGCCTGAACATGGTCCTGTCCGGCGATGCCGGCGTGTCCCTGATTTTCGTCTTCATCTTCATCGGCATGGCCTTTGCCGGAGGTGTGAGCCTTTGGTGGTTCCTGCTGGCCTTTGGAGTCATAGCCGTGGCGGTACCCTTTGCCTGGCCGCTGCTGGGCACCTATCAGCAGGAGCGTATCATGGTCCTGATCGACCCTACCTTTGATGCCCAGGGCATTGGCGCCCGGTATCACAGTAAGATCAATCTGCTGTCCCTGACCGGCGGCGGCCTGACAGGCCAGGGCCTCTTCAACGGCAACCGTACCCAGGGCGGCAACCTGTTCGCCCAGCACACGGACTATATTTTCTCTTCCATCGGTGAGGAGCTGGGCTTTTTCGGCTGCCTGGGGATTATGCTCCTGGAGCTGCTGATCATTGCCCGGTGCATTCAGGTAGGTTCCCGGTGCCCGGATTATATGCGGCGGCTGGTAGCCTATGGCGCTGCCTCTTCTATGATGTTCCAGCTTATGATCAACGTGGGTATGTGTATCGGTGTTATGCCCGTTATCGGCCTGACCTTGCCTCTCGTCAGCTACGGCGGCTCTTCTGTCGTGACCATTTTTGCCATGCTGGGCCTGGTCTCCGGCTCCTATGCCAGACCACAGGCCATGAGCCACGAACGGTATATCCAGCCGGTTCGGTCCTATGGCCTGAATCGGTAGCCTGCTTTTTTCCGCGCCCGGCCCCAAAAGCCGGGCGCTTTTGTGATTTTTATCCGCAAAGAAAAAAATAGTTTGTATTTTCTGGAAGAATGATATATAATTCCCATAGAAAGTATAAGTGGAGGTCTGCCTCGCAGTGAGAAATGGACTATGGCGGTGCGCCGCCGAGTGGGGCAGACAGAAGGAGGCTTATCCGTGGATACCGAAATTCGCGTGACAATGCTGGAAAAATTTAGCATTTACGGTCCGGGGCTGGTGCGGCCCCGGGTGGTCAGTCTGACAGGACGTTCCAAGCGCCTGTGGACCATGATCGCCTATCTGATCCTGCATCGGGACCGGGGCGTTCCTGCTCAGGAGCTGATCGAAACCTTTTGGCCAGGGGTGGAGGGGCTCAACCCCATGAGTACCCTGCAAAATAACATCAGCCGGGCCAGGAACGCTCTGGAGGAATTGGGACTGGAGGACGGCAAACGGCTGATCCATAACAATTCCGGCACCTACTTCTGGGCCCCGGACCGGCGGACGGTGGTGGACTGCGAGGAGTTTGCCAAAGCGGCCAAGGAGGCTCAGGATTGCTCGGATCCTGCCCAGAGCCTGGAAAAGGCCCTGGCTGCCGCAAAGCTGTATACGGCGGACTTCCTGCCGGAGAGCAACGGGGAGGGCTGGTGTATGGGTCTGGCGCCCAGGTACCGTGGAGCCTATATGGACCTGTGCCGCAACGCCGCCGAATGGCTGACGGCCGCCGGACGCTATCAGGAGGCTGCCTCCTTATGCGCCGATGTAATTGCCCTGGAGCCGGTGGACGAGGATTTTAGCACCCTTTATATGCATGCGCTGACCCTGGGGGGGCAGCCGAAAAAGGCGCTGGAATACTATGGGGACTATACCAAAAAGCTGGAAGCGGACTTCGGCGTATCCCCCACTGCCCAGCTGGAGGCCGAGCGGCTGCTGGCAGTGGAAAAGCAGAGTGGCGGCGTAGAGCGGGAGCAGGTTGTGGACTTCCTGAAAACGAGGAGCGCCCAGAATGGGGCTTTCCAGTGCGACAGCAATGTGTTCCGGGAGATCGTCAACCGGCACCTGCGAGATATGCGCCGCAGCGGCACCCCGGCCCAGATTTTGGTATTTCGCCTGGAAAGCACCGGTGTGGACGGGGAAACCCGGGCAATTTATATGCGCCAGATGGAGGAGACAATGCTGCACTCCCTGCGAGGGGGAGACCCCTTCACCCGGGGAGGTATGGAGTTGCTGCTGGCTCTGCTGCCTGGGGCGGCAGAAGAGAACGGCCCGGCCATTACGGAGCGGATCATGAATCGGTTCCACAGGGACTACCCCCAGAGCGGCGCACAGTTCGATATTCAGGTTTTGGATCTGGGAACCATGGGCAAGACCTGGGAAGAAAAGGGAAGAGGGTAAGTCGTTATGCGGGAAATCAGACCTGTGCCCCAGGGTAAGGCATTGTTTGCATTGTATCTTCAAAAGGAGCCGGACGGCAATATCCGCGGCAGCTTTTTGCCGGAAAACAGCGGCAAGCCGGTAACCTTTGCCAGTCTCTCTCGGATGGTTCTGCTGATGGAGGAAGCCATGGACGTGCCCCAGGAAAGCGGGGAGCGGCCGATTGTCCAGACTCCGGATTTTGAAGTTGAGATTCTCTTCCGCAGGAACAGCACCTGGCAGGGCATCCTCCGCCGCCCCGGCTTTCGGGACGGTCAGAACTTCCGCAGTGTGCTGGAGCTGCTGACGCTGCTGGAAAGCAATATGGCAGTATAATTTTTATCCATCCCATTTGGGGTGGATTTTTTACGCCAAATGCATAGTCAATTGACTTGACGGGAGACTTGTGCTATATTTGTAACGTGCGATTTTTATCATAGAATCGATTCATACCAAAGGAGGAGGTATCATGCGCTCCCAAAACACACCGGCATTTGCGCAACAATTTAAGCGATATCGCCCGCTGATCCGTGAGCTTGTAACACGTGATTTAAAAATAAAATATCGCAGAAGCTTTCTGGGGTATGTCTGGAGCCTCCTAAATCCGCTTCTTATGATGACCATCATGTCCATTGTATTCTCCTACATGTTTCGGTTCAGCATTCCCAATTATCCGCTGTACCTGATTTGCGGGCAGACGCTGTGGAGCTTTTTCAGCGAAAGCACCGGTGCGGCTATGACCTCTGTGATTTTAAACGGACCGCTGATCCGAAAGGTTTATATTCCAAAGTATATTTTTCCAATGTCCCGGGTGGTTTCTAGCTTTGTTACTATGAGCTTTAGCTTGGCGGCCATTCTGATCGTGATGCTGGCAACGGGAGTTCGCTTGAGCTGGTACCTTCTTCTTTTTCCAATCCCCCTTATTACGCTGCTGTTTTTTTGCATGGGCTTGGGGATGGTATTGGCGGCGCTGGCAGTTTACTTTCGGGATGTTTTACACCTGTATGATGTAATGATTCTGGCGTGGATGTATTTGACCCCTATTTTTTACCCCATAAGTGCTTTGCCGGAAAGGGTTGCTTGGCTGATCCGGCTGAACCCATTGTATTATTATGTGACCTTTTTTCGGGAAGTGGTGCTTTCCGGCGTTTTCCCGGAGATGCATCTTTGGATTGGCTGTATTGGATACAGCATTCTGACCATGGCGTTTGGCCTGCTTGTATTCCAGAAGCTGCAGCGGAACTTTATACTGTACTTATAGAGGGGAAGGGCCATGGAAGAAACGGAAAATATCATAGAAGTCCAAGATGTGACCATGCGCTTTAACCTTTCGGAAGAACGGACCGACACCCTAAAGGAGTATTTTATTAAGCTGGTGTCTGGAAGGCTGCATTACACCCCCTTTCTCGCACTGGACCGGGTCTCCTTCCGGGTAAAGCGTGGGGAGGCTCTGGCGCTGATCGGCAAAAACGGCAGCGGAAAAAGCACGATGCTAAAGATTTTGGCGGGGGTACTGTACCCTACAGAGGGGGCGGTAAAGGTGAAGGGAACCATTGCTCCCCTGATTGAGCTTGGGGCGGGGTTTGACCTGGAACTGACAGGCCGGGAAAATATCTATATGAACGGTGCGATTTTGGGCCATGACCGTCAGTTTATGGACCTGCATTTTCAGGAAATTGTAGATTTTTCGGAATTGGACGATTTTATCGATGTCCCCCTGAAAAACTATTCCTCCGGTATGATCGCCAGGCTGGGCTTTTCCGTAGCAACGATCGTAAAGGCGGATATTTTGGTGGTGGACGAGGTGCTGGCGGTGGGTGACTTCCGGTTCCAGGAAAAATGCCACAGGCGGATTGCCCAGCTGCTGGAAAACGGCACAACCCTCCTGTTTGTCAGCCACAACGCAGCTCAGGTCAAAGCCCTGTGCCCCAAGTCCCTCTGGCTGGAGCATGGCAAGGTGATGGCCTTTGGGAATACAGAGGAGGTATTTGCGCTGTATGAGAATGCTTATCGCAGCTAGGGAAAGGGCGGTGCGGGAAAGGTGACACAGGTATACAGATATATCATAGCGCTGATCCGGGCGCTGATGCAGGACCGGCCCCTTCCACCCGTTCCGGAGGGGATATCCCTTGGAGAGCTATTTTCAGTTTCCAAGGCCCACGGCATCCAGGCGCTGGTATTCCGAGGCCTGAACGAATTGCAGCCGGACTGTATGGACCCGGTATGGAAGCAATGGGAAAACCAGGTGAACCAGCTTTTGGCCCAGAGCGTTGTTCAGCTGCAGGAACGGGACGAGCTGATAGATATCTTTACCCGGGCGGAGATTGATGTTTTGCCGGTAAAGGGCTGCTGGCTGAAAGAACTGTACCCGGATATCAACGACAGGCAGATGTCGGACCTGGATATGCTGGTCCGGGAGGAGGATGTTTCCCGGGCGGAGGTGCTCCTTCTGGAACGGGGCTACCGAAAGGACGAGGTGGGGTTCCACCATACCGTGTACCGCCAGGCCCCCTACCTGGTACTGGAGCTGCATACCTCATTGCTTCCCAAAATCGATGAGCACAGAAGCTATTATGAGGACGTATGGAATCGGGCGACTGCGGGGGAAAATCCCCGCCTTTACAGGCTGAAGCCGGAGGACGCCTACATCTATTACCTGGTACACCTGAATATGCATCTGTCCGAGGGCGGCAGTGGCATTCGGTCCATTCTGGACAACTGTATTTATTTGCGCGCTTACCCCTATATGGACCAGGCGTATCTGGATCGGGAGCTGGATACCCTGGGGCTTTCCCCAATGGCCCGGCAGGTACAGGCCCTTTCCCACTGCTGGTTTGAAACCGGGCAGGAGATTCCGGAGGAGCTGCATCCCTTTGCCCAGGCGGTGTGCGAAGCCGGTACATATGGCTTTTGGGAGAACCGGGTCCAAAACCGCATGGAGCACCTGGCAAAGAGATATCCAAACCCGGTTATCCGCTTTTTCGCCTATTGCCTGCCCCGGTTTTTTCTGCCCATGCCCACAATGAAGCGGAGATATCCCATTTTGGAAAAGCTTCCGGTGCTGCTGCCCTTTTGCTGGGCGGCGCGGGTGGCTTCTATGATGCTTCACAACGAGGATTCCTTCTGGCAGCACCTGGGGCTGCTCTTCCGGAAAGGAGAATGCCATGGTTAATATACTGCTGGCAGGTACGGCGGTAGGGTTTCAGAACCGCTACCCGGACCTGGAATGGATGTGTCGGGACTACGAGTCGGCGCTTCCTCCGGAGCTGACGATCCGCGTTACCCAAGAAGAGCTGGAGGAGGAGCGGAAGAAGCAGGAAGAGGCCTTTTCCGATGGCTATCTGGAAACGGTATGCTGCTATCGCAAGGCGGCGAACCGGCTGTTAAGCAGGGATACCTTCGTGCTCCATGGCTCTGTAGTAGAGCTGAACGGGGAGGGCTACGTTTTTCTGGCCCCCAGCGGCGGCGGAAAAACCACCCAAACCCGGCTGTGGCAGCGGTATTTTGGAAAGGCGTTGCGGGTAATTAACGGGGACAAGCCTCTCATCCGCATGGAAACCCAGGCCGACGCACCGATTTTTAGGGCCTATGGCACCCCCTGGCAGGGGAAAGAGGGCATGGGCTGCAACGCCAGCGTCCCACTAAAGGCCCTGTTCTTCCTGGAGAAAAGCAAAAGCCCCAGCGTGGCCCCGGCGGAGGAAGGGCAAACGGTGGACCGGCTTTTCCGGCAAATGCTGATGCCCAAGGAGGCCGAAGGAATGCGGAGACTGCTTGCCATGGCGGACGCACTGGTATGCCGGGTTCCGGCCTATATCCTGCGCTGCGATATGAGCGAAAACAGTGTACTGTGCGCCTATCAGGCTGTAAAAGGGGAGAAAGAGAATGAACATACTGCTGGCCTTTAACTCGAACTACTATATGCCCGCACTGGTGCTGCTGCAATCCCTTTTGGTCAACAACCGATGGTGCCGGGACATTCGGGTGTACGTTCTGTATGCGGACCTGAAGCCGGAGGAAATGGAGCGCTTTTCCCGCCTGGCGGAGGAAAGCGGAATTGCCAAGGCAGTTTTTTTGCCAGTAGGGGCAGACCGGTTTCAGGATGCGCCGCTGCACCTGAAATGGATCTCCCGGGAGACCTACTATCGGCTGCTGGCCCAGGAGATGCTGCCGGCGGATGTGGAGCGGGTGCTGTACCTGGATGTAGATATGATCGTCCTGGGCTCTCTGGAGGCATTCTACAACCAGGATTTCGAAGGAAAGCTGCTGGTTGCCTGCAACCGGTGGCCCGCCGGAAAAACCGACCCCAAGGTCCTGGAGCAGATGACCCTGCCGAAGGATACCGTCTATTTTAATGCCGGGACGCTCTTGTATAACCTGGTAGGGCAGCGCCGGGAGATCGACCCCAGTATCCTATACGAATATCCGGCGCTGTTTTACAAGCAGCTGAAATATGGAGACCAGGACGTGCTGAACGCGGTATTCTATGGGCTGACGAAATTTGCCGATTGGCGCGTTTACAATCATTTTGACTACGATATTACCCGACAGCGGGATGCAGAGCGGGTGCTGCGCCGATGCAAAATTTACCACTACAACGGAAACGGAAAGCCCTGGACGCAGATGTACTGGGGCCGGATGGCGGAGCCCTTTTGGCAGTATGCCCAGCTCCTGCCCGAATACGCCGGGAAGTACGACGAGCTCCGGGAAAAGCAGGCCCAATACAAAAAGAAGCGCAGTGCGGACAAGGCCCGGGCGACCAGAAATAGAAAGCGACAAAAGGACAAACAGGAAAAGGAGAAAAAAGATGAAAATTAAGGACGGCTTTATTCTACGGAAGGTAGGCATTCAGTACGTGGTGGCGGCTACCGGAAAGGCCAGCGAGGGCTTTAACGGCATGATGCGCCTGAATGAAACCGGGGCCTTTGCCTTCCGGCTTTTGCAGGAGGGAATTTCTGAGGAAGCGCTGGTGCGGCAGGTCACGGAGGAATACGATGTGCCCCCGGAGGCGGCCCAGAGGGACCTGCAGGCGTTTCTGAAAAAACTGAAAGAGGCGGACGCCCTTGTGTGACATCCGCCTGTCTGACTACGATCCCCTGATCCGGGAGGTGCTGGCTTCCGGCGGGGAATTCCGGCTGTACCCCCACGGGACCAGTATGCGCCCCCTGCTGCGGCAGGGGCGGGACTCAGTCTCCCTGCGCCGGGTAGACAGCCCCATTTGCAAGGGGGATATCCTTTTTTACCGGCGGCCCGACGGCAGCTATGTGCTGCACCGGGTAACCGCCGTCACCTCCCAGGGACTTACCATGATGGGAGACAACCAGCTTAAGCCGGAAACGGGGGTATCCCCGGAATGGGTGATCGGTCGGGTGACCCGGATTTTCCGGGATGACAAGGAAGTAAGTCGCAGCGGCTCCGGATACCGATGGTATCTTGGGCTGTGGCGGTTTACCATATCGCGCGGCTTCCTTTTGAAGCTGTGCCATTTTGTAGAAAGGAGGAATGCATCATGAAAAAGCAGTATAGCCCCATGTCTGTAGACGTGGTAAAGTTCGAGGCGGAAGATGTGATCACCGTGTCTCGGCTGAGCGTGGATCCCACTACGCCCACCACTGCCCCCACTGATCCTTACGTGACGACAGGTTAATCCAAGACCATAGCAGACGGCAAGGGCCGGAGTATTCCGGCCCTCGTCAGACTCCCTTCCGGGCGTGGAGCCCGGGCCCCTAAAGAGAGGAAGTGTTTTATGGAATCTCGCATTGCTGCCCCCGGGCAGCGGGGAGAGAAGCTTTGCCTGCTGGTTTTGCTGGCGGGCGCGGTACTAAAGCTTTGTTATGCTATCCAGGTTCCCTACTCGGTTTCTCCCCACGATTTGGGCGGACCCTCGGATTGGGTCACCTATAGTGGCGGGCACCTGTCCTATATCCAGTATCTGTATCAGCTTCGGCAGCTGTGGCAGGGGGATAAAATGTGGGGGATGTTTTATCACCCGCCTTTGTTTCATATGCTGGGGGCTCTGGTATTTGGGCTGTTTTACAAAAGCGGCGGCTCGATCCAGGCTGTATTTGAATGGATTCAGATTTTCAACACTCTGGCTGCTTGCGCCATTGCCTTTGTGGGCTGGCGGATCTTGAAGCATTTGGAGGTAAAGGGCAGGAAGCTGGTAACGCTTACCGCTTTTCTTAGCTTTGGCCCAACCCTATACTGGCTGGGCACGGCCCTGACAAACGATTGCCTGATGACGCTTTTGCAGGCAATGACTATCGAACAGATCATCCTGTGGGCGAAAAAGCCCCAAATGGGTGTGATTATAAAGGCGGCGCTGCTGCTGGCCCTGGCAATGCTGACCAAGACCTCCGCGGTCCTCATTGCTCCGGCGATTGGCTGCGTGTTTTTATATATATTTCTAAAAACAATTCGGGAAAAAGGAAAAATTTCCCCGCTGCTGTGGCAGTTTGCAGCGTTTTTGCTGATTTCCGTTCCTCTGGGCTGCAGCTATGTGCTGCGCAACTGGCATCTGTTCCAGATGCCGCTGAACTATGTGGCTCCCGGCTGGGGCGTGAATGACCCCCAGTATATCGGGGACTGCACTCTGTTCCGGCGGCTGGGGCTGCCCAGCCTAAAGCAGCTGTTTTCTGCCCGTATCCATTGGGATGCCCCCAAAAAGTATTGCAATATCTGGTGGCAGACATTTTTGACGATGGCGCTGGATGAGGGAATCCTGGTCGAAAGGAACTTGGCCCAAAAGACGGCGGCTGTGCTGCTGGTTTGGTCCTGCGCTGGGAGCACCCTTGTGCTTCTGGCGGGAACGGTGCGCACTTTTTTCAGCCGTAGGACGGATGCCGCCGTTAGGCTCCTTTTAGGAGTGGGCTATGGTGTGGTGTTTTTAAGCTATGTGGTGTTTGCCTTCCGGTATCCCCGTGTATGCACGATGAATACACGATATATTTATATTACCATGATTTTCCTGGTGGCGGGATATGGCCTGCGGGAGGGGGAGATGCCCCGCGCTGTTCAGGCTTTGCTGTGGGGAAACAGCCTGCTGAGTACGGCGCTGTATTTCCTTTGCGCGGTTTGAGCCGAAACATTCGCACCTGCAATTTGAGAAAAGGATAACGCTTATGAAAAAGGTTTTGATCATTGGTGCGGGTCCCGCGGGGCTGACGGCGGCCTATGAGCTTTTGACGCGGGGAAAAGAATATGAAGTTACTATTCTGGAGCAGAGCGACAGCATAGGCGGTATATCCAGGACAGTGGTGCATAACGGAAACCGTATGGATATCGGAGGCCACCGTTTTTTTTCTAAGGATCCCCAAGTTAACGCCTGGTGGGAAGAGAGAATGCCTCTGCAGGGCAAGCCTGCCCTGGATGACCGGATTTTAAACCGAGAGGTCGATACGGCCCCTGGAGGCCCGGACCCGGAAAGGGAAGATAGGGTCATGCTCTGCCGCCGACGGGTTTCCAGAATCCTTTTTGAGAATCATTTTTACGATTATCCCATTCGTTTTCGGCCTGAGACGCTGCGCAATATGGGGCTTATAACGACCCTGGAGGTAGGCGCAAGCTATCTTGCCGTCCAAATAAATAGGCTTCCGGAAGACAATTTGGAAAACTTTTATGTGAATCGATTCGGCAGAAAGTTATATACCATGTTTTTTGAAAGCTATACGGAAAATCTTTGGGGCAGGCATCCGCGGGAAATTGATGCCTCCTGGGGCACGCAGCGGGTAAAAGGACTATCTATTGGGGTGGTACTTCGGGATATGTGGGGCAGTATGCTCCAAAAGAAAAACCGAAATGTGGAAACCTCCCTTATCGAGCAGTTCTTTTATCCCAAGCTGGGCCCGGGGCAGATGTGGGAAGCGGTTGCTGCAGAGATAGAAAAGCTTGGGGGCAGGGTCCTCCGGAATGCTGCGGTTGTGGGCTTCCACAAATCTGCAGGGAATCGGATAGAAGCGCTGACGTACCAAAAGGACGGAAAGAAAATTCGGGCCGAAGGAGACTATGTGATTTCTTCTATGCCCCTAAAGGACCTGGTGGCGGGGGTGGAGAATGTGCCTGCAGCTGTGCGGCAAATTGCGCAGGGTCTCCCGTATCGAGGGTATCTCACCATGGGTGTACTGGTTTCGAAGCTTTCGCTGACCAACCAGACAAAGCTGAAAACTGTAGGAAATATCGTACCGGACTGCTGGATCTACGTTCAGGATCGGCAGGTAAAAATGGGACGGTTCCAGATTTATAACAATTGGTCGCCTTATCTTGTGAAGGATTTGGAACATACCGTGTGGCTGGGCTTGGAATACTTTGCCGACGAAGGGGACGCACTCTGGAGATTATCGAACGAGGACTTTCGTCAAATGGCGGTGAAGGAGATGGTGACGCTGGGGTTGATTTCTTCTGCACAGGTTGTATTGGACACACATATTGAGCGGGTGCCAAAGGCATATCCGGCCTATTTTGACACCTATAGCCGAATCGGGGAGCTGATTGACTACCTGAACGGGATTGAAAATTTGTATTGCATTGGAAGAAACGGACAGCATCGCTATAACAATATGGACCATTCGATGATAACGGCCTTCCGAGCGGTGGACTGCATTCTGGCAGGTAGCACGGATAGGACCTCCGTATGGAATGTGAATACAGAACAGTCTTATCAGGAGGAGAATTCCCCAAAATCAGAAGCTGTGAATCATTGAATACATGGCAGCAATCCCTCTTTTTCATTACACCGGTAAGAAAAAGGGGGATTTAAAACCAAGTCTTGGCTTCTCCCGTGGAATATGGTATAATGCGCCCAAAGGAGGTGCCTTATGGACGAACTGTTTTTACACGACTCCCGGTCAACACCGGTGGTCTCCTCCCGGAGAATACTTTATACGCCTACCGCCTTCGCAAAGTCCGCCCTACTGTATTTGCAGGAGGTGGGCTCTCTAAAGGCGGAGAAGCCTCATACATCCTCCCGGACGCTGCTGTCCTCTTATTTGATGTTTTATGTTAAATCAGGCACCGGAGAGCTGGAGTATGACGGGAAGAGCTACCGCCTGGGCCCTGGGGACTGCGTGTTTTTGGACTGCCGCCAGCCTTATGCCCACAGCACCGGAGAGAATCTGTGGTCCCTGAGCTGGATCCATTTTTCCGGGGTGACCATGCAGCCGGTGTATGAAAAGTACCGGGAGCGGGGAGGCCGGCCGGTGTTCCATCCGGCGGACCTGGCACCTTTTGAAAAGCTCCACGAAGAAATTTTTGACCTGGCCTCCTCCGATGATTACATCCGGGATATGCGCATGAACAGCTGTCTGAATGCGCTGCTGGTGCTTTTGATGCAGGAATCCTGGCACCCGGTGGAGCAGGCGGGGTGCAAGCGGCAGAATTTAATGCCCATCCGGGACTATCTGGACGGGCATTTTACGGAAAAAATCTCCCTGGATGCCCTGGCGGAGCAGTTTTTTATCAGCAAGTTTTACCTGACCCGGGTGTTTAAGGAGCAGTTCGGGGTCAGCATCAGCACCTATCTGCTTAATAAGCGCATTACCAAGGCCAAGCAGCTTTTGCGGTTCTCGGACCGGAAATTGGAGGACATCGGCTACCAGTGCGGCCTGGGCGCGCCCCACTATTTCAGCCGGGTTTTCAAGCAGGTGGAGGGTGTGACTCCTTCGGAATTCCGGGAGAAATGGTAGGAGAGCAATATTGTGCAAGTACTGCCCCCGGGAGGGCAAGATTGGGGATTCCTTTTTTCGCTGTCCTCGGATAAAATAGGGGATAGAAACCGAAAATATTCTCTGAAAGTTGAGGTTATATTATGTCTAAAGTTGCACTCATTACCGGTATTACCGGTCAGGATGGAAGCTACCTTGCCGAATTCCTGCTGGAAAAGGGCTACGAGGTCCACGGCATTACCCGCCGGGCGTCTATTTCCAATACCGCAAGAATTGACCATCTGATGGGGAAGATCAAGCTCCACGATGGAGATCTGTCTGATTCTTCTTCCCTGATCCGCATCATTGGGCTGACTCAGCCCGATGAGATCTACAATCTGGCGGCCCAGAGCCATGTGCAGGTGTCCTTCGATGTGCCGGAGTACTCCGGCGATGTGGATGCCCTGGGGGTACTGCGGATCCTGGAGGCCTGCCGCATCCTGGGGCTGACCAAAAAGACGAAGGTCTATCAGGCCTCTACCTCCGAGCTCTTCGGCAAGGTGGAGGAGGTGCCCCAGCGGGAGACCACGCCCTTCCATCCCTATTCTCCCTATGCTGTAGCCAAGCAGTACGGCTTCTGGATCGTGAAGGAGTACCGGGAGGCTTACGGAATGTTCGCCGTCAACGGCATCCTTTTCAACCATGAGTCTGAGCGCCGGGGGGAGAACTTCGTCACCCGGAAGATCACCCTGGCCGCCGGCCGCATCGCCGAGGGCCTGCAGGATCATCTGGAGCTGGGAAATATGGATTCCCTCCGGGACTGGGGCTATGCCAAGGACTATGTAGAGTGCATGTGGCTCATTATGCAGCAGGAGAAGCCGGAGGACTTTGTCATCGCCACCGGCGAGCAGCACACGGTCCGGGACTTTACCGAGAAGGCCTTCGCTGCCAATGGAATGACCATCCGCTGGGAGGGCACCGGCATTGACGAGAAGGGCTACGACGCCGAGACCAACAAACTGCTGGTGTCTGTGAATCCCCAGTGGTTCCGGCCCACCGATGTGGATAACCTGTGGGGAGACCCCACCAAAGCCAAAACGGTTTTGGGCTGGAACCCCCAGAAGACCAGCTACGCGCAGCTGGTGGAGATCATGGCCAAGCACGACCGGGCCCTGGCAAAGCAGGAGAAAGCAATCAAAGAGGCGTAAAACCCGCTCCTGGGAGAGGGTGGCAGGGCGAAGCCCTGACGGGAGTGGGGCGATACAAAGTCTGCCCCCTCATCTGCCCGCCGCGGCGGGCACCTTCCCCCAGGGGAAGGTTAAGATTGTAGAGGAGTTTATATTATGATGGATAAAAACGCAAAAATCTATGTAGCCGGTCACCGGGGCATGGTGGGCTCCGCCATTGTGCGGGAACTGAACCGGCAGGGCTACCACAACATTGTTACCCGGACCCATAAGGAGCTGGACTTGACCCGGCAGGACGCTGTGGAGGCCTTTTTCGCTGCGGAGAAGCCGGAGTATGTGTTTCTGGCAGCGGCTAAGGTAGGCGGCATCGTAGCCAACCAGAACGCCCTGGCGGACTTTATGTACGACAATATGATTTTGGAAATGAACGTCATCCATTCCGCTTGGAAAAACGGGTGCAAGAAGCTGGAGTTCCTGGGTTCCTCCTGCATCTATCCGCGCCTAGCCCCTCAGCCCATGAAGGAGAGCTGCCTCCTGACCAGTGAACTGGAAAAGACCAACGAAGCCTATGCCTTGGCGAAGATCTCCGGCCTCAAGTACTGTGAGTTCCTGAATAAGCAGTACGGCACGGATTATATTTCCGTTATGCCCACCAACCTCTATGGGCCCAACGACAATTATCACCCCACCCACTCCCATGTATTGCCTGCCCTCATCCGCCGGTTCCATGAGGCCAAGGTGGAGGGAAAGACCGAGGTCACCTGCTGGGGCGATGGCAGTCCCCTGCGGGAGTTCCTGTATGTGGATGACCTGGCAAACCTCTGCGTTTTCCTGATGAACAACTACTCCGGCGATGAGACTGTGAACGCCGGTACCGGCAAGGAGCTGACCATCAAGGAGCTTACTGAGCTGGTCGCCAAGGTGGTGGGCTATCAGGGAGAAATCAAGTGGGACACCAGTAAGCCCAACGGCACCCCCAGAAAGCTGCTGGATGTATCCAAGGCTGCGGCCCTGGGCTGGACTTACAAGACGGAACTGGAGGACGGCATCCGGCTGGCCTACGAGGATTTCCTGAATAACCCCATGCGGGCAGAACGGTAAGGAGACGGGTATGAATCTGGTATTGCTGTCCGGCGGCTCCGGTAAGCGGCTGTGGCCCCTGAGCAACGACATTCGGTCCAAGCAGTTTATCAAAATATTCCGGGACGAAGAGGGAGCCTACGAGTCCATGGTCCAGCGGGTTTTCCGCCAGATCAAAAAGGCGGATCCCCAGGCAAAGGTGACCATTGCCACATCCAAGGCCCAGGTGTCTTTGATCCACAACCAGCTGGGGCAGGATGTGGGCATCTCCGTAGAGCCTTGCCGGAGGGACACCTTCCCGGCCATCGCCCTGGCCACTGCCTATCTGGTGGATGTGATGGGTGTGCCCAAGGATGAATCCGTGGTGGTGTGCCCTGTGGACCCCTATGTGGATGACGACTACTTTGAGGCGCTGAAGGGCCTTTGCGCCCAGGCGGACAAGGGAGAGGCCAATCTGGTGCTTATGGGCATCGAGCCAACCTATCCCAGCGAGAAATACGGCTACATCATCCCGAAAACCTCCGAGGCCGTCTCCCGGGTGGATACCTTCAAGGAAAAGCCTACGGCGGCAGTGGCGGCTGAGTATATCTCCCGGGGAGCTCTGTGGAACGGCGGCGTTTTTGCCTATCAGCTCCGCTATGTGCTGGACCGGGCCCATGAGCTCATCGATTTTACAGACTATCAGGACCTGTTCCATAAGTACGAGACCTTGAAGAAGATCTCCTTCGACTATGCCGTGGTGGAGCATGAGCCCAATATCCAGGTCATGCGCTTCCAGGGCCGGTGGATGGACCTGGGCACCTGGAACACCCTGACGGAGGCGATGGAAGAAAGGGTCATCGGCAAGGGCGTGATGAATGAGGCCTGCGAAGGCGTGAACATCATCAACGAGACGGATGTGCCGGTGCTGGCCATGGGCCTTCACGATGTGGTGATCTCCGCCTCGCCCAACGGCATTCTGGTTTCTGATAAAGAGCAGTCCAGCTACATCAAGCCCTTTGTAGACGCCATGGACCAGCAGGTCATGTTTGCCGAGAAGAGCTGGGGCTCCTTCCGGGTGCTGGATGTGGAGCCGGAGAGCATGACCATCAAGGTCACCCTCAACGCCGGGCACAGCATGCATTACCACAGCCACGCCCACCGGGACGAGGTCTGGGTGGTGATCTCCGGCCAGGGAAAGACCGTTGTGGACGGCATGGAAAACCGGGTGGCCCCGGGGGACGTGATCACCATGGCCGCCGGATGCCGCCATACGGTCATGGCCCTGACGGAGCTGAAGCTGATGGAGGTCCAGCTGGGCAAGGACATCAGCGTGGACGACAAGCAGAAATTTGTCTTGGAACGGGATGCCTATGAAGGCTGAACCCTTTCTTCTGACCCCTGCGGGCAAGGACTACCTCTGGGGTGGCAACCGACTGAAATGGGACTTCGCCAAGGACATCCCTCTGGATCCTTTGGCGGAGACCTGGGAGTGCTCTACCCATCCAGCCGGGGAGAGCACTGCCGCCAGCGGTCCCTTCCGGGGCCAGACCCTGACAAAAATCCTGGAGGATCACCCGGAATACCTGGGCACCCACCCGGAAAAGGGCAGGGGTCTGCCTGTGCTGGTGAAGCTCATTGACGCGGATCGGGATCTATCCGTCCAGGTCCATCCTGATGACGGCTATGCGCTTCAAAAGGAAGGAGGCCAGCGGGGCAAGACCGAGATGTGGTATGTGCTGGATGCCGCCAAGGGGGCCAGCCTGGTCTATGGCCTGAGCAGGACCGCGGACCGGGAAACCATCCGTGCCGCCGCCCAAAACGGCAGCCTTATGAAGTATTTGCAGCGGGTGCCTGTCCGGCCGGACGATGTGTTCTATGTGGAGCCCGGCACCATCCACGCCTTGGGGGCTGGAATATTGGTTGCGGAAATTCAGCAGAGCAGCAACCTGACTTACCGTCTCTATGACTATGACCGGGTAGATAAAAACGGACAGAAGCGTCCGCTGCACCTGGAAAAAGCCCTGGATGTGGCGGATTTTCATGCCGCTCCGGAGCCCCGGCAGCCCCTGCGGGTGCTGCGCTATGGCCGGGGGGTGGCAAAAGAACTCCTGTGCCGGTGCAGATACTTTGAAGTATACCGGATGATCGTGAATACGGAGCGCCGCCAAAGGGTTACCTACCGGGCGGATGCGGAATCCTTCCGGGCCCTGCTCTGTGTTCGGGGCTGCGGCACGGTCCGGTTTGGGGAAAGCACGCTGGACCTGTGCCGGGGGGACTGCCTGTTTGTCCCGGCGGACTCTCAGGAAATGACCCTCCACGGGCAGATGACATTTTTGGATATTCGGGGGTAAAACACCATGGACTATCAGAAAGAATACCGCCGCTGGCTTACAAAGGCGGATATGGACCCGACTCTGCTGGAAGAGCTCCGGGCCATGGACGAAAAGCAGCAGGAGGACGCCTTTTACCGGGATCTGTCCTTTGGCACCGGGGGCCTGCGGGGCGTCATCGGAGCCGGAACCAACCGGATGAATATTTATACCGTTGCCAAGGCTACCCAGGGCCTGGCGAACTACCTGAAGGAGCACTTCCGGGCGCCTTCCGTTGCCATCGGCTTCGACAGCCGCATTAACAGCGAGCTTTTTTCCAAGGTTGCGGCCCGGGTCTTCGCCGCCAATGGGGTGAAGGTCCACATTTGGCCGGAGCTGATGCCCGTGCCTACGGTGTCCTTTGCCGTGCGGGAGCTGGGGTGCAGCGCCGGGGTCATGGTCACCGCCTCTCACAATCCCAGCAAATACAACGGCTACAAGGTCTACGGTGCCGACGGCTGTCAGATTACCACCCAGGGGGCGGCAGAAGTTCTTGCGAAAATCGAAGCTTTGGATATTTTTCAGGATGTACGGATCATGGACTTCGGTACCGCCTGGAACGATGGGCGGATCGTGCACATTCCGGAGGCTGTTTACACAGCCTTTGTGGAAAACGTGAAGGCCCAGTCTGTCCTCTACGGGGACAAGACCACCCACGATGTGGCCATCGTCTATTCTCCCCTCAACGGGGCCGGTCGGAAGCCGGTGCTTCGGACCCTGGAGGAATTGGGCTATACCAACATCACCGTGGTGAAGGAGCAGGAAGAGCCGGACGGCCGGTTCCCCACCTGCCCCTATCCCAACCCGGAAATTCGGGAGGCCATGGAGCTGGGCCTGCGGTACGCCAAGGAAAAGAACGCGGATCTGCTGCTGGCTACGGATCCGGACTGCGACCGGGTGGGTATCGCCGTGAAAAACGCCCAGGGGGACTATGTGCTCCTCTCCGGCAATGAGGTGGGTTTGCTGCTGCTGGACTATCTCTGTGCCCAAAAGCAAAAGCACGGCAAAATGCCGAAGGATCCTGTGCTGGTAAAAACCATTGTTACCGTAGATCTGGCAGAGCGCATTGCGGAGCACTATGGCGTGGAAACGAGAAACGTCCTTACGGGCTTTAAATACATCGGCGAGCAAATCGGCCTGCTGGAAAAGGCCGGGGAGGAAAGACGCTATCTCTTCGGCTTCGAGGAGAGCTACGGTTACCTCACCGGCACTTATGTCCGGGACAAGGACGGTGTGGACGGTGCCGTGATGATCTGTGAAATGTTCAGCTTCTACGCAGCCCGGGGCATCCGGCTTACGGATCAACTGGCGAAGCTGTACGAGCGCTACGGCTACTGCCGCAATACCCTCCATAGCTACCAGTTTGAGGGCAGCGCCGGTTTTGCCAAGATGCAGGGCATTATGGCCGCTTTCCGGCAGGGGATCTCCACCTTCGGCGGAAAAGCGGTGGAAAAAGTGCTGGATTACAGCGCCGGCCTGGATGGCCTTCCCAAGGCAGACGTGCTGAAGTTCTACCTGGACGGCGGCAGCACCCTGGTGGTCCGGCCCTCCGGTACGGAACCCAAGCTGAAGCTCTATCTGTCCGTAACCGCCAAAGATGAGACAGAGGCAGAGCAGACCGAACAGGCCATTCTGAACGACGCGGAAGTGTATTTTAGATAACTGTATGTCATTGCGAACCAGTCCGCAGACTGGTGTGGCAATCTCCTGGTTGAATGGGGATGCCTAAGAAAGGACAAAACCATGGGCAGAGCCTCCACAAAACAGAACAAGAACCGCTACCAGCTGGTCCGGGAGGAGCTGGGCCTGACGAGGGAAAAGGCGGAAGCGCTCCTGGAGACCGTCAGCGCGGACCGGATCGAAAAGGTGGAAAGCGGCAAGTGCAGACCCTACCCGGATGAAGTGCTGACTATGGCGGAAAAATATGGCCGCCCCAGTCTGTGCAACTTCTACTGTGCCAACGAGTGCCCTATCGGCAGGGAATATGTGCCGGAGGTGAAGATGAAGGAGCTTTCCGCCATCGTCCTGGAGATGTTGGCCAGCCTGAACGCTGTGGACAAAAAAAGGGACCGGCTCATTGAGATCACCGCCGACGGGAGAATCGACGGAGACGAGATCGGGGACTTTATCACCATCCAGCGGGAGCTGGAGCGCATCTCCATCACCGTGGAGACCCTGCAGCTCTGGGCGGAGAAAATGCTTCTGTCCGGTCAGATCGATAAAGAGGCCTATGAAAAACGGCTGAAGGAGATATCAAGTAACTGCACGTAAAAAAGCTTTCCCCGTGGGAAGGTGGCTCAGCGAAGCTGAGACGGATGAGGGGCGGCATACAGCACGATTTACGGAAGACTTCCGAAATCGTTTCTGCATGCCGCCCCTCTTCTGCCGCCTGCGGGCGGCACCTTCCCCCGGGGGAAGGTAGGAGATGTTTAAACCTTTGTAAATCTTGCCAGGAAATCCTGGGTTTCCTGCTTCTGGGGATGGCCGAACATTTCATCCGGGGCACCCTGCTCGCAGATGACGCCGTCTGCCATATACACCACATGGGTGCTCACGTCCCGGGCGAAGGCCATTTCGTGAGTGACGACCAGCATAGTCATGCCCTCCTGGGCCAGCTCCTTCATGACGGTGAGGACCTCGCCCACCATTTCCGGGTCCAGGGCGGAGGTGGGTTCATCGAAAAGCAGCATCTCGGGATTCATAGCCAGGGCCCGGGCAATGGCCACCCGCTGCTTCTGGCCGCCGGATATCTGCCGGGGCTTGGCGTTGATGTAGGGGGCCATGCCCACCTTATCCAGGTATTTCATGGCGGCGGCTCTGGCCTCTTCTTTATTGCGCTTCAGGACCTTGATCTGGCCCACCATGCAGTTTTCCAGCACGGTCATGTTGTTGAAGAGGTTGAAGGACTGGAATACCATGCCCACATGGGTCCGGTATTCCGGCTGGTTGACGCCCCGGCCCACTACATTCTTGCCGTGGTAGAGGATCTCTCCGGAGGAGGGGGTTTCCAGCAGGTTGACACAGCGCAGGAGCGTACTCTTGCCGGAGCCGGAAGCACCGATGATGGAGGTCACGTCGCCGGGGTTGACGGTAAAATCAATATCCTTTAATACCTCGTGATCACCGAAGGATTTGCTCAGGTGCTTGATTTCCAGAATAGCCATTACTTCTTTACCTCCCGATTCTGCTCATCAAAGGGTGTTTTGCGGCTGGGATGGCTGTAGGTCCCGGCGGTCATCACCAGGGGATCCTCCTGGACCAGCTCATAGTTGCTGGTGCCGTCCATCTTTTTCTCGATCCACCGCAGCAGGAAGGAGGCAATCAGGGTCATGCAGAGATAACCGATCATCTCCACCGTGGCGGAGGGGAAATACAGGTAGCTGGCCCCCACGGCGGCCCGATGGGCAGAGAAGAAGTCCGGGAAGCCGATGATGAACATGACGGAGGTGTCCTTCACGTTGATAATGAAGTTGTTGCCGATCTGGGGCATGATGTTCCGGATGGCCTGGGGCAGGATCACGTTGACCATGGTCTGGACGTGGGTCATGCCAATGGCTTTGGCTCCCTCGGTCTGGCCCGGGTCTACGGAGATGATGCCGCCCCGGACGGACTCGGCCATGTAAGCGCCGGTGTTGATAGAGACCACCAGAATGGCGGCGGCCCAGATGTTGTCAAACCGCAGGGCTCCATCGGAGAAGTAGGGCAGGCCATAGTACACAAACACGGCCTGCAGCACCATGGGGGTACCCCGGAAGACCTCCACATAGATCCGGACGATGGCCCTTATAACCTTCAGGAAGAACTTCTTCAGGGGATGATCCCCGGGAGCGTAGGGAATGGTGTTGAGCACGCCGCAGACAAAGCCAATGACGCAGCCAATGCCGGTGGCGATCAGGGCCAGGGCCAGGGTGTTGCCGATACCGGAAAGATAGGAGGAGCCGTACTTGCCCCAGAGCTTCCCAATGTCGGCGGTTAACTGAATCAGTTTTTCCATGAAAGCGTTTACTCCTTAATATATGTTTTTATGTCATTGCGAACCGATCCGGGGGACCGGTTCGCAATGACATGGGTTCTTTCTTACTCGCTCAGAGGCTGAACGGCGATGGCCTGCTGCATCAGAGCGTTCATGTCGTCCTGGGTCATGGTGGAAAGGACGGCATCGATCTTGTCCTTCAGCTCGGTGTTGCCCTTCTTCACGGACACGCCGATGTTGACGTTTTCGGCCCGAACCTGGTCGGAGAACTGGAAGTCGCCGTCGGTGCCGGAGAAGTCCAGGATGGTCATGTCGGGGTAGGCGGCTATGGCACCCTGGGCGGTGGGCATGTCGGTGCAGATGAAGTCCACGCTGCCGGTCTCAAGAGCCATCAGCATGGCAGGAGCGGTTTCCGCGGCGGTCTGGACGTTGGCACCCTCGATCTGGGGCAGACACTGGTCATACCAGATGGTAGCAATCTGGGCGGTGCACTTGCCGCCGGCCAGGTCGTTGATGGACTTGGCAGAGGCAAAGGGGCTGTCCTTCTTGGTGACGCAGACGATGGTAGCGTAGAAGTAAGGACCGGCGAAGTCCACCTGCTCGCTGCGCTCGGCGGTCATGGACTGACCGGCGATGACGGCATCAAAGATGCCGGTCTGGACGCCGGGCACCAGGGAATCCCAGTCAGACTGGATGACCTCCAGCTGCCAGCCATTGGCCTCGGCGATTTTCTTGCCGATCATGACATCGTAGCCGTTGGCGTAGGAGCCGGGGACGTTGGAGATGGGCACGGCACCGTTGGAGTCGTCGCCCTGGGTCCAGTTGTAGGGGGCGTAGGCGCATTCCATGGCGATGGTCAGAACGCCGTCCTCCACACCGGTGGAGGTGGAAGCCGCGGCAGTGGTTGCGGTGGTTTCGGTCTTTCCGCCGCAGGCAGCCAGGGACAGAGTCAGCAGCATAGCCAGGACCAGACAGGTGATTTTTCTCATTTTTGTTTCCCTCTTTTTTCGAAATTAAAAACTGGACCGCCTATGCAGGCGGTCCAGGGTAAACGACGAAATAAGGAAAAACCTCATCCAGGCCCTTTACGATAGCGCTCCACATAAACGTGACAGTCCGGCAGATATTCTCTGACGGCCCAGCAGACCTGCTCCTTGCAAGCAAGACCCGCTTCGGCGGCGTTCCCTTTTTTGTCCGGCGGCTGCAAGACCTTGCCAGACAATACTCATGAGCACCGCGCCTCTACCATAAGCGATTCAATTTTGACCCTATGGTACTCCCGACACGGACGATTGTCAATAGTTATTTTGCCAAATGAAAAAATCTGTGAAATCCGCTTGCCAAAGACTGACGCTATGTGGTAGAATTGTGAAAAATGTCTGGAAAGGACGAGAAATATGGAAACCAAGAAAATTACAACCGTTGTTTTTGATATGGGCCAGGTCCTCATTCACTGGACCCCGTTTTCCGTTACGGACCACCTTGGGCTCAGTGAAGAGGATATGTCCATCCTTCTGAGGGAGATGTTTCAAAGCGTTGAATGGGTCAGCCTGGACCACGGCACCCTGACCCGGGAGCAGGCTGTGGAGCGGGTGAAGACCCGGGTGCCGGAGCGGCTGTGGCCCGCGGTAGAGGAGACCATTTTCGGCTGGTGGCGCCGGCCGCTGAAACCCATGGAGGGCATGGCGGAGCTGGTCAGGGAACTGAAAGGGAAGGGATACCACCTGTATGTTCTCAGCAATGCCGGAACGGACCTGCGGGACTACTTTGACCGTATCCCCGGCGCCGAGTGCTTTGAGGGCATTATGGTCTCTGCCGAGGAGAAGCTCCTAAAGCCTATGCCCGCCATCTATGAGCGCCTGGCGAAAAAATTTGAACTGGACCTGGGAGAGTGCGTCTTCATCGACGATGCCCCGGCCAACATTGAGGTAGCCATCCAGACCGGTATGAGAGGCATCCAATTCCGTCTGGACGTGCCCCGGCTCCGGCGGGAGCTCCGGGAGCTGGAAGTGGAGGTTTCCCTATGACACTGGAAGAGCTGAAAAAGAATCTGGACAGGACCCAATATGTCTATGACGACACCATGCTGACGGTCCTCTATGTGGCCCTGACCTTGGGCCGTCCCCTGCTCATTGAGGGTGCCGCCGGTGTGGGCAAAACCGAGGTCGCCAAGGTCATGGCGGAGGCCCTGGGCCGTCCTTTGGTCCGGCTCCAGTGCTACGAGGGCCTGGATGAGAGCAAGGCCCTGTATGAGTGGAACTATCAGAAGCAGCTGCTGGCCATCCAGGTAAACCAGGGCCAGGAGGACAGGCAGGCCCTGACGAAGTCCCTATTCAGCGATGAATACCTGCTGGAGCGGCCGCTTTTGCAGTCCATCCGTTCCGATGTTCCCGTGGTGCTTCTGATCGATGAAATCGACAAGGCGGACGAGGAGTTCGAGGCATTTTTGCTGGAACTCCTGTCCGAAATGCAGGTGACCATCCCGGAAATCGGCACCGTCAAGGCCAGATCCATTCCCTTTGTGGTCCTCACCTCCAACCGGGCCCGGCCCCTCTCTGAGGCTCTGCGCCGCCGGTGCGCCTATCTGCACATCGATTACCCGGATATGGAAAAAGAGCTGGCGATCCTTCGGAAGAAGCTTCCCAATGTGGAGGACCGGCTCCGGGTCCAGGTGGCGAAGGCCATCCAGCAGCTGCGGTCTGCCGATGTGCTGCTGAAAAAGCCCTCCATTGCCGAGTCCCTGGACTGGGCGGCGGCCCTGGATGCTCTGGGCATCCGGGAGCTGACCCCCGATGCCCTGCGGCAGACCGCCGGATTTGTACTGAAAAACAACGAGGATCTGCTGGCCCTGGAGGAGCTGGGAGAACTCCATGACTGAGATCTATTTGGAAAAGCTCTCTGCCTTTGGCCGAATGCTCCGCGCCGAGGGACTGAACGTGGGCCCCAAGGACACGGAGGATGGGGCAAGGCTGCTGGCAGCTATGGATCTCCAGGACCGGGAGCAGGTAAAGACCGCCTTGCGGACGGTTTACGCCTCCAGCCGGGAAGAGCAGCTGACCTTCGACCGGGTTTTCGATGGCTTCTTTCTGTCGGAGGATGCCATGCGGGCTCAGGCCAAGGAGCAGATGGAGCAGGAGCGTCAGCGGGAGCAGGAACGGCAGCAGGCCCGGCAAGAGCTGGAGTCCGTCCAGACCCGGGTGAAGCTGGATGACCGGGAGAAGCAGAACTACCAGGACCTGCCCCAGGAGGCCCGGCAGAAGCTGCGGGAATTCCTGGAAAAATACAAGGGCAACGTGGACCGGAGTCCCCACCTATACGGTGAGTTTATCCACTCCGTTTTTGCAAAAGCCCTCCTGGAGCAGCAAATGCGCATGGAGAACGCCGGGCTGGGAGCCGAGGCCCAGGATCCGGAGCTGGGCATTCTCTACCGGGATCTGGGAGAATTCTCCGATGGGGAGATCCCCAAGGCCATATCCATGATCGAGAATCTGGCCCGGCAGCTCAACGGAGAGCTGTCTGCCCGGCGAAAGAGCAGCGCCCACAGCGGCAAGCTGGATTTCCGGGCCACCATCCGCAAGAGTCTGGCCACCGGCGGTACTCTCCACGATCTGAAATTCCGGAAAAAACACCCCAAGCGCAAGCGCCTGGTGATCCTGTGTGACGTATCCGGATCTATGATGCAGTTTTCGGAGTTTGCCCTGCGGTTCATCCAGTCCCTGAACCAGATTGCGGAATCCTCTCAGGTCTTCCTGTTTTCCGAATCCATTGTTGAGGCGGACCCCTTCCAACTCCAGAATATGGACCGGTTCCGTGCCACGGTCCGGGACTCCGGCATCTATGGCCGGGGCACCAACCTGGGGCTGGCTCTGGAGACGCTTTGCGCCATGCGCCCTCCGGTGCTGAACGGGGCAACAACGCTTCTGATCCTCTCCGACACCAAAACTGTAGACACGGCCCGGGCGGCCGCCGCCCTGGCGGAGGCGAAGCATCAGGCGGGCCGGGTACTGTGGCTGAACCCCATCCCGGAACGAAACTGGAAATATCTGAAGAGCACCGTGCTGATGTCCACTCTGGTGTCTATGATCCCCTGCTCTACCTTAGGAGAACTGGCCGCCGCTTGCCGAAGGCTGACGTAAGGTCATTGCGGACAGGCCTATGGGCCTATTCACTGGATATATAAAAAACCGAAAGGGAAATATACAACATTTTCGAAAAAGCATGAACTTTCTGTTGACAACTTCCTTTCCCGGGTGTATAGTAACGGCAAGTTGCTCCATGGCTGGAGCACAAAAGTACACCTAGAACACACGAAGGGAAGAAAATGAAAATGAAAAAAGTACTTGCAATGCTTTTGGCTGCTGTGATGGCTGCCTCTATGGCGGCCTGCACCGGTACGGCTCCTGCCGCCACCGAGGCCCCTGCTGCCACCGCCGCTGCAACGGAAGCCGTGACCGAGGCTCCCGCCGCTGACACCGAGGCCGCCAAGACCTACACCGTGGGCATTTGCCAGTTGGTGCAGCACCCCGCTCTGGATGCCGCCACCGAGGGCTTCAAGGCCGCTTTGACCGAGGCTCTGGGCGATGCCGTGACCTTCAACGAGCAGAATGCCTCCGGTGAGAGCACCAACTGCGCCACCATCATCAACGGCTTTGTGTCCTCCAATGTGGACCTGATCCTGGCCAATGCCACCTCTCCTCTGCAGGCTGCCGTCTCCGCTACCTCCACGATCCCTGTGCTGGGCACCTCCATCACCGACTATGCCTCCGCTCTGGAGATCGACAACTGGACCGGTACCGTGGGCACCAACGTGTCCGGCACCTCTGACCTGGCTCCTCTGGACCAGCAGGCTGCTATGCTCCAGGAGCTGTTCCCCGATGCCAAGACCGTGGGCCTGCTGTACTGCTCTGCCGAGTCCAACAGCAAGTACCAGGTGGATGTGATCCGGGGCTACCTGGAGGCTGCGGGCATTACCTGCACCGACTATGCCTTCACCGATACCAACGATGTTGCCTCCGTTGCCCAGAAGGCTGCCGATGACTCCGATGTGATCTACATCCCCACCGACAACACCGCCGCTTCCAATACCGAGGCCATTGCCAATGTGGTCATTCCGGCCAAGACTCCTGTCATCGCCGGTGAGGAGGGTATCTGCAAGGGCTGCGGTGTGGCCACCCTGTCCATCAGCTACTACGACCTGGGCTACGCTACCGGCAAGATGGCTGTGAAGGTCCTGACCGGTGAGGCGGATATTTCCACCATGCCTGTGGAGTACGCTCCTCAGGTCACCAAGAAGTACAACGCTGCCAACTGTGAGGCTCTGGGCATTACCGTGCCCGAGGGCTATGTTGCCATCGAAGACTGATCCCCAGCGAATATTCGCAGGGACAGGGCCCGTTCGCCCTGCCCCTGTGTTTGCAATTTATTGAAAGATTTGAGGTAGATAACCAATGTCCTTCTTCTCCCCCCTTTTGAATGCCGCCCCCGGTGCCATTGCTCAGGGTATGCTCTGGGGCATTATGGCCATCGGCGTGTATATCACCTACAAAATTCTGGATGTGGCTGACCTGACCGTAGACGGCAGTCTGGCTACCGGCGGTGCGGTGTGCATTATGCTGATGCGCTCTGGCTGCGATCCCTGGCTGGCTCTGGCTGCCGCCTTCCTGGTGGGAATGCTGGCGGGCATGGTCACGGGACTGCTCCACACCCGCTGTGGGATCCCTGCCATTCTGGCCGGTATCCTGACCCAGCTGGCGCTGTACTCTGTAAATCTGCGGATCATGGGCAGCAAGTCAAACCAGCCCATCTCTGTGGATAAGTACAATCTGATCGTCTCCCAGCGGTTTGTAAAGGAGCTGTCCTTCCGCAATCCGCTGGTGCCCGCCATTGTGACGCTGGTGGTGCTCATTGCCATTCTCTACTGGTTCTTCGGCACGGAGTATGGCTCTGCCCTCCGGGCCACCGGCGCGAATGGGCGCATGGCCAGCGCCCAGGGCATTGATACCCGGGTCACCGTTACCGTAGGCCTGATGCTTTCCAACGGCCTGGTCGCCATGGCGGGAGCGCTTCTGGCCCAGTATCAGGGCGCTGTGGATGTGAACATGGGCCGGGGCGCCATTGTCATCGGCCTGGCTGCCGTCATTATCGGCGAGGTGCTGCTGGATAAGATCTTCCGCAACTTTGCCCTGAAGCTATGCGCCGTGGTGATTGGCGCTGTGGTCTACTACATGGTGCTGCAGATCGTCCTCCAGTTGGGCCTGAACACCAATGACCTGAAGCTCTTCACCGCGCTGATTGTTGCCCTGTTCCTGTCTATTCCCCACTGGAAGAGCACGGCCAAGAAAGCAGCCAAGACGGCAGGAGGGGACAAGTAATGCTGGAAATCAAGAATGTATCCAAGACCTTCAATCCGGGCACCGTCAACGCGAAGACGGCGCTGAAGGGGCTGAATCTGACATTGAACGACGGAGACTTTGTTACCGTCATCGGCGGCAACGGCGCGGGCAAGTCTACCATGCTGAACGCCGTAGCCGGTACCATCCAGGTGGACACGGGCTCCATCATCCTGGACGGTAAGGACATCACCCGACTTCCCGAATTCAAGCGGGCGGTGGACCTGGGCCGTGTCTTCCAGGACCCCATGATGGGTACGGCCGCCTCCATGTGGATTGAAGAGAATCTGGCCTTGGCAGACCGTCGGGGCAAGCGCCGGACCCTGAAAAAGGGCATTACGAGCGCTGACCGGGAGCGGTACGTGGAGCAGCTGAAGATCCTGGATCTGGGGCTGGAGAATCGGATGACCGCCAAGGTGGGCCTGCTCTCCGGCGGCCAGCGTCAGGCGCTGACGCTGCTGATGGCCACCCTGCAAAA
>URGL01000022.1 GCA_900547405.1 uncultured Eubacteriales bacterium
GCGGAACGCGGAACCGTCTCGGTACCGCCCCTCATCCACCGCTGCGGCGGTCCCCCTTCCCCCAGGGGAAGGCTAGGGGAGAAAGGAAAACAACATGAACAAACAGGAACTTACCGCCTTGGTGGCGGAAATACTGGGGGACATCCGGGCAGAGCCTGCGGTGAAGGCCAGCGATTACCACGCCGCCGTCCCAGGACCCACACAGAAGGAGACGGCGGATCCCGGGGAATTTGTGCCGGATGTGACCAAGCTGGACCTGCGGCGGCTATACCTGACGGAGGATCCGGAAAACAGAGAACGGTTCGCCGACATGAAGCTGAAAACCCCGGCGAGGCTGGGCTGCGGCAAAGCCGGAGCCCGGTATAAGACCCTGACCATGCTTCGCTTCCGGGCAGACCATGCCGCAGCCCAGGACACGGTATTCAGCCAGGTGCCGGAGGACTTTGCCGTTCACCACGGCATGACGGCGGTCCAGACCCGGTGCGCGGATAAGGATGAATATCTGACCAGGCCGGACCTGGGCCGGTGCTTTGACGAAGAGAACAAGGCCATTCTGGCCCGGCTCCCCAAGGGGAAGCCCATCCAGCTGGTGGTAGGGGACGGCCTGTCCTCCGCAGCCGTTCTGGCCAATGCGCCGGACTGTCTGGCGGCCATTGAAGACGGACTCAAGCTCCGGGGCATTGACTATGGCCAGCCTGTTTTTGTCCGCTATGCCCGGGTAGGAGCCGGGGATGCGGTGGGAGACGTGACCGGGGCCCAATGCGTGTGTATGCTGGTAGGGGAGCGGCCGGGGCTGGTGACGGACAAGAGCATGTCCTGCTATATCACCTACGGTGCCCGGACCGGGGTGCTGGAATCCGCCCGGACGGTGGTCAGCAACATTCACGCCCAGGGCACCCCGGCGGTGGAGGCCGGAGCCCACATTGCGGGGCTGCTGGAAACCATTCTCAATAAGAAAACGTCCGGAGTGGCCCTCCACGCGGAGGCGGGGGCATGATCCCGGTGAAGGTACTGGCAGCCCGGGTGCTGCCCAATGCCCCCAATGCTCTGCTGGAGGCACTGGATACGAAATACCCCTGCCTGGCCCTGCTGACCACGGACTGTGACGATGCCACCTATATTGCCCTGGACGAGGCCACGAAGGCGGCAAGAGCCGAGGTGGTCTATGGCCGGAGCTGCTACGCCGGGGCGGACAATGCCACCCAGCCCAACACCGGGGAGGTCATCGGTATTCTGGGAGCGGAAACGCCCGGGGATGCCAAAAGCGCTCTGGAGGCGGCTCTTGGCGCTTTGGAGCACATCGGATTTGAGGATGCAGGAGGTGTCAGCTGTCTGGCCTATACCGTCAGTTCCTGCGGCATCTATCTGGCAAAGGAGGCGGGGGTAAGCCTGGGCAGCGCCCTGGCCTACCTCATTGCCCCGCCCTTGGAGAGCATTGTGGGCCTGGATGCCGCTATGAAGGCGGCGGATGTGGAGCTAAAAAAATTCTACGGCCCGCCAACGGAGACCAACTTCGGCGGGGCCCTGCTCACCGGCACCCGGTCCGCCTGCGCGGCGGCCTGCGAGGCCTTCCGGGAAGCGGTGGAGGCGGTGAGCCAATACCCTCTCCTGGGAGAGGGGGGCAGGGCGAAGCCCTGAGGGGTGTGGGGCGGTACGCAGAACCAAGTTCTTACAGTCCCTCTTCCGCCGCCTGGAGGCGGCACCTTCCCCCAGGGGAAGGTAAGGATTTTTAACAAGGAAAGGAAATCACATTATGGATACCAATTCTCTTGGAATGATCGAAACCAAAGGCCTGGTGGGGGCCATCGAAGCGGCGGATGCCATGGTAAAGTCCGCCAATGTCCAGCTGGTGGGCAAGGAGCAGGTAGGCGGCGGCCTGGTCACCGTGATGGTCCGGGGAGATGTGGGCGCCGTGAAGGCGGCTACGGATGCCGGTGCGGCGGCTGCGGAGAAGGTGGGAGAACTGATCTCCGTCCACGTGATCGCCCGGCCTCATGTGGAGGTGGACAATATCCTGCCAAAGCCCCGCACCGCCGGAACCGCCCAGGGCAAGTAACCCATGCTCTATACGCTGGAGCAGGCAAAGGCCAATATCCGCACCCGGGAAGGAAAAAGAGTGTTTTTCTTAGGGGAGGGGGATACCCTGACCAGCGCCGCCAAGGATCATCTGGCGGCGGAACGGATTCCGATCCTTCCGGCCTCCCAGGCGAAGATCACCCGGTATCTAGGCCTGGACGGGGGGTATTATGACGAAAAGCCGGAGCACATGACGCAGCTGGAGGGAAATATCCTGGTGCCCAAGACCCACCCCCGGATCACCTTCCGGGGGAAGCTGGATACCCTTCAGGCCCAGGTGATCCTGCTGGCCCTGGAGGAGCCGGAGCTGAAAGAGCCTCTGACGGAAATCCTGGAATTTCTTCGGCGGATGCTTCGCTGTGAGGTCTTGGGGGAGCCCTTCTCCTTTGGAACGCTTTTCGGAATGCCGGAGGAGAAGCTGCGCAGGATCAGCCAACTGCCCCAAAAGTATCTGGGTACCCCCCACTTTATGCCGGGGCCGGAGGACGGGAAGACCCTTGCCAGGCTGAATGTCTTTCGAACCCAGGTGCGGGAAGCGGAGCTTCTGGCGGCTGCTGCCTTCCCCTCTGGCAGGGAGGACATTCTGAGGGGGCTGAACCGGCTCAGCAGTGCCGTCTATATCCTGATGCTGAAACAAAAAGGAAGAGGAAGCTTATGAAATTACAAACCACCCTCCTGGGAAAAACATATGTGTTCCGGGATCTGAAGCAGGTGCTGGCCAAGGCCAACGAGGAAAAAACCGGAGACAAGCTGGCGCGCCTTGCCGCCGAAACCGCCCAGGAGCGGGTGGCGGCCAAGGTGGTGCTGGCCGGGGTGACCCTGGAGGAGCTCCGTGAAAATCCGGCGGTACCCTATGAAGAAGACGAGGTGACGCGGCTCATCCAGGATGACCTGAACGAGCCCCAGTACCAAAGGATCAAGGGCTGGACCGTTTCTGACCTGCGGGAATGGATCCTGGACGAGGGCACCACCGGGGCGGACATCCGCCGCCTCAGCCGAGGGCTGACCTCGGAGATGGTGGCGGCGGTGTGCAAGCTCATGGGAAACCTGGACCTTATTTATGCGGCCAACAAGATCCGGGTCACAGCCCACTGCAATACCACCATCGGCTTGCCTGGAACGCTGAGCTGCCGCCTACAGCCCAACCACACCACCGATGACCCGGAGGGCATTACCGCCTCCCTGCTGGAGGGCCTGAGCTTTGGGGCCGGGGACGCTGTCCTGGGCCTGAATCCGGTGACGGACTCCGCGGACCAGGCGGCGAAGATACTCAGGCGCTTTCAGGAGATCAAGGAGCACTGGCACATTCCCACCCAGATCTGCGTACTGGCCCATGTGACGGCCCAGATGAAGGCGGTGGAGCAGGGAGCTCCCTGCGATCTCATCTTCCAGTCCATTGCCGGAAGCCAGAAGGGCAACGAGGCCTTCGGCTTTACGGCCAAGACGCTGGAGGAGGCGAAAGCGCTGATGCTCCAGAAGGGCACGGCAGAAGGGCCCAATGTGCTTTATTTTGAGACGGGGCAGGGGTCGGAGCTTTCCAGCAATGCCCATTTTGACACGGACCAGGTGACCATGGAGGCCCGGTGCTACGGCTTTGCCCGGCATTTTGCCCCCTTCCTGGTGAATACGGTTGTGGGCTTCATCGGCCCTGAGTACCTCTACGATGCCCGCCAGGTCACCCGGGCAGGGCTGGAGGATCACTTCATGGGCAAGCTGACAGGTGTCAGCATGGGCTGCGACTGCTGCTACACCAATCACATGAAGGCGGACCAAAACGATATTGAAAATCTGGCCGGTCTTCTGACGCTAGCGGGCTGCAACTACTTTATGGGGATCCCCCATGGGGACGATATCATGCTGAACTACCAGACTACCGGCTTCCGGGAGACTGCCGCCCTGCGGGAGATCACCGGCAAGACCGCCATCCCGGAGTTTCAGCGGTGGCTGGAGCAAATGGGCTTTGTGGAGAACGGGCATCTGACCAAAAAGGCGGGGGACGGGTCGAGCCTGTTGTACTAAACCCCTCTCCTGGAAGAGGGCGGCACGCCGTAAGCGTGACAGGTGTGGGGCAGAGCCGACTGGGTGCCGCCCCCCACCCACCGCTGCCCCCAGGGGAAGGTCAGGAGAAAAGGAGTAGGATTATGGAACTGGATACGGATCTTCAGGCCCGGCAGGAGGCCCGGGACCTGTCGCGAAGGGCAGGGGAGGCCCAGAAGGCCTTGGAAACCTACCCTCAGGAAAAACTGGATGGCATCGTTGCCGCCATGGCGGCGGCCTTTGAGCCGGAGTGTGCCTCCCTTGCCAAGCTGGCTGTGGAAGAGACCGGCTTCGGCAACACCCAGGACAAGACCGAAAAGAATCTGTTTGCCTGCAAGGCCGTCTTGGAGGCCATCCGGCCTATGAAGACCGTAGGCCTTCTGCGGGAGATCCCGGAGAAGCGGCTGTGGGAGATCGGGGTGCCCGTGGGTGCCATTGGTGCCATTGTGCCCAGCACCAATCCCACCTCCACCGTGTGCTACAAGGCTCTGATCGCATTGAAGGCCGGCTGCGCCATTGTGTTTTCCCCCCACCCAAAGGCGGCACGCTGTACCCGTCAGGCGGCGGAGCTGCTCCACCGGGCGGCGGTGGCGGCGGGCGCCCCGTCAGGGTGTATTGGCTGCCTGACGCTAAACCAGATGGCTGGGACCCAGGAGCTGATGGCGGCTCCGGAGATCAAGCTGCTGCTGGCCACTGGGGGCCCGGGAATGGTGAAGGCCGCCTATTCCTCCGGCAAGCCTGCCATTGGAGTAGGGGCGGGGAATGGCCCGGCTTATATCCACTCCTCGGCGGATGTGCCCCGGGCTGTGTCGGATATCGTCCGGTCCAAGACCTTTGACAACGGCACCGTCTGCGCCTCGGAGCAAAGCGTCATTGTGGAAAAGAGCATGGAGACCGCCGTCCTTTCCGAGGCGCAGCGCCAGGGCATCTATCTGATGAGCAAGGAACAGGCGGGGGCCCTGGCAAGGCTCCTTTTCAAGCCAACGGGAGGGCTGAACCCCCAGATTGTTGGAAAAAGCGCTATTTATTTGGCGGAAAAGGCAGGGTTCTCCGTGCCCAGAACCACAAAGGTCCTGATGGCCCGGGAGCAGGAGGCAGGGCCCACCCGGCCCTACTCCATGGAAAAGCTCTGCCCGGTGCTGGCCTTCTTTGTCATGGACAGCGAGGAGGCAGTGCTGGAAAAGAGCATTGAGGTCCTGAGCCACGAGGGCAGCGGCCACACCTTCTCCCTCCACGCAAGAGATGAAGAGGTGGTCCGGCGGTTTGCCGCCAGGGTCCCTGTCTCCCGCTTTCTGGTCAATGCCCCGGCGGCCCTGGGGGGCATCGGCGCGGTGACGGGGCTGTTCCCGGCACTGACCCTGGGCTGCGGGGCAGTAGGAGGCAGCAGCTCCTCCAACAATATTTCACCTCTGGACCTTATCAACATCCGCCGGGTGGCCTGGGGGACGGAGGATGGGCCTCATGTGCCGGAGCCCCCGGACAGTGAGCTGGTGGAGCTGCTGACCCAGAGGATCCTGGAACGGCTGGGGTAAATGGGATGGAACAAAAGGAACTGACAGAAGCCATTGCCCGGCGGCTTTTTGTGGAGCTGGAGGCCTCCGGGCGGCACGTCCATGTGACAGAACAGCAAGCAGAGATCCTCTTCGGCCACGGCCTGACCCCGGAGCGGCCCCTGTCTCAGCCGGGGCAGTATCTGGCTCGGGAGCGGGTGACGGTCCGGGGCCCAAAGGGGAGCTTTGAACATGTAGCGGTGCTGGGGCCGGAACGGAAGGAAGCCCAGGTGGAGCTGTCGCTGACGGATGCGCGGGTCCTGGGGATCCAGGCCCCGGTGCGGCTCTCCGGAGACACGGCAGATACCCCTGGGGCGGAGCTCATAGGTCCCAGGGGCCGGGTGACCCTCTCTCAGGGAGTCATTGCGGCCAAGCGCCATGTGCACCTGACTCCGGAGACGGCGAAAACCTTCGGTGTCACCGACGGACAAAATGTGAAGCTGCGCGCCCTTACCGCCCGGCCTGTGATTTTTGAGGATGTAGCCATACGGGTAAGCCCCCAGTTTGCCCCCTATGCCCATCTGGACTATGACGAGGCCAACGCCTGCGGCTTCCAGAAGGGCGATTTTGGGAGGATCCTGCCATGACGGCACTGCTCATTGGTACGGAGCCCCCGGCGGCTCTGGGCTATACCTATGTGAAGCAGCCTCCCTATGATGCCGTGGTCATTGGTTCTATGACCCTGGGCCAGTTGCTTCGGTTCCGGGACGAGCGGGTTTTAGAGGCACTGTCTCAGGGAAAGCCTGTGAGCCTCTACACCCCGGGACTTCCTCGCAGCGACAAAAACCGGGCCCTCAGCGGCAGTCTGTCCGCCGCCCAGCGGGAACTGAAAAACTGGGGAGTTCTGTTTACGGACGGCGGGCGGAAAAAGCTTATTACGGCGGAGGAAGCCAGGATATTAAGGGCCCAGGGCGCTGCCCCCGGGGCGGGGGCAGTGCTGACGCCGCTGGCGAAGGAAATTTTGGAGGGTACGAAATGAAGATCGGAAATGTTGTGGGTTCCATCTGGGCTACCCGAAAGGCTCAGTGTCTCCAGGGTCAGACCTTTTTGGTGGTCTGCTCCGGTGCGGAAGAGCTGGTGGCGGCGGACCAGGTAGGGGCCGGGCCTGGGGACCGGGTGCTTCTGGCTACCGGCACGGTGGCCTCCCGATACTGTATGGATGCCCCGGTGGATGCCGCGGTGGTGGCAATTTTGGACAGTAAGAAGGAATAGAATGTCATTTCATGAAGTGCTCATCGACATGATGGCGGTGTTTGCCCTGCTGGGAGGCCTGGATCGGATCCTGGGGGGCCGCTTTGGCCTGGGGAGCCGGTTTGAGGAGGGCATTCTCTCCATGGGCTCCCTGGCCCTGGCAATGGTGGGGATCGTCTCCCTGGCTCCGGTGCTGGCGGGGATACTAAAGCCCATTGTGGTGCCGGTGTACCGGCTTCTGGGCGCGGATCCAGCCATGTTCGCCGGGACCGTCCTGGCCTGCGACATGGGTGGCGGCCCGCTGGCAAGGCAATTGACGGCGGACCCTCAGGCGGCAGATCTCGGCGGCGTTATAACCGGCTCCATGCTGGGGGCCACGGTGGTGTTTACCATTCCGGTGGCTATGGGGATCCTGGAAGAAAGGGACCGGCCCGCCATGGCGAAGGGAATTCTCTGCGGCATGGTGGCCATCCCCTTCGGCATCCTGGCGGGGGGCTTGACGGCAGGCTATGCCTTTTCTATGGTCCTTCGCAACCTGGTGCCCATTGTGCTCATGGCCCTGCTCATTGCCCTGGGACTCTGGCGGGCGGAAAAGGCTATGGTGGCAGCCTTTACGGCCTTTGGGAAGATCCTGGTGGCGGTGGTGACGGTGGGACTTTCCGGGGCCATCATCCAGGCTCTGACGGGCTTTGCGGTGATCCCGGGGCTGGCCCCCATCTCTGAGGGCTTCGAGACCGTGGGCACCATCGCCATTGTTTTGGCAGGGGCTTTCCCGCTGGTGTATGTACTGACCCGGGTGCTGAACAAACCCCTGATGACCCTGGGGAAGCTCTTAGGCATTAACGAACCGGCTTCGGCGGGACTCATTGCGTCTCTTGCCAATTCCATTGCCACCTTCGGCATGGTGAAGGACATGGACGACCGGGGGAAGGTGGTCAATATCGCCTTCGCGGTACCGGCGGCCTTTGTCTTTGGTGACCACCTGGGCTTTACTGCCGGGTTCGCTCCGGAACTGCTGCCTGCCATGATTGCAGGGAAGCTGGTAGGCGGCGTGGTCGCCGTGGGAGTTGCGCTGGTTCTGACCCGGTAGGAGGGGGGCAGGGCAGACTTGCTGCCGCCCCTCTTCCGGCCGCTGGGGCGGCCACCTTCCCCCAGGGGAAGGTTATGGGATTTTCTCCTTGACAAACCCGGTTATAACAGGCTATAATATTCCCTAAGTACAGGCAAGGAAGAGAAGAGTAAGCCGGAAAACCATTGCAGAGAGCCCCAGACGGTGGAAAGGGGTATGGGCCGCACGGCTGAACATGGTCTCGGAGCCGAGGGGTCGATAGGTAGGCTTCTCCGGGGTGCGCCCGTTAAAGCGCCAACGAGTTACAAATCAAGGTGGTACCGCGTCAATTTTTGTCGCCCTTGGGATCCCAAGGGCGGCTTTCTATTTTCAAGGAGGTTCTTCTATGTGTAATGCCTGCAAGGGAAAGTTTTACATTACCACACCCATCTATTATCCGTCTGCCAAGCTCCACATTGGCCACACCTACTGCACCGTGGCTACCGATGCCATGGCCCGCTATAAGCGGCTCCAGGGCTACGATGTGATGTTCCTCACCGGCACCGATGAGCACGGCCAGAAGATCGAGGACAAGGCCAAGGAGGCAGGCTGCACTCCCCAGCAGTTCGTGGACAACATCGTGGAGGGCCCCGGCGGTGTGCTGGACCTGTGGAAGCTGATGAACATCTCCTACGACCGGTTCATCCGCACCACTGACGACTATCACGTTGCCTCCATCCAGAAGATTTTTAAGAAGATGCACGACAACGGGGACATCTACAAGGGTACCTACAAGGGCAAGTATTGCAAGCCCTGCGAGAGCTTCTGGACCGAGAGCCAGCTGGTGGACGGCAAGTGCCCCGACTGCGGCCGGGAGGTCCAGGATGCCGAGGAGGAGGCCTATTTCTTCCGCCTCTCAAAGTATGCCGACCGGGTCCGGGACCTGCTGGAAAACACCGACTTCCTGGAGCCCCGGAGCCGGGTCAACGAGATGGTGAACAACTTCATCAAACCGGGCCTGGAGGACCTGTGCGTCTCCCGGACCAGCTTTACCTGGGGCGTGCCTGTGGACTTTGACCCGGGCCATGTGGTATACGTATGGATCGATGCCCTCTTCAACTACATGACGGCTCTGGGCTTTGAGAACGACCGCTATCACGACCTGGAGAAGTTCTGGCCTGCCGATGTCCACTTTGTGGGCAAGGAGATCGTCCGGTTCCACTCCATCATCTGGCCCGCCATGCTCATGAGCCTGGATCTGCCCCTTCCCAAGAAGGTTTTCGGCCACGGCTGGCTGCTCCTGGACGGCGGCAAGATGAGTAAGTCCAAGGGCAACGTGGTGGACCCCTATGTGCTGGCCCAGCGCTTCGGCGTGGATGCCCTGCGGTTCTTCCTGCTGCGGACCTTCCCCTTCGGCTCCGACGGCAACTTCTCCAATGAGGCCCTGATCTCCACCATCAACGTGGACCTGGCCAACGACCTGGGCAACCTGGTGAGCCGCACCGTTGCCATGGCCCAGAAGTACTTTGGGGACCGGCTGCCCGCGGAGCAGCTGGAGGATGCGCAGAAGGACGGGGAGCTGGTATCCATGGTCTCTTCTCTGCGGGACAAGTACGAGGAGCAGATGGAGAAATTCGCCTTCCAGAACGCCCTTGGGGAGATTTTCAAGGTCATCTCCCGGGCCAACAAGTATATCGACGAGAACGCCCCCTGGGTCCTGGCCAAGGACGAGGCCCAGAAGCCGAGGCTGGCCCGGGTCCTGTACAACCTGCTGGAGACTGTCCGCATCTGCGGCGGCCTGCTGGAGCCCTTTATGCCTGACACCTCTGCCGAGATCGCCAAGCGCCTGGGCGGTGCCGACATGACCTGGGACAGCCTGAATGTCTTCGGCACCCTGAGCCGGGAAGTGGCAGCCGTGGCCGGTCCTGCCCTGTTCCCCAGAATCGACATGGAGAAGGAGCTCAAGGAGCTGGAAGAGCTGAATAAGCCTGCCCTGCCCCCGCTGGAAATTGAGCCCTACACCGAGGAGAACGTAGACTTCGACACCTTCTGCAAGAACGAGCTCCGGGCGGTGAAGGTCAAGGCCTGCCAGAACGTGAAGAAGAGCGACAAGCTCCTCCAGTTCACCCTGGACGACGGCACCGGCACCGACCGCCAGATCCTCTCCGGCATTGCCAAATACTACAAGCCTGAGGAGCTGGTGGGCAAGACCCTGGTGGCCATCACCAACCTGCCCCCCAGAAAGATGATGGGCAGAGAGTCTGCCGGTATGCTCCTCAGCGCCGTTCACAAGGAGAACGGGGAGGAGAAGCTGAATCTGGTCATGCTTTCCGACGCCATCCCCGCAGGCGCGAAGCTGTGCTGACATAAGCTGTTTTGACGGCCCGGTGACTTCGGTCACCGGGCCGTCATTCATATCAATAAAGAACGCCGAAGGAACCATTTTGGGGATTCCTTCGGCGGTGTTATGATATCTGGCTTGATTTTCCTCATCCGGCAGGGCTTCGCCCTGCCACCTTCCCCGGCGGGGAAGCTTCTAGAGGGTTATTCTAACTCAAAGGCACCTGTATACAGCTGATAGTAGGTGCCCTTCTGGGCAATCAGGTCATCGTGGGTGCCCCGCTCGATGATGCGGCCATGGTCCAGGACCATGATGCAGTCGGAGTTGCGGACGGTGGACAGGCGGTGGGCGATGACGAAGACCGTCCGGCCCTTCATGAGGGCATCCATCCCCGCCTGGACCAGGGCCTCGGTGTGGGTATCGATGGAGGAGGTGGCCTCGTCCAGGATCATCACGGGGGGATCGGCTACGGCGGCCCGGGCGATGGCAATCAGCTGCCGCTGGCCCTGGGACAGGTTGCCGCCGTTGGCGGTGAGCATGGTGTCGTAGCCGTCAGGCAGTCTCGTAATGAAGTCGTCCGCGTTGGCCAGCTTGGCGGCGTGGATGCACTCCTCGTCGGTAGCGTCCAGCTTGCCGTAGCGGATGTTGTCCATGACGGTACCGGTGAACAGGTTGGTCTCCTGGAGAACCACGCCCAGAGAGCGGCGCAGATCCGGCTTGCGGATCTTGTTTACGTTGATGCCGTCGTAGCGGATCTTGCCATCGGCAATGTCGTAGAACCGGTTGATAAGGTTCGTAATGGTGGTCTTACCGGCACCGGTGGCGCCTACAAAGGCGATTTTCTGACCGGGATGGGCATAGAGGGTCACATCGTGAAGGACGGTCTTCTCCGGCACATAGCCGAAATCCACGTGCTCCATGGTGATGTCGCCTTTTAGCTCCGTGTAGGTGACGCTGCCGTCAGTCTGATGGGGATGCCGCCAGGCCCAGTGTCCGGTGTGCTCCGGGCACTCGTGGACAGTGCCGTCGGCATCGATGTGGGCGTTCACCAGGGTCACGTAGCCCTGGTCTTCCTCCGGCGCTTCGTCCATCAGGGTGAAGATCCGCTCCGCACCGGCCAGCGCCATGACGATGGCATTGATCTGGTTGGAGATCTGGGAGATGGGCATATTGAAGCTGCGGCTCAGGACCATGAAGGCCATCAGACTGCCGAGGGTCAGCAAACGACCATCGGACTTGATGCAGATCAGGCCGCCGAAGATCGCCAGGACGGCGTACTGCACATAGCCCAGGTTGTTGTTGATGGGGCCCAGCATATTGGAGAACTTTCCGGCGTTGTAGGCGTTGGCCCGGAGCTCTTCATTGATCTTGTCGAAGCTTTCCTTGCAGACTTCCTCGTGGTTGAAGATCTTGACCACCTTCTGGCCGGAGATCATCTCCTCGATATAGCCGTTGACGGCACCCAGGGCCTTCTGCTGGCCGATGAAGTAACCGGCGGATTTGGAGGCCAGGACCTTGGTCACATAGATAATGAGGGCCACGGTAAAGGCCATGACGATGGTCAGGATCCAGGAGGTGTCAATGAGGTTTATGAGGACCACGATCAGAGTCACCAGGGAGGAAACACACTGGGGAAGGCTCTGGGACAGCACCTGGCGAAGGGTATCGATGTCGCTGGTATAGCGGGACATGATGTCACCGGCGGGATGGCTGTCGAAATACCGCAGGGGCAGCCGCTGCATCTTGGTGAACAGATCGTCCCGGATGGTCTTCTGCACGCCCTGGGTGACGCCTACCATCAGATAGTTATAGAGGAAGGAACCCAGAATGCCCAGGCCGAAAATACAGGCAAGTTTGACGAGATAGCCAAACAGGGGCGAAAAGTCTGTGGAGCCGCTTCCCACCATGGGCAGAATATAGTCGTCTACCAGAGGACCCAGCGCCCGGCTGCCTTGGGCTTGGGCCACGGAGGCCAGCAGAATGCACACCAGCACAAGGACCAGGGCGGGGGTGTATTTTTTCAGATAGCTCAGCAGACGCAGAAGGGTCTTCTTGGGGTTGCTGGCTTTGCGGCCGTCGCCGCGCATTCTTACAGGAGGCATTAGTCCTCACTTCCTTTCTGCTGAGATTCATAGATGCCCCGGTAGAAGTCGGATTCTTTCATGAGGCGTTCGTGATTGCCCACACAGGCTACATGGCCGTTTTCCATGACAAGGATGATGTCGGAATCCTGGATGGAGGAGATCCGCTGGGCGATGATGAGCTTGGTGGTACCCGGAATTTCTTCCTTGAAGGCCTTGCGGATCATGGCATCGGTGTGGGTATCCACGGCGGAGGTGGAGTCGTCCAGAATCAGGATCTTGGGCTTTTTCAGCAGGGCCCGGGCGATGCACAGCCGCTGCTTCTGGCCGCCGGAGACATTGGTGCCGCCTTGCTCGATGTGGGTGTCGTACCCATCGGGGAAGGAGCGGATGAAGTCATCGGCGCAGGCCAGCTGGCAGGCATGGACCAGCTCCTCGTCAGTGGCGCTGGCGTTGCCCCAGCGCAGGTTCTCTTTGATGGAGCCGGAGAACAGGGTGTTCTTTTGCAGGACCATGGCCACGTTGTCCCGGAGGACCTCCAGGTCGTAGTCGCGGACATCCCGGCCGCCGACCTTTACGGTGCCCTCGGTGGCGTCGTACAGCCGGGGGATCAGCTGGACCAGAGTGCTCTTGGAGGAGCCGGTAGCGCCCAGAATACCCACGGTGGATCCTGCGGGAATGTGCAGCTCCACATCCTGCAGGGCGGGCCGCTTGGCCTTGGCGGAGTAGCGGAAGGAAACATGGTCAAAGTCGATGGAGCCGTCGGCCACTTCCTTCACGGCGTTTTCAGGAGAGGCCAGGCTGGGCTCCTCCGCCAGGATCTCATAACACCGGCGCAGGGGAGAACGGGCCATGATCATCATAACGAACACCATGGAGAACATCATCAGGGCGGTGAGGATCTGAGTGGTGTAGGTAAACATGGAGCTCAGCTCGCCAGTGGTCAGGCCCAGGTTGGCATTGTTGCCGGAAGCGACCACCAGGTGAGCGCCGATCCAGGAGATAGCCAGGATGCAGCCGTAGACGCAGAACTGCATAACAGGGTTGTTGACAGCCAGAATATGCTCGGCCTTACAGAAATCCCTGTAGATGGACTGGGAAATGGCGGTGAACTTGTCCACTTCCTTGTCTTCTCTTACGAAGCTTTTGACCACCCGGATGCCGTGGACATTCTCCTGGACCACGGTATTCAGCCGGTCATAGGTTTTGAACACCCGGTCAAAGATGTTGAAGACCAGGGGCACGATGCCCAGCAGTACCACCGCCAGAATGGGGATGGCCACAAAGTAAACAGAGCTGAGCTTGGGGCTGATGCGCAGGGAGGACACCATGGCGAGGATCAGCATCATGGGGCAGCGGATAGCCATACGGATGCACATCTGGAAGGCCATCTGCAGGTTTGCCACATCGGAGGTCAGCCGGGTCACAATGGAAGCGGAAGAGAACTTGTCGATGTTGGCGAAGCTGAAGTCCTGCACCTTGTAATACATATCATGGCGCAGGTTCCGGGCGAAGCCCGTAGCCGCTTTGGAGGCGTAGGTGGCGGATAGAATGCCGAAGGACAGAGAGGCCACAGCGCAGAGCATCAGAAGCAAGGCCTTCTCCACCACGATATTCATGTTTCGGGCGGCGATGCCGTAGTCATACAGGTCCGCCATCACCAAAGGGATGCTGACCTCCATGGCTACCTCGCCCACCATGGCCAGGGGTGAGACCAGGGCAGTCCATTTGTATTCCCGGATACACCGGGCAAGTCGTTTGATCATTTGGTAAATTCCTCCTCTGGAATGTGAAAGTCCGGGGATATATTGCGCATGGCCCGCAGAAGATAGCTTCGGAATTGGGTAGCCTCCTCCGGAGAAAAACCCGTCAGAAGGTTTGCGTCTCCTTGACGGATGACCTCCGCCAGAGCGTTACAGCACTGCTTCCCCTTGGGCAGCAGATAGCAGAGCTTTCGCCGCCGGTCCTGAGGGTCCGGCTCCTGGGCGATGAAGCCCTTTTTCTCCATCCGGGACAAGAGGCCCGATACGGTGGGATGGCTCAGCCGGAATTTCTCCTCTATGTCTTTGGCACAGGGAGGCCGGGCGCAGCGATCTAAGTATCCCAGAATGTACCCCTGGGCAAAGGTCAGATCCATGCCGGACAGTGTCTGGTTCATGTTCTGTCCCATGGCGCAGCTCAGCACCCGGAACATATGGCCGTAGGTCAGCAAATGATCCCTCCTCTCAAATTAGGTAGCAAGCTACGCAATATTTTAGCACGATTTCGAAAAATTGCAAGTGGGTTCAAAAAATTAACACTTCATTCAAAAAAGGCGTTGAAAAATAGGAAAACCCTCTCCTTACGAGAGGGTGTCAGGGCGAAACCCTGACGGGTGAGGGGCGGTACCAAGTCGGACCTTGTACCGCCCCTCTTCCGCCGCTGCGGCGGCACCTTCCCCCAAGGGAAGGTCAGGGAGCTTATTTTTTCGCCGAATCAATGGATTTTCCAAACACGAAGAACCGCTGATACAGAAACTCCGTGGTGAAGTTCAGCAGCATATTGAGGATGGTCACCAGATACTCGTTCCACAGCAGCGTGGAAGCCAGGTAATTTCCCAGCCCGGTGGAGAGGGGGGTAAACACGGCATAGTAGGCAGCCACCTTCGCCATAGCCACCGGCACATTGGCGGCGGACTGGAAGGTGAACTTCCGGTTCAGGGTAAAGTTCCACAGCACGCTGAGAACCAGGGCGACCAGGTAGCAGGGCCAGTAGGGAAGACCGGTGAACTCATTGAGCAGGGCGAAGACCGCCATCTCGATCACCGCCGCGCTGACGGAGCAGAGGGTAAACTTGAGGATGCGGATGAATTCTTTCATGGGTTACCTCTTTCGTTTCTGCTGTCATTGCGAACCAGTCCGCTTTCCTGGTGTGGCAATCCCCCGGATATTCGGACCGTTTGGCAGAAAATCCGGGGGACATTCCAATCAACAGGGGGATTGCCACGACAGTGTGAGCACTGTCTCGCAATGACTGCTATTTACTTCACAGTCACAGAGGTGACATGGGGCTGGAGGCCATTGTACCAGTACAGGAAGCCGCCCACGTCGATCTTGTCGCCGACTTTCAGGTTGGTGACGGTGTTGTACACATCGGTGCCCTCGCCGCAGAGGTAGCTCTCTACGGTAAAGGTGTAGGTGCCGGTGCCGTCGGAAACGTTGAAGTACAGGTCGCAGTTGTCGCCAGCCTTGCCGGAGCCGTCCCAGTTGTACAGGAAAGCGGCGCCCTCATCGTTGGCGGCCTCCACGGTCAGATCCCGAATCTCGACCTTCTCATTCTGGCTGTCGATCAGGTTGGTGGCGGCCAGGCCTCCGGTGATGTCGGTGGGAGCGGCAATGTAGGAGCCGTCCAGAATTTCAAAGGTGGCATCTACGATCTCCACCTCGCCGGACCACTCGGCCTTGAAGCCGTTGACCCGGATGTGAGTGCCCTCTTTCAGCTTGGCGGCATCCTCTTCGGAGCACTCCATGTTGTACAGGAAGTAGGCGCCGTCCTCGCTCTGGGCGTAGACAGTGATCTTGTTGTCCCACCAGGACTGATGGGCCTGAACGTAGGTCTCTACGCACACGGGGGTGTCTACGGGGGCGGCCATGTACTCGGCGTAGCTCATGGACTCGGCCTCAGGCAGGACGGTTTCCACGGGAGCCTGGTCAGCGGTGGTCTCGGTGGTGGCGGGAGCCTCGGTGGTAGCAGGGGCCTCGTCCTTCTTGCCGCAGCCAGCAAAGGCGGCCAGCAGGGAGAGGGCCAGCAGCAGGGCAATGATCTTTTTCATTTTGAATCTCCTTAAGATATTCTGATTTGCGTATTCCACGCAAGGGTATTATACCGGGAAGCGGAGGAAAAATCAATGGTCGGCGGGATTATTTCTTTGTTAAGGTTTCCGCTTCCGCTGCCGGAGAAAGACGGCGGCCAGTCCGGCCCAGCTGAGCCCCAGGGCCCACAGCAGCACCTTCGCCTCAGTGGGAAGGGGGCCAAGCTCCGATGTCCCCGGGGTTACGGCAATGGCATCCAGCCGGTAGAGGGCGCTGACGTTTTCGTAGATTTTCTCCAGGCCTTCGTCAGAGGTGTCCTGCTTCCGCCGCACCGCTTTGGCGGTATCCTCGATGAGCTGCCCGGCGGCCAATCGCACAGAGGCGGAGCCGTTGAAGACGGGGGTCACGAAGGTATCCTCCAGGTGGTCCAGCAGAAGCTGAGAGGCCTTGATCTTCACATCGTAGTGAGCATCGTTGTCCTCTCCGGCCCGGGAGAGGTAGTCAAGATAATCGGCGCTTTCCCGGGCATCCCCGGTGACGGGCACATAGCCCTCTGTCTCGGCATAGCCCAGCTGGACATCTGTGGTCAGGAGAAACTGGGCGAAGAGCCAGGAGGCCAGGACCTCTTGGGGGTCCTCCTTGTAGAACAGACAGATAGACGGGCCCTGGGAGATCATTTTTGGGGCATCCACATGGTACTGGGGAATGGGCAGTACGGCCGTCTCAAAGTCTACCAACGTGTCCGCGCTGATGTCCAGCAAGGGAGCGTGGGTGCCTACCCAGGTGGCTCCGGCGGTGGAGTCGATGGCGAAGATGCACTGTCCGGCGTTGAAGAAGTTGGCGGGATAGCTGGAAATCTTGAAGGTGGAAAAGGCGCCGGTGGCAGTGTGCTGCGCTACTGTTTTCAGGATTTCCTTGGTGTCCTCATTCCACAGCTCTACGGTGCCGTCGGCCCGGGCGTAGCCTGCTCCCTGCTGCTGCAAAGCCTGGATCATCATATTGTCTGTGGACTTGTAGATGAAGGGGATCAATACCTTCTGGCCGTTGACCTGATAGGTGCCGTCGGCGTTTTTGGCCATGGCGGCCTCGCTGACCTGCCAGACGAAGTCCCAGGTCAGAGTTTCCGGCAGAGTGAAGCCCAGCTTCTCCACAAAGTCCTTGTTGACATAGCAGGCTTCCGTGGAGCGCATATAGGGGATGGCAACGGTCTGACCATCAATGGTGCATTCCTTCAAATAGGTGTCTACGATTTCCTTTGGGCCGTCATACCGGAGCTTTTCGCCCCCCAAGCCGAAGCGGGAGTCTGTCAGGAGGCTGTCCAGGCCCACAACGGTTTTTTCCCCGGTTAGGTAGGTGGCAATGTGGTCCGGATAGGTGATGCATACGTTTGGGGTGGTGTTTGTGGAGATGTTGGTAATGACGTCATTGTAGATCCGGGTGTAGTCGGTGTACAGCCGCATATTCACGGTGATGTTGGGGTAGAGCCCTTCAAAATCCCGGATGGCCTGTTCGTATACGGCGGTCTGGGCCTTGTTGGTGTCGTTTTTGGCCCAGAAGGTGACGGTGTATGGCTTGCTCTCGTCGAATTCTTCCGGGGCAGTGAAGTTTTCGGCTGCCCCGCCGGTGCCTTCTGCCAGGGTGCCGTGGCAGCCGGTGAGCAGCAGGCAGAGGATCAGCAGAAAAGAAAGTGCTTTTTTCATCCCTTGGTGCCTCCTCTGGCCACACCGGCCATGATCTTCTTCCGGAACATGAGGAACAGCAATATCAGCGGCAGAGAAATGACCACCACCGCCGCCATCATGGCAGGAATGTTCTCCCGGCCAAAGCCGTTTTCCCGGATCTCCTGGATGCCGACGGACACCAGGAAGAAGCTCTGGTCGTCGGTAATGAGCCGGGGCCATACGTAGCTGTTCCAGCATTCGATGACCTTCAGAATGGTGACGGTCACGATGGTGGGCTGGCACATGGGGATCATGACCTTCCACAGGTACTTCAGGTCCGAGGTGCCGTCTACCTTAGCGGCATAGTACAGCTCGTCCGGCACCTGGGAGAAGTTCTCTTTTAATAGGTAGATATAGAAAACAGAGGTCACCGAAGGGAGGATCAGGCCTAAGAAGGAGTTGCGCAGGTCCAGATTTGTAATGGTGACAAAGTTTGTGATGACCACCAGCTCCGTGGGGATCATCATTAAGGAGAGAAACAGGGTGAAGATCAGGTCCCGCCCGGGAAACCGCAGCCGGGAGAAGGCGAAGGCCGCCAGCACTGTCACAACGAGCATCAGCCCGGTGGTTACCACCGTGAAAATCAGGGTATTCAGAAAATACCTGGCCAGCGGCACCTGAGAAAAGGCACTGGCATAGTTTTCCAGGGTGGGGTGCAGGGTGAAGAGCTTGGGGATATACTCGCTGTTGTAGCTGCCGTAGCTCTTGACGGAGGTCAGCAGCATCCAGTAGAAGGGAAAGAGAACCAAAATGGCCCATAGGGTCAGCAGCAGACCAATGAAAAAGGTGCGGATGCGCTTTTTCCGCTTGGCAGCTGCTTCAATTTGTTCGTAATCCATGGCGGCACCTCATACATAGTGTACGTGCTTCTTGCTTACCAGCAGGTTGACGCAGGTGATGGTCAGCACAATGGCAAAGAGGAAAATGGCAGCGGCAGAGGCATAGGAGGGGTAGCCGCCGGACCGGCCGTAGAGCATATCGTAGACGAAGCCTACCAGGGTGTTCATGCCCGCGGCGTTCAGGTCCGTGCCGAAAAGGGCCACTGCGTCGGAATAGGCCTTGAAGGCCCCGATGAAGCCGGTGATGATGAGATAAAACAGGCTGGGGGAGATCATGGGCAGGGTGATGCGCCAGAAGATCCGGCTCCGGGAGGCCCCATCGATCCGGGCGGCGCTGCGATACTGCTCATTGACGGAGGCCAGGCTGCTGGTGAGGATCAGGATTTTGAAAGGCATGACGATCCACACGGTGTACAGGCACAGCACCAGCATCTTTGCCCAATAGGGCCCGGAGAGGAAGTCCACGCTGAAGATGCCCAGGGTGTTCAGCAGTAGATTGATGAAGCCGTCAGAATAAGCGGTTTTTTTGAATAGGATCATGAAAACCAGGCCTACCGCCAAGGTATTTGTCACATAGGGCAGGAAGAAAACAGTCTGAAACAGATCCCGGAGCTTTTGGATGGAGCTGAGGCACAGGGAAATCAGCAGAGCCAGTCCGGTGGACAGGGGCACGGTTATGACCACCAGCAAAAAGGTATTTTTCAGAGCCTGCAAAAAGTAGGGGTCCCGGAGAACATATTGGTAGTTATAGAGACCGACTCCCGTATAGGTCTGGGAAGCGAAGTTGTAATTTTCCTGGAAGGAGTAGACGAATACATCGATAAGAGGGTAGATCAGGAAGAAACCCAGGAAGAGGAAGGCGGGCAGCAGGTAGAGAAAGCCCTTGTAATTTTTCTGCTCCATGGCTCATCCTCTCAGCCGCTGGCCGTCGGCACCGAAGAGCAGGACCTTGCCGGGCTTCAGACGGAAGCGGACGATATCCGGGTGACTCTGCTCAGTCCCGTCAGACTGGATAATGGCCCGGAGGGTCCCGGCCTCACAGGCACCGTTTTCGCAGACGATGCTTACATCCCGGCCCATGATCTCCACCCGGTTCAGCTTGCAGGCGAAGGGACCGTCAGTTTCGGGCAGAAAGCCCTCGGGACGGATGCCCACGGTGACATCCTGGTCGGAAATGCCGGGGACGGAGAGCACATCGTCTTCCCCAATGAAGAGGTGCCCCCTCTGGACCCTGCCCCGGAACAGATTGATGGGCGGGGTGCCCAGAAACTTGGCCACAAAGAGGTTGCTGGGGTCATCGTAGACCTGCTGGGGCCTGCCCACCTGCTGAATGACGCCCTCCTTCATCACCACGATCTGATCAGAGATGCTCATGGCCTCCTCCTGGTCGTGGGTGACGAAGACGGTGGTGATTTGGGTTTCCCGCTGGATCCGGCGGATCTCCTCCCGGGTCTGGAGCCGGAGCCGGGCATCCAGATTTGAAAGGGGCTCGTCCAGCAGCAGAACGCTGGGCATTTTGACAAGAGCCCGGGCAATGGCCACCCGCTGCTGCTGACCGCCGGAGAGCTCGCTGGGCTTTCGGTCCATGAGTCCGTCGATTTGCACCAGCCTGGCGGCTTCCAGGGCCCGGCGTTTCATTTCCTCCTTGCTGAGCCGGTCCTTTCCCTTCCGGTTTTCCAGGGGAAAGACGATGTTTTGCAGCACAGTCATATGGGGATACAGAGCATAGTTCTGAAAGACCAGTCCAACTCCCCGGTTCTCTGTGGGAAGCTGGGTCACGTCCTTGTCGCCGAAGAAGATCTTGCCGCTGGTAGGCGTCTGGAGCCCGCAGATCATGTAAAGGGTCGTGCTCTTCCCGCAGCCCGAGGGGCCCAGAAGACCGATGAGCTGCCCATCCGGGATCTCCAGGGAGAAGTCTGATACGGCGGTCACCTCGCCCCCGGCCTTTTTGTTTCGGTTGGGGAATTTCTTGGTCAGATTCTGAAGGGTCACGTTCATGGTATCCCATCCTTTTTTCGTTATGGTGCCATTATATGCCCAGAAATGGATGAATGCAAGGAAAAAGTTCCCTCTGCCGGGAAAAGGCAGAGGGAACTCTTTAAAATAGGAACAACCGGGAGAATAAATCAGGCAATGAGCTTAGCAATGAGGCCTTCCACAATGCCCCACAGAGAGAAGTCCTGGCCGCCGTAGACCAGCATCCAGCTCTGGATGGTATTGTTGAAGAAGTAGGCGCCGAAGCCGACCAGCAGTACCATCACGATGCCGTTGATGATGGAGGCCACGATGCAGCCCCGGACACCGCCGTAGGCATTGGCAACGATGGCTGCGCAGCCACCTTCAAAGAAGCAGGTGAAGGCCAGAGGAATAACCACGGTGGGGAACACGTTCAGCGCGGTGCAGACCAGGATGGTCACGATGGAGGCAGCCAGGCCGCAGATGAAGCCGATGATCAGGGCGTTGGGAGCAACGTTGAAAATCACGGGGCAGTCCAGAGCGGGGATAGCACCGGGAACGACCTTGGTGGCGATGCCCTGGAAGGCGGGCACGATCTCGGCAATCAGCATCCGGACACCCAGCAGCATGACGGTGACGCCCATACCGAAGGTGACGGTCTTGGTGAAGTAATAGGTGAAAGCACGGTCGTAGCCAAGAATCTCAGCGGGATTATAGCCGTTGATCCGCAGCAGCAGAGCCATCACAAGGTAAGTAAAGAGGATGACGATAGAGCCGGTGATGGAGACCTCCCGCAGGAAGTTCAGACCCTTGGGGAAGTTCAGGTCCTCAGTGGACTTTTTGGGGTCGCCAACAGCCTTGGCAACACCGGCGGCAATCAAAGACAGGGTGGTGGTGGGGTGAGCGATGGAGAAGGAATCCGTTCCGGTAACCTTCTTCACAAGAGGCCGCATCAGGTTGGGGGCCACAATCATGTAGATTGCGGTGAAGAGTGCGGCCAGGATAATCAGCTTGCCACCGGTAAGGCCTGCGTCTACGCCAGCGGCGATGAAGACGTAGGGGAACCAGTACAGCATATGGCCGGTGAGGAACACGGTCTTAAACTTTGTAAACCGGGCAAATAGCAGGTTGATGGCAAAACCGATGATCATAACGATACCGATCTCCGTGCCATACTGGCCGCCAATGTCTACGGAGGTGGAGGCTACAGCCTTGGGCATGATGGTGGAGAAAGCGGTGCCCACATCGGTAACGGTGCCGGAGACAATGCTGACACCCTGATTCAGAACGAAGTAACCAATGGCAGTCATAAAAGTGCCACGAATGACTTCGGAGGCGGATTTTTTCTGAAGCAGCAGGCCTACAAGAGCAATCAGGGAAATAAAGATAGCGCCTTGTCCGAAGATCTCTTTGACGATAAAATCGAGAACAGCGTTCATACAATACCCTCCTATGAAATTCTTCTATTTTCTTTTACTTTTTCAGCGAATCAAAGTAAGCCAGAACCTTCTGCTCCACTTCCTTGTCATCCATAAAGTTATTGACAATGACAATGGGTACAGAAGCCCGGTCTTTGATCCGCTCACCCAGCTCAGCGGAAATAAAGATGACATCGCAGTCAGCAGAGCAGCAAGTACCCACATCTCCACAGAAGGTGCGGGCCTTCAGGCCGTGAGCGCTCAGTACGTTGTCGATTTTGATCCGCAGAAACAGTGACGAGCCGCAGCCGAAGCCACAGACAGCTTGAATCTTAGGTTCTCCCATAGTTTGTTCCTCATTTCCTTATTTTATTGAATGCCCGAAGACAATCATCTACAAATTATTCTGGATCAGCTGTTCAAAATCCGGTCCATTTCGTCTACACTGGCGGCGTTTGTCAGCTTTTCCATAACGCCATCGTTGCTCAAAGCCTCCGCTACCGCGGACAGGGCCCGGACATGACTCTCTCGGTCAGTGCAGGCGACACATAGAATCAGACGGACAGGATCGTTTGGGCTGCCAAAGGATACAGGCTGCGCCAATGTGACCAGGGCCAGGTCTTCTTTATGTACGGCGGTGGAAGGGGCGGCGTGAGCAATGGCAAAGCCTGGCATAATGACGATATAGGGCCCTAGGTCCTCCACGGCTTTCACCATGGATTCGGTGTATGCGTGCTCAATGCTTCCAGCCTCTTCCAGAACGGCACCGGAGAGACGGATGGCATCTGTCCAGTCTTTGGCCTTCAGGCCGACACGCATGTTTTCTTTTGCGATGATGCTGCCCATGGGGAACATCCTCCTTATAAAAAGCGTTGATCACCGGCAGAGGGACGCAAAACAACAAGCAATATGCCCCCTGTTCATTGGTTATTCACAGTATACCACTTGTTTTATCTTTTTTCAAGAGGAATGTGCATTTTTCTGGAAAGAAAATCTGAGACCAGCAGATTCTTATTGAAATTGCTTGCAGGATATGCTATACTTGCAGAAAGATGAGGGCAAATTGACGGTACCACTTGTTATATCAATGGACGGAGGAAAGAATCTTGTGGAAGATGCGCGGAGCAGAAAACCCAAATACACACAACTGGTGCGGCAGCTGGAGCGGCTGATTGGAGAGATAGCTGGCAAAGAGGATACGTGTCTCCCGTCTGAGCGGGAGCTTTGCGAAAAATACGCGGTAAGCCGTATTACGGTGCGCCGTGCCCTCTCCGAGCTGGAAGAGGCTGGGCAGATTTATCGCGTTCAGGGCAAGGGAGCCTTTGTCAAAAGCCAGAAGCTCTCTACGAAGCTCTCAGCGCTGACGAGCTTGACAGAAGATATGCGGGAACTCAATGTGCCTTGCGGCTCTAGAATATTGGCCCTGGAGACGATTCCCGCAGGAAGTAAGGTCGCAAAAAAACTACATATCGATGAAAATACGCCTGTGGTGATGTTGAAGCGGCTTCGCCTGGCGGGGGACAGTCCGTTGGCCATTGAGTCCTGTTATTTGCACCCCAGGGTGGGACCTACAGTGTGCCAGTATATTGCCGATGATGTGTCCTTGTATGCCGTCCTTTGGGAGAAGTGCGGTGTTTGCCCGGTATATGCCGAGCAGAGTCTGGAAATTGGGCTCTTGCAGCCCTGGGAGCAGCGGATGCTTGGAGAGAATGCTCCTGTATATGCCATGTTCACGACCCGGCAGGCTTTTGACGCGGAGCACAGCCCTATTGAGTATGTGGAAGGCAAATACCGGGCAGACCGGTATTCCTATCACATCAGTATGACAAGTCAGCATATTTCCGCCAGGCAGAAGAACTGACCGGTAGAAACACAAATGAGTGGAGGAGAAAACATGTACTATCAGATGTATCGGAAAAATGTCAGTAATACCCTGGATGCCATTTTTGAGACCCAAGAGCAGAAGCTCCATGAGGCTGGAATGGTTCTGGCGCAGGTGCTGGAAGGGGATGGGCTTCTATATGTCTTTGGCTGCGGACATTCCCATATGCTGGCGGAGGAACTTTTCTACCGGGCGGGGGGACTTGCTCCCGTGTACCCCATTTTTGAGACGGCGGCCATGCTTCATGAGGGTGCGGCCAAATCCAGCCAGATTGAGCGTATGAGCGGTTACGCCCAGCATGTCATTGCCCGCTATCCCATCGGCCCCAAAGACTGCTTGCTGATTGCCTCTACATCAGGCATTAATCCATTTGGCATGGAGATGGCGGAATTGGCCAGGGAACGGGGAGCCAAGGTTATCGGCATTTCTTCCTTGGCCTATCTGGTGGAGCCATCCCGGCAGAAGGATGGGAAGCATCTGCCGGATTTCTGCGATATCTGCATTGATAACCATGTCCCTCTGGGAGATGCCACCATCGCCGTCTGTGCTGATGGAACCAAGGCGGGCCCCGTGTCCACCATCGCTACCCTGGCCATTGCAAATTCTATTGTTTTGGACGCCTGCGAGATCCTAAAGTCCCACGGCGTGGAGCCCAAGGTTTTCCACAGCGGCAACTGCCCCGGCGCTGACGGCTATAACGCAGCTTTGCTGGAAGAGTATATGCCCAGAGTCCGCCATCTATAAAATACATAAGGAGAAAAGGAATATGAAAGAAGTACAGTTGACCGTCACCAATCCCAACGGCATCCATGCTCGCCCCGCATCCTTCTTTGTGAACGAAGCCAAAAAGTTCCAGAGCAAGGTTATTGTGGAGAACATGGGCTCTGGCAAGAGCAAGGATGCCAAATCCATTCTGGGCGTTATGAGCCTTGCCATGACCAAGGGCACCCAGATCCGCATTACTGCCGAGGGGGACGACGAGGATGCCGCCATCGAGGCCATGAAGACCCTGGTGGAATCCGGCTGCGGGGAATAAGAAGTATACTATCACGGACCGGCTGATAAGAAGGCCGGTCCGTGCTTTTTACCTTCAAATCAGCAATATGAACAAAACATACCTTATAAAATCGTGCAATATTATACAAACTGTTATATATTTTCTCCGGAAAGGTTGTGTTTTGTGGGATTTACTTTTTAAGGATGCATGATAAAATAATTCCAGAAACCACCGGAAACGGACGGGAACAAGAATAATTAGGAGGCAATATTATGAAAAACACCAGAAAATGGATCAGCGGCTCACTTTGCGCAGCCCTTGTGCTTTCTATCGGTCTTCTGTCCGGCTGTGGTCAGAAGACCCAGCAGTCCCAGACGCCGGCTGCTGCCTCGGGGGATCAGACCCTGATCGTCTATACTGCCAGAAGTGAGAGCCTGAACAATGCCGTTATCGAGAATTTTGAAGCGGACACCGGCATCCATGTAGAGGTGGTCACCGGCGGAACCGGTGAAGTGCTGAAGCGTGTGAAGTCTGAGGCTGCCAATCCCCAGGGGGATATCTGCTGGGCAGCAGACGAGGCTATGCTGAAGGACTACGCCGACTGCTTCGAGCCCTATGTGTCCCCGGAAGACGCCAACATGATGGAGGGCTATAAGAACGTTACCGGCTACTCCTCTCCCGCCTTCTGTGATCCCACTGTGTTCATCGTCAATACGGATCTGGCCGGAGATATTCAGATCAACGGCTTTGCGGATCTTCTGAACCCAGCGCTGAAGGGCAAGATCGCCGCCGGTGATCCCGTTAACTCCAGCTCCGCCTTCCAGTGCCTGATTGCCGGTCTCTACGATATGGGCAGCGGCGACCCCATGAGCGATGCCGCCTGGGACTGGGCCTCCGGCCTGGTCAAGAATCTGGACGGCGTCAGCCTGAACAGCTCTTCTCAGGTCTACAAAGGCGTGGCTGAGGGCGAGTATGTTGTGGGCCTGACCTGGGAGGATCCGGCTGCCGCCTATGTCCGGGATGGCGTGGCTGTGAAGGTCGTATTCCCTGAGGAAGGTGCTTTGATGTCCGGCCAGTGCGTGTCCATCATCAAGGGCGCGCCTCACATGGAAAACGCCAAGAAGTTTGTGGACTATATGCTGGGTGAAAAGTGCCAGAGCTACGTAGGCCAGAACCTGACCGTCCGTCCTCTGCGCCAGGATGCCAAGCTGAACGACAGCCTGACCCCCTGGGACCAGATCAACCGTCTGACCTCTTACGACGGTGTATGGGTGGCGGCGAACAAGAGCGCTGTTACCGAGAAATATACCGAGTGCCTGGAAAACGCCGGTTAAATTGATGATGTAGCTGTCATTGCGAACCAGTGACCGATGTCACTGGTGTGGCAATCCCTCGGTTGAAGGAACCAGCCTGAAAATCTGAGGGATTGCCACGACAGTGTGCGCACTGTCTCGCAATGACTTTTCTATTATTGGAAACCTTGCGAAACAATGAAAAGAAAGGTGATTGAGAGAATATGGGCGCAACCATTACCATAGAAAATGCAGTCAAGCGGTATGGCAAGGAAACCATTATCAATGGGCTGTCTCTGGAGATCAAGCCCGGAGAATTCTTCACTCTGCTGGGACCCTCCGGCTGCGGCAAGACCACACTGCTGCGGATGATCATCGGCTTCAATTCCATTGAGGGCGGCACCTTTAAGATCAATGATCGAGTGATCAACAACATTCCAACCAACAAGCGGAATATTGGCATGGTCTTTCAGAACTATGCCGTGTTTCCCCATATGAACGTTTTCGACAACGTGGCCTTCGGACTGAAAAACCGGAAACTGCCCAAGGAGGAAATCGAAAAGAAGGTCAATGACATCCTGAAAATCGTAAAAATAGACCACCTGAAGGACCGTATGCCTGCCAACCTCTCCGGCGGCCAGCAGCAGCGGGTGGCCCTGGCCCGGGCCATTGTCATTGAGCCGGAGGTGCTGCTGATGGACGAGCCCCTTTCCAATCTGGACGCCAAGCTCCGGGTAGAGATGCGCAACGCCATCAAAAGGATCCAGCGGCAATTCGGCATTACCACGGTATATGTGACCCACGATCAGGAGGAGGCTCTGGCCGTTTCCGACCGGATCGCCGTCATGAACGGCGGTGTGATCCAGCAGATCGACGCGCCCCACCGGATCTATCAGCGGCCTACCAACCGGTTCGTCTCCAACTTCATCGGCCTGTCCAACTTCCTGGAGGCAGCGGTCAGCCGGAAAGACGGCAAAACGGAGCTGATTTTTAAGGACGGTGGCTACCGGGTGCCTATGGCCCACCTGAGCGGCGATGCCAAGGACGGGGAGACCGTGCTGGCGGCGGTCCGGCCGGAGGAATTCCTGTTCGGCGAAGCCGGAGGAGAAGGTATTCCCGCCAAGGTCCGCAGCTGCGTCTTCCTGGGCAACGGCACCCACTATTTCCTGACCCTCCCATCCGGACAGGAAATCGAGGCCATCCGGGATAGCGACGAGTGGACCAACATTCCCGACGGAACGGCGGTGACCCTGCGGGTCAAGCCCAATCGGATCAACGTGTTCACCGCTGACGGGGACAAGGCTCTGGTCATTCGGGAGGAATTGCTATGAGATACGCTGGAGAGAAGCGCTTCAATGTCTGGACGGCTCTGACGCTGATACTGCTGGCGCTGTTTCTGGCGTTTGTCATCTATCCCATCGGCATGCTGCTGATCAAGAGCCTGTTCACAAACGGGAAAGTGGACTTGAGCTATTTTGTCAAATTTTTCACCAAGAAATATTACTGGGGATCCCTGGTAAACAGCTTTAAGGTCACTGTGGTATCCACCCTGGTGGCGGCCCTCATCGGCGTGCCCATGGCCTATATGCTGCGCAGTGTCCGTATCCCCGGTTCGGGTCTTATCAATATTCTCATTGTCATTTCTTACCTGTCGCCCCCCTTCATCGGGGCCTATTCCTGGATCCAGCTGCTGGGCAGAAACGGCTTTTTTACGAAGATCCTGAATTCCCTGCTCGGGGTGAAGCTGAATGGTATTTACGGCTTTGCCGGTATTGTGCTGGTATTCTCCCTTCAGTCTTTTCCGCTCATTTACATGTATGTGTCCGGCGCAATGAAGAATCTGGACAATTCCCTCAACGAGGCAGCGGAGAGTCTGGGCTGCAATGTGTTCCAGCGGGTCACCAAGATCATTTTTCCCTTGGTCATGCCCTCTTTGCTGGCGGGCTCCCTGCTGGTGTTCATGCGGGTCTTCTCCGACTTCGGCACCCCAATGATCATCGGTGAGGGCTACAAGACCTTCCCGGTCATGCTCTATACCCAGTTTATGGGCGAGGTCGGCACCAACGATGGCTTTGCCGCCACCATGTGCCTCATTGTCATTGTCATCGCTCTGATGTTCTTCTTTATCCAGCAGCTGCTGGGCAGAAAGTTCTCCTACTCCATGACGGCCCTGAAGCCCATGGAGCCGGGGACAGCCAAAGGCTGGCGAAAGGTATGCGTGTATCTTGCGGTGTACCTCATTGCCCTTGTGGCGGCGCTGCCACAGATCACCGTGCTGGTCACCTCCTTCATCGGCACCATCAACGGGTCCCTCTTTACAGGAGAATTCACCCTTGACAACTACAGGAATATTTTCGCCAAGGGCAACACGGTTGCCATTACCAATAGCTACCTGTTCGGCTTGACGGCCATTGTGATCGTTGTGGTCTGCGGCATCCTCATCTCCTACCTCAGCGTCCGCAAGCGCAGCGCGCTGACATCGATCCTGGATGTGCTGACCATGTTCCCCTACATCATCCCCGGATCCGTGCTGGGCATTTCCTTCCTCTACGCCTTCAATGGCCCGCCCTTCCTGCTGGGCGGTACGGCACTGATCATCATCATCTCCCTGTCCATCCGGAGAATGCCCTATACCATCCGGTCCAGTACGGCCATCATCGGCCAGATCAGCCCCAGCATCGAGGAGGCCTCCATCTCCCTGGGTGCTTCCCAGATGAAGACCTTCTTACAGGTGACCATCCCTATGATGCTCCCCGGTGTTCTTTCCGGCGCCATTATGAGCTGGATCACCCTGATCAGCGAACTGAGCTCCTCTGTGATTCTCTACACCAGCAAGACCATGACGCTGACAGTTGCCATCTATTCGGAGGTCATCCGCAGCAACTTCGGCAATGCCGCGGCCTACTCCACCATTCTGACCCTGAGCTCCATCGTGTCCCTGCTGCTGTTCTTCAAGCTTTCGGGCAAGAAGGATCTGAGTGTCTGATTCCCTGCCCTCTCCTGCTTGGAGAGGGGTGGCCCGCAGGCCGGGGTGTGGAGGGGACCCTGAAATGCCCGAACGGGCTTGGTTGAATGGTAGTGCCTTTCCGTTCGCGTAGGGGCCGATGCCCACATCGGCCCGAGGGTTCGACGGTTGGGTGCTGCGTTTGTATTTGCCAGTTCCACCCGTAAGGTCTCGGGGCGATGTGGGCATCGCCCCCTACGCGGGTGGGAGACAGTTCCAATTTGTCGGACACTATTCGTGATCGGTGGGGCCCCCTCCACACCCGTCACGGCTTCGCCGTGCCACCCTCTCCAAGCAGGAGAGGGCATGAAAGCCCCCGCCGGGAGGGCGGGGGCTAGGCTTATTACTTCTTCACGCTTTCCGTAATGCCCTGGGCCAGGCCTACCAGGCCCTGCATCTCGGAGGGGATGATGATCTTGGTGGCCTGACCGTCGGCGACCTTCTGCATGGCCTCGATGGCCTTCAGCTTCAGGACATTGTCGTTGGGGGCCTTCTCGTTCAGCATTTCCAGGGAATCCGCCAGGGCCTGCTGGACGGAGCGGATGGCCTGGGCCTCGCCGTCGGCCCGGAGGATGGCGGCCTGCTTTTCGGCCTCAGCCTTCAGGATGGCGGCCTGTTTCTCGGCGTCAGCCTTCAGAATGGCGGACTCCTTTTCGCCTTCGGCAATGAGGATGGCGGACTTCTTCTGGCCCTCGGCCTGAAGGATGGACTGACGGCGGTCACGCTCGGCCTTCATCTGCTTCTCCATGGAGTTCTGGATGTCGGCGGGAGGCAGGATGTTTTTCAGCTCCACCCGGTTGACCTTGATGCCCCAGGGGTCCGTGGCATCGTCCAGAATGGCCCGCATACGGGTATTGATCACGTCCCGGGAGGTCAGGGTCTGGTCCAGCTCCAGGTCACCGATGATGTTCCGCAGGGTGGTGGCAGTCAGGGTCTCCATGGCCATCATGGGCTGCTCCACGCCGTAGCAGTAGAGCTTGGGGTCCGTGATCTGGAAGTAGACCACGGTGTCGATCTGCATGGTCACGTTATCCTTGGTGATAACGGGCTGAGGGGGATAGTCCAGGACCTGCTCCTTCAGGCTCACCTTCCGGGCGACGCGGTCGATGAAGGGGACCTTGAAGTGCATACCCACGCCCCAGACGGAGTGGAAGGCACCCAGCCGCTCCACCACGTAGGCCCGGGACTGCTGAACCACGGCAATGTTGGTAATCAGGATCAAAAACGCGAGAACAACCAGAATTAAAATAACGAGACCCATATTTTTTCCTCCTTAGATTATACGGTTTCGGGAACGGGGACCGGAGAGACAATGAGCTTGACGCCCTCTATCCGCCGGACCTTTACGACGGTGCCTTCGGGAATATCCGCGCCGCTTTCACTGCGGGCGCTCCATACCATGCCGCCGATCTTTACCTGCCCCCGGGATTCCAGGTTGCAGATGGCATCCGTCACCGGACAGCATTTCCCAATCAGGGAATCCGCATTGGTTTTCTGAATGGATGGAGCAATGTACCTTTTCAGGAAGGGCCGCAGCAGCGCCAGCAGCACCCCGGACACCGCCAGGAAGATCCCCACCTGCACCCCCAGGGATGCTCCTAGCAGCGCCGCCACGATGGCGGCCAGACTGCCAACGGCAAACCACAGAGACACCAGCGCCACAGTGGAGCCCTCCAGAACCAGGAATAGGATCAGAAGCCCGACCCACATATAAGCAAAAAAGCCCATGTCTGTTCCTCCTTCCGTCTTCTTGCTTATGACATTACTATACCAGCCGAAGGAATCTTCGTCAATTGTTTTTGGAGCAAAATAGAGCCGGTTATTTTGCTAATGTCATTGCGAACCAGTGACCCATCTGAGTCCTCGGTGAGACAGCCCCCAGGGCTTATTCCGCGCTGAAGAGCATCCGGTCGGTTTCCACACGGAAGGCCTTCAGAAGCTCCTCGGTGGTCATGTTTTTCCGTCTGTCTCCCTCCAGCTCCATAACGATCCTGCCGTCGCTCATCATAATGGTCCGGTTGCCAAGGCTCAGGGCCGAGGGGATATTGTGGGTGATCATCATGCAGGTGATGTGATTCTCCGCCACGATCTGCCGGGTCAGGCCCAGGACCTTCTCCGCGGTGGCCGGGTCCAGGGCGGCGGTGTGCTCGTCCAGCAGCAGCAGCTTCGGCGTGACCAGGGTGGCCATCAGCAGGGTCAGGGCCTGACGCTGACCGCCGGAGAGGAGGCCCACCGGGTGGTCCATCCGGTTCTCCAGGCCCAGGCCCAGCATGGAGAGCTTCTCCCGGAACTCCCTCCGGTCGGCGGCTGTAATGTGGGAGAAGGGGGACCGGCTGTGGGAGGCCCGCAGGTAGGCCAGGGCCATATTTTCCTCAATGGTCATGCTGGGAGCGGTGCCCCGGAGGGGGTCCTGAAAGAGCCTGCCAATGACCTTGCTGCGCTTGTAGTCCGGCAGGAGGGTAATGTCCTGGCCGTCCAGCACAACGGTGCCGGAATCCAGCCGGAAGGCTCCGGCAATGGCACCGAAGAGGGTGGATTTCCCCGCCCCGTTGGAGCCCAGAACGGTGACAAAGTCCCCGGCATCCAGGTGGAGATCGATGCCCCGCAGGGCTGCTTTCTCGTTGACAGTGCCGATGCCGAAGGTTTTTTGAATATTTGTCAGAGTCAGCATGTTACGCCACTCCTTTCTTCTCGCCCCCCAGGGCAGGCAGGCCAATGGCCAGGGCCACGATCACGGCGGAGATCAGCTTCAGGCATTCGCTGGGCAGGTCCAGCCGCAGGGCAATGGCAATGATGAACCGGTAGATGACGGAGCCCGCCAGGGCTCCCAGGATCTTGGTGTGGACCCGTCCCTTGGGGGTCAGGGTGTCGCCGATGATGAGAGAGGCCAGGCCGATGATGACCATGCCGGTGCCCAGGTTGATGTCCGCCGTCCGCTGGTACTGGGCCAGCACCGCCCCGGACAGAGCCGTCAGGGCATTGGCAACGCACAGGCCCACGGTGATGGTAAAGGCGGTATTGATGGAGCTGGCCCGGACCATATCCGGGTTGTCGCCGGTGGCCCGGATGGACAGGCCCAGCCGGGTCCTCAGGAAGGCGATCAGAAGCAGCGCCGCCAGGGCGGCAATCAGCGCCCCGGGGATCAGGCGGTAAAAAGTTCCCAGCAGGGGCTTTACCATGGTGAACACCGTGGCGGATTTCAGCATATTCACATTGGAGGAGAAGCCCATCACCGCCAGATTCACGGTGTAGAGCCCCGTATTGGTGATGATACCGGCAAGAATGGAGGGGATCTTCATCTTCGTCTGCAAAAAGGCGGTGACAAAGCCCGCCAGAGCTCCGGCGATCATGGCGGCGGGAATGGCCAGAATGGGATGCCCAGCCACGGCCAGGGTGGCGGACACGGCGCAGCCCAGAGTAAAGGCCCCGTCGGTGGTCATATCGGCAATATTCAGCGTCCGGTAGCTCAGGTACAGGGCCAGGGCAACCAGGGCGTAAATGCAGCCCAGTTCCAGGGCACTCAGGATGACAGCAGACGAAATCATGGGAACAACTCCTTACAATATTCTCCTACCTTCCCCTGGGGGGAAGGTGGCCCCGCAGGGCCGGATGAGGGGCGGTACGGTGTCTGACCTGGTACCGCCCCACACCCGTCAGGGCTTCGCCCTGCCACCCTCTCCCAGGAGAGGG